>CAMLDR010000039.1 GCA_946478775.1 uncultured Flavobacteriales bacterium
AATTATCCCGAAATGGAACATAAGGAGGGGGTTCGTAATTACAATAGCAGAATAGCTCCTCAAAAGACTATTAACTACCAAACCATACTTAGTGAACTAGAAGCAAAAGGTTGGAATTTCAACGAAGGAAGCAATGACAAAATTCTTATTATAGCGAACAGTAGGGTTGCTGAAAGGGGTGGGTTCGGTGATTTATACCGAGTCTTTTCCAATAGATTTAGCTTAGGAGCTAATGATCAGCTTCTTAAAAGAGAAAACGCATTTGTGTCCTTCTTTCTAGGATCTGTAGACAAAAAGACCTCATTAGAAAGAGAAACAGGAATAGAACATCTTGTTCGCTTCTATGTAAACAATGAGTATAGTAATGTCATGAAATTTCTCGGTAAGACAGGAAGTGGTGGCTTTAACCTAAAAAAACACTCGAATAAAGCTGAGATCAAAAAAACAATTGATGATTTAATTAGTTTGAGAGATACGGGAAAAGTAAAGGACATTTATGATTACGTTATTGAGAATAAATTGATGTACATCAGCAGTCCCATGCTTAGGTTTCTGCAAAAAACTGAGGTTCCTACTGAAGGAATTACAGAGGAAGAATTAACTAAAATTCAACGCAATAAAACTTTTCTTGATTCTTTAATGGACTTATCTTATATACAGTTTGTCAAACTATTCAAGCATACACAAAATGAAACGGTGTTTTCTACCAAGCATGGAACGAAAGGGGAGGAATATCGAAATGTACTTGTTGTTATTGATGATACAAGTTGGCCTCAGGAATACAATTTCCAAAATTTCATCAATGATATGGAAGCTAATGCTGAAAGGAAACTTCGCACCCAAAATTTGTTTTATGTTTCTTGCTCCAGAGCGGAAGAAAACCTTGTTGTATTGTCGCTTTCAAAAATGGAAGAAGCTGCAATGACAGTTATTACTCGATGGTTTGAATCGGATAACATAAAGATTATTTGAACTGTTTTTAAATAGCCCCTAATGAAGTTATGATCGGAAAAACAATTCAATCAGAAAATCACACTTACAAAATAACGAAAGCTATTGCAGCTGATAATAGGCCTAACGCAAATATATACTTATGTGTCGATGAGAATGGACAAGAGTTAATTGCAAAACATTTCTATAATGGTAAAGTTAGTCCAATGGTGCCATACGGTAAAAAGAATCATTTCGGAAGAAGACGTGATGGGAGCGAAGATGTCTTCCATGAGATTAAAAAGAAGTCAAAAGAACATGATTTTCTAATTAATCACTATGAGCGTATTTGGGTTGAAGGTCATTGGATAATTATCATTGAATACATCAAGGGAGATCTCCTATCTGAATTCATTTCAAAACAGTATAACTCGAATCTGAATCTAGTAAAAGATGTGGTTGCTAAATTAGCGGAAACACTAAGTAGATGGCATTCAAATGGATTTGCTCATGGAGATCCTCACTTGGACAATGCTATTGTTCAAATTTGTAATGGAATTCCAAAAGTTACTCTCATCGATTACAGTCTGATCCATCATTCTGATTTTAAATATTGCAAGCGTATTGGATGTTTTGGATCTATATATAATCGGATCAAAGAGGATTTAAGAAACGATTCCAATATGGGACCCGGCTTCCTGTATACTTTAGAAGAGTTAGAAGATAAATTAGGATTAGGAACTATTCTATCTGAGAAATTTAATGATGTTTATTATGGAAGAGGATGATTTATCTAACGAATATATTGACAATCTTATTTAATTAGTATTTTAGAAACTTAAAATACAGTTCTCACTATTTACAATGATATAAAATCATTAATCTAACTATGAAAATACTACACATATCTGATTTTCATTACAAATCAGGTTCCAAGCATGAAAATCATCAGCGTCAAGCAATTAAACACTTTATTGAAAGTGGAAAACTAATCTCTGGTATTGATCTAATTGTTTTTTCAGGGGATCTAGTAAATACTGGAAAAAATAAAGATGATTTCGAGTCCGCAAAAACAGTTCTTATTACTCCACTAATAGATCATCTAAAAATTAGTGATCAAAATGTGTTTATCTGCGCTGGAAATCATGACGTAGATAGAGATGACACAATCGAATCTATTATAAATGCTTTAGATCAAAAGAATTCTATCACATTGAACGAATTTCTTAAAAGCAATGATTACCAATATAGTCTAAAACCAACTCAAAATTATTACGAATTTTCACAAAAATACTTTAATCGAGAAAACGATATTAATGATCCAATGTTTTCTGTTAAAAAAAGGGATGTTGAAGGAAAAAAGATTGGTGTTGTTTCCATTAATTCTGCTTGGAGAGCAGTTGGATTGAATGATGAAAAAGGTCTACTATATCCCACTGAAAAATTACAGGAGGCACTTGGACAGCTCAAGGAAGTAGACTTCAAGATCTTGGTTATGCATCATCCATTAATGGATTTCAAACAATTTAACAGCTCTGAAATCGAAGATATCATTCACCAAAACTTCAATCTTGTACTAACAGGACATATCCACAAGAATAAAGACTCCATTGATTTATTAAGTAATACTGGAGTCATTTTTATGGGGGCACCAGCAACACTTTCTGGTGATCAATCCTCAGAAATTGGAATTGGTCAAATAGAAATCGATTTTGAAAACTTAAAATTCAGGATTCAAAAGTTTCTTTTTGATTCAAATAACAATGTGGTTTACCTGGTTGATAAAGGTGAATACGATTTACCTTCAAGTCAGGAAAGACATGAGATAAACAAATTTCGTCTAAAGTTAAAATCCAAGTACTCTATTGAAGCTGACAAAGCTAAAGAGTTAATGGTTTCAAGAGATGATAGTAGAAACAAATCATTTCAGGAAACATGTGCAGAACCAGTACTTAAAAGTAAGCCTCAGAGTACATTTTCTGAAGAGCAGAGTCCTTTGCCTAATTTTGACTGGGAGAACTTGAATAATGAAAGTAATGACATTCATGTTTTTGGACATGGTAAATGTGGAAAAACTATACTCCTAAAGAAAATTCTATTGGATCTACTAGATGATTTTCCGACTTACAAAACAGTACCATATTATATCGACTGTAAAGATTCTAGTTTTAAAGAAAAAATTGATCTTGAAACAGAGTTTTTTAGATATTTTGAAATTAACAGAAAGAAGGCTAATGAATTAATTTCAAATGAAAAAGTTTTACTCTTAATTGATAACTTCCACGCTGCTACAAAACAATTTATTAGTTCTATAGAAGAAATATTAGAACGTAATTCCAATGTAAGAGTAATAATGTGTTCTGATGAATCTGTTCTAAACACATTTGAAAATCTAAGATTAGATGGTAGAAATTTGATGAAGTTGTATTTTCATCGTTTAAGGAAAAAACATATTAAGCAACTATCAAAAAAGTTGCACGATCTCCCAATTGAAAAAGAAGAAGAGATTGCAGAAAAAATAGAATCAATATTTAATCGACTATCTATTCCTTTCAACTTTTGGACTGTTTCTCTATTCATTTGGATCTTTAAAAAAGACCTCAATAGTAATTTCCAAAATGATGTTGAACTTGTCAATTTATACATTGAAAAACTTTTAGAAAAAGATCGTCTTACCATTGAACAAGATAGTTTTGGATTTGATAAATACAAGAGATATTTGGCCCATCTTTCATTTGAATTATTGCAGAATCACCAAGAAAGTGGATACGCAATATCTTATCCAAAACTTTATGAATTTACCGAGAATTATATTCTAAAAAATCCAAGAAATAATATTGGTCCTAGAGATATACTAAGATACATTGAAGAGAAAGGTATAATAAAAATCAAGCACAATGAATTATATACCTTTAGGTTAAATGGTGTGTTTGAATACTTCATTGCTCAATACATGATTATTGAGAACAATTTCCTCCAGAATATCATTCAAGAGGATCTGCTTTATTTAACTTACGCTAACGAATTTGAAATATATGCAGGAATTAAACGAGATGACGAAAATTTTCTGAACCAAATATTTCAAAAAACTAAAAACATTTTTAGCAGTATTAATTCAAAGTATGACTCCGATGATGATGATAATTTGGATAAACTGTTAAAATCCAAGTTAGTAGAATTAAGTTCCTTTAAAGGTATAATTCATCGAATTTCGGCGGGATTAAGTGAAGGACTAACAATTGATGAGCAAGACCAGATTGAAGAGGAAATGATACTAGATACTGGTCTAGGTATTGATGAGGGAAGTGAAGTAAAACTTAAAAACCCCATTCAAATAGATTCTTCAATCGAATCACTTGACAAGGCACTAAGTATTCTAGGTAGAGTTTATAAAAATATTGACGAAATATCTGATGAGGAACGGGTATATGAAATTTTCGATTTCATCATTAAAACAGGATGCAATTGGGGCTTTCAAGTTATTGAAGAATTAAGTCATAACGAGATAAAAGAACTTATTGAAGACTCAAATGAAGCTAGGGCTAAAGAACTATTAAACTTGTTAACCCATTTGATCCCAACACTAGTTCAGGCAAGGTTATATGATATAATTGGGCATAAAAATTTGGAAAAAGTAATTTTAAATCGAATTGATAGATACTCGAAAAACACTCAAAATAATCAATACCGTTTATTCGTTTTATATTACTTATTGGTTGATATTAATCCAAGGAAACATAAAGAAAAATTGGAACAATTAATCGAATTATTGACCATGCCAATTCTTAAATATTCTAGCACATTAAAACTCAACTTCTACATCGGATTTAAAACCAATGAAGATCCCAAACTGCTTGCGGAATATAAAAGACTTCTTCAAAAGCAACAAATGAAATTTGAACCAGATGAGAGCAAAATCCCAGACTTTCAAAAGGGAGTTGAAAAACAAATCAAAACTGCAAGAATCCAAAAACAAAAAGATAGTTAGTTGTAGAATATTACTTTAAAGGATAATAGTAATCTACCGTAAATCCAAAAGGATAAACAAAATGGCAGAAAGAGGAGGATCATCAACAATCGCAGGGGTAGAATACGAACAATGGGTGTTTGTTTACTATATGTCTCAATTGATTTTTAGTGATGATGACAATAGCACGGTCACTCCACAAAAAGTGAGGGAGAAGGATCCTCTTGCACAAGATTCTCAAAAGAAAGTGTTTGTGGACGATTTAGTGATTAATAAGGACAGCGAAACAACCTACTGTACTATCAAACAACATTCTCCTACTGCCACTTGGAATGTGAGCCAATTGAAATCGAATGGAATTATTTCTGATATAAAAAAACAGTTTGAAGCCAGCCCTAATGGAAAGATTAAAATCATATCACAATCTGACTCACTAATAATTAGAGAGTTAAAAAGGCTGAAAGGGGTTAAGACAAGAGCTGAAATACAAAGTGCTCTGGGATCTGCAATTCTTTTAAAGGAATGGGACGAGTTAGTAACAGCATTTGAATATGATGAGGAAAAAATGCTCGAACTATCTCTGAATCTTGATATGTTACTTCTAGATACCGAAATAATAGAAGAAACTGTTTCGAAATTATTCTCACTGAAATTTAACGTTCCGGAATGGTATATGGAAACTCTTTTTAAATTTTCCTTCTCTCGCTCAGTTTCAAAACTTCCAACTAAGCGGAGTGCGGTTCTAGATTATTTATCAGAAAAAGGAATCGTTGAGAAGTCTAGAATTTCCATGGATCAAACACTAAATAGTGTTTTGAATTCAACAATAAATTTGGAAGAAGCTGTGTCCCCATATGATTTGGATTATATTGACAGAAAAGAGGTTCAAAAGATATTAGATTGGGTTAACTCACCAAGAAACTGGAAGGAAAACACTTCAAAATTGTTAACTGTGACAGGAAAAGCCGGAATGGGTAAAACTACAATTTTGCAGAAGATTCTTCTGGATCTTAAAAGTCAAAACATCCCAGTTTTAGCAATTAAGGCTGATAAAATTGATTTTCGCAATTCAGAAGAACTGAAAGATTTACTTCGATTACCTGATACAATTGATAGGGTTCTTAGTTTATTATCGGATTCCAACCCATTAACGGTTCTACTTATAGATCAGATTGATGCTTTATCATTAGCACTTTCTACCAACAGGTCTCTTTTGAACAGATATAAGGATTTAATTGCATTTGCCCACAGACTACCTAATGTATTAGTAATACTATCCTGCAGAACTTATGATCTGAACAATGATTTGGAATTAAAGCAGTATGGGAAAAATGAAATTATCGAAGTCAAATCACTTGAAGAAAGTGAAGTAATTGATGTAATTAAGCAGTTAGGAATTGAAGAAACTAAAATATCCAAGGAGACATTATCAGTTCTAATCACTCCTCTGCATCTAGCTATTTTCGTTGAGTTATTTAAGTCTGATTCGCAAATAGACTTGAACTTTTCATCTCTCAGAGAATTATATGATAGACTTTGGGAGCGGAAAATCTCAAAATCCGAAAATCGTCAAAAATTAGCAGATTTAATAGGTACTGTATCAAATACAATGTACACTAATCAAACTCTAAAAATAAATCGAACATTTTTTGATTTCGACTATTATCAAGAAATTAAATATCTATTTTCAGAGGGGATTTTTCAGGGATATAAAAACGATATTTCATTTTTTCATCAAACATTTTTTGATTATTCTTTAGCGAGACATTTCGTCGCATCCGGGAAAAAGATAAGTGAAGAACTCCTGATAGGAGATCAAGGACTTTATCAACGACCAAGGATTAAAGCTGTATTAGAATATCAGCAGCAAGCAAATGAAGATAATTTTCTAAAAGAGTGTAATACAATTCTTTTTGATTCCAAGTATAGAGTACATATCAAATACCTGGTAATTAATTTAATTGGCTTTTTAGAGTTCGAAAATGTCAATTACAAGGCGATCGGAAAGAAATTACTAAATGATCCTAATCTTCAAGTCCCATTCTTGAAAAGTATTCTTAGCGCCAGTTGGATCCGTTTTCTAATTGATTCTCCCAAACTAGATATCACTAATGATGAGATCCAAGAGGGTTTTTTTGATATATGTAATACCAATGGTAGGAATTATCCCAATTTTATAATTGAGCTTATTACTAAGTACGAATCTGATTTGAATCAGGAAAGGTTAGTACACTCATTGTCTTTATGCGTGGATGTTAAAAACCAGGATTACCTTCGAATGTACAAATCCTATATGTCGATGTTTCTTTCATGGGATTATAGATTTTATGTTATTCTGCAGGCGGCATTAAATGATAGAGAATACAATTTCTTTGCAGATGAAATAGATTCCTTCTCCATTCTCAAGCTTGAAGCTGGAGAAACAAAGATGTCCGTTTTCTCATCAATGTTTTATAATCTTTTTGAAAGACTCTGGGACGAATCTCCTCCTGAAGCATATAGAGCCTCAAAAAAATTGTTCTTTATAATATGTGAGCAAAGCGAATCAAAATATCAACGCAGCAAATATATCGAATGTGACGCTTATTCATCGTTTAATGGTTTGGAAGTAGAAAGTGGAGATGAACAGCATAAACTTTATATCTGGATAGTCAATTATCTATGTGAAAAGATTACTAATGAAGAATTGTATTTGGATGAACTAAATGAATTTTTACTGTCTAAGCATCAGGTTTCAATTTGTATAGGACTGGAAGTAATGATTAGACTTCAAATTACTAATAAAGGATACTCATTTCTAAATAATCCTGATTTATGGGAAGAGTATAGACATCTTGATGATCTATTCCAGTATTTGGTCGGAGAACTTATATCAGTAATTTATCCTTTACTAAGTTATTTACAACAAGAAGAAATCTATCAAAATTGTAACACATTAAAAGATTGGTCCACCGGTACAAGTTGGATTTCAGATAAGAAAACCAGAAACTATTGGATGTTTGAAGATCGCTATAAATTGATTTCGAAAATCCCCGTGGAATTTATCAATGAGTCTCCAGAAAGAAAAAAGCAACTAAATGAGTATAAAAGAAGATTTAAAGATCTTAAATGGGATAGACCTTCAGGACCAAGAGCAACATTAAGTTCAGGAAGTATTCCTTTACCTGAGGCTGCTTACAAATCGATGTCTATAGATGATCTAAGAGAATCCTTCGTTAGAATTAATAATAATAGATTTAGCAGAAGTGTCTCTCTATATGGTCACGCGGAGGCATTCAAGAAATTATGTATTAATGAACCCAAAAAGTACTTTCCTTTGCTTGAGGATATGGTGATTTCTACTCCCGGAAATCAAATTAATCCTATTTATACCATTTATGGTATTCTAGGCTTTTTTGAGTCTAAATATGACTTTACTAAGGCAATTAAACTACTCCATTCAATTATAGAAAAAGCAAATGATTTTGAAGGCGAATCATATTATTTATTGACCATTATTTCCGATTGTTTAGAAAAGGGATTTTATGATGACAAAATGTTTGGCTATTTGAAAAATCTAATTGTTACCCATTGCAAAGAGAAGGATGAATCACATACGCATACAATTGACCATCTATTGAATTGGATTAGAATTGAACCATATCAGAGTAAAGTCTTTGAAATTATTGAAGCAATTTCAACATCGAAAAGCACAAAGATGAAGCTTTACCTATTAAGGTCACTTTCAAGGGTTGGTTATGTAGATGATAAAAGGACATTTGATATCTTTTTGAAGTTGATGTACTCCTTGAGAACAGTTGAGAAATACAGTAACGCTAGGTACGTCATTCAGTATACTCTTTATGATCATTTTAAAGAAATAAAACCAATCCTTTTACAGGGGCTCAAAAAAATCAAGGAGGAACAAATACTTCAATGGTATGGTCAACTTGTAGGTATTATATGGATTAATGATTTGGTTAGTACCCCGTCAATTTTAAACAAAGCAGAAATAATTTCGGAGGAATATAAAGATGGCATACTTGATATCTCTATCTCGGTTTTAAAGGATAAACCTAAAGATTCTGTTCCCTACAAAAGGGCTATGGAGATAGTTGAAAAGTACTTGAACGAATCTAATGAGAAACTTTATACAAATTATCAGGCATTGATTCGTTCTATAACTAGAGCGAACTTTTTGGATTATTTTGACTTTCTAATTAAATACGTCCATTCAAATGTCCGAAACGTTGCTAATAGATCAGGGGATTTAGTGAATAAACTACATGAAGTTGCCGCTCAATTCCCTGATGAATGCATTATTCTATGCGAGCAAGAACTAAAATCTCCGAGTTTTATAAATCAGCTCGATTTTTATAGTCGAGATAAAAGTATTTTCGATGTTCTAGTAAAGGCACATAATGCTTTACCGTTTATCGGTGAAGAGGACAAGCGTCAAAAAGTTTTGGATATGATAGACCGATCACTTGAAATTGTCGTTAAATCTAAATCCCATTATTTGACTGAAACATTTTCGATCCTTGCTCAGAATGAATCAGATTAATAATTCACAAAATAATAAGTCGTTTCCTCACCATCAATAACAATATTCATCGTCATTGCTCTTTTACTTGGGGTAATGTAGATCTTAGCATTGTTTAATGACTGATTAGGCCAAGCACCGGTAGGAAGCATGTCCTTGTATGCGTTATAATCCGTAATACCCAATCTAAGTTCATTATCATTACCGCGGTCCGATTTAGCTAATTTGATATCAACAGTTCCCTCAGTTGTTCCTCCTTTCCAGGACATGGTTTCTTTTTCGCTGTCGATCCATACCTTAATTGCTTCGTACAAGATCTGAGTAGTGCTGTCTGTGTAAATACATGGAGACGGGTAGGGCTTTTCAAATGTTCCGTTAGCCAATTTGAGCAGACGCTTTTCTTTACAGCTTACAGAACTAAGCAGAATTAATACGATAGGGAGTAGGGTTAAAAATTTGGTTATTGATCTCATTTTTCTAAGAATTTAGCTAATTGATAATTGTGTTCTGAAAGGTTGATGTAAAGCCTTCTCAATGTTTTGTTTTCTTCCTCAATTGGGCTGGGCAAATCTGACTTCAATTTCATTCCTGGTTCAGAGTTGAAAGTTGGTAAGGGGATAGATAGTCTGGTCCTCCAGGCATAGAACGTTTGAACCGTAATTCCATACTTCTCGCAAATTTCTCTCACGCTAATACCAGTAGTATTGCGCTCTCTCAATATTTCCTGCTTCTCGGAATCTGAATATCTGGCCTTGTACATGATCTTCAAAATTTAGACAAATATAATAAAAAGACCTATTATAGTAGGGTAACGTTTATCCTTCGTGTATCCGTGATTTGTTTCATGGAAAAAGACACTTTAAATAGGTCGCTGGAAGATTCTCAATTGTATGAAATTGGTCGAGCACTGAAACAATTAAGAATTGATAAAGGAATTTCAAATTATGAAGCTTTGGCTGATGGATTAAATATGGCGCGGTCACAGTATGGACCATACGAAAATGGGAAAAACCTTAGGTTAGGGACACTGTTACGAATACTCAATTATCACAATATAAGTTTGACTGATTTCTGTAATAAGTATCTTTCGGTTAGCAAAGACAAAGCATGAATGATACTGAAGCTGAATATTCTCAGAAAATTCAAGATATATTGAAATCTCAATTTAGGAAGTTTTCTCGACTTACTAAAATGCTAAAATACAAATCACCCGGAGAGTACTTGAGGATTTTCTATGAAGATGAAAACAGATATCTTGAAGACAATCACTTCTATTTGAAATCGTCTTTTGAATTGCGGAAAATGAGATTTCGAGGAGGACTATATACCTGGCCAATTATTGGCGTGATTCCTCATATGCTTAAGATCTCCTATTTTAATACTTTTGAAAATCTTTTTTCGAGATTGAACGAAGAGTTATTAAAATTGGAGTTTAGAGATTTAAACAACTCCTACATAGATCTCAGAATCAAAATCAATAGATATGAAAGATTGAATAATTATCTATTAATGCAGGGACGATCTATTCAAGCTGAGATTAATTACATTATATTATTGCTGCAGGAGCGAGAATTACTCGAGGAAAAAAAATGGAATGAAAATCTAAAAGTTATTTCAACCGATCCACCTTTCTATTACTTATTGAATGATCGTAAACTAAAACGATTAGAAAATTTCTTAATTAAAGAAAACCTAATAGCAGAAGGGGGAGATTTCAATTCTCTGTTTCATCAGGCAACAATTCGTACTAACTTCAAATCGAAATTGGTTTGGAAAGGAGATGTGTTGGCGTTATTATTCCTATTCAAGAGTTTGACTGTTTTTAGCATAATTAAAGATTCCCAGATTTCTAGTAAACTATCTAATAGTTTTCTTGATGAAAACGGAGAGATTCTTAAAGTAGATAGCTTTTATTCTATGAGAAATCAATATAAAATGGCTGAAATCACAACAAAGGGAATTGCTAAATGGGTAATTGACACAGGAAATCCAGATATTCAAAAGGTCTATTCAGGGTTGAAAAAAATCTACTTTAATGACCTTGATTTACTTTAGAAGTGACTTTAGATTTCTATTCATTTTGTAAAACAAGGGCCTCTTTGACCGATTTTTGTAGGGTACAAAAAAAGATCCCTGTGCTGCTGGCGGCGAACCTTTGCAAATGGGATCTTTTTGAACTTTAGTAATTCATGATAAAATTAAGCATTTCTAGGATAATATCCTACAGACATCCCTGTGTTTTTTTCTCAAAAACCACAATTCAAGTACAAGTTCCGAGTAAGGTACTTAAATCACTGATAATTTTCAGTTTAGCATTTTATTTCTACTAACCCTGAAAGCTTTTAGCTGTAGGGTTGATAACTCTGCAGCTAGTTTTCACAATTCTAGTTTCTAATGGATATTATTGCATTGGACAGGGATATCTATGTTCAGATATCGTTCCTGAAAAAGTATGGGGTCAATGAGCAAAGTATAAATAATCAGCTGACCCGGAACCGAAAAAATTTAACCAATAACTATGAACACTTTGCTGATTCTGAGGATAAGCGGATCAAATGGATTCGTTATTCAACGATCTCTTGGGAGATGATCAAAAAGTATCAATTGCCCAGTGAACTCCAGCTCTCAGAAAGTCTTCAATTTCAAAAATTGGAGCGAATAGAAAAACTCATTATCGATAAGTTTGAGTTCGCTTTACGTGATGGTTTTAAAAACTATATCAAGCTTTATGGTGGTGGATACTTCTATGAGACAGAAGTTATTCATCAATACGCTCGAAATCATTCTGTTTTTCAACAAATTCAGCAACTACGTGGTTTTTCAATTCCTCTGAATCAAATTTTCAAATTCTATTGCAAACTAACCGATATGGTCTTTGAAACGGATTCACTCAAAGTGTTTTACCATAAACTCAAAAAATTTGAGCAATACGGACATGAAGCTCTAATACATAGAAGCATTGGAAAAACAAAGAATAACCGGAAATTGACTCAAGCACACAAGGATAAGATAAAAGAATTGTATAAAGCCAAAGAACAATGGTCATACCGGGTAATTCAGGAAAAGTTGAACAGCTGGGCAATCATAAATGGCTATTCTGAGGTATCGGTTAGCTGTGTAAAACAAGTTTTAGCGGACAAATACATTCAAAATCAATGTAAACCCTTCCGGAACGGGAAGGAGTGGAGTAAAATTCATCTGGATCCTTTTAGATTACGTGAAGATGCAGAATCAAACGGGGAGTTATGGCAAATGGACGGATCTCGTTTTCAGTTTGCATATCTAATGGAAAATGGTCAACCTGGTTTTCTCATTTTGTTTGCGGTGATGGATATCCATTCCAGGAAAATTATTGGTTATGCTTCAGATAAATCTGAAAATCACAGGGTAGTTCTCTCTGCAGTTCGAATGGCAGCCGAGACAACCGGATATCTTCCTTCTGAAGTCCTAAGGGACAATGGTAGTTGCTACAAACATGACAAATACAAAGCTCTTGAAACACACATGGCAGCTCTTGGAACTAACATTCGGATTCATTTGCCTCAACATCCCAATGACAAAGGGCACATTGAGAGCTTCTTTTCAACCTTTCAAACCACCGTTTGCAAAGGAAAATTCGGATATCTTGGAGAAGGAATTAAAAGCAAGCGTGAATCGGGGAGACCTTCTCGGAAAGTTTTACTGGAAGCTATCAAGCGAGAAAACCTCAGAAGTAAATCTGAACTAGAGCAATTATTAGCCGAAGCAATTTTGGAATTTAATTCAAAGTCAGCAAACCCCTCCAAAAAAGCTCCTTCGATTGCTTATGCAATAGCAGATACATGTCAATTCAGTTACAAACTTACAGAGAACGAAATTGCTTTAATGTTCTGGAACCATTACCTAGAATATCATGTCCGCCAATCTATGATTTTGCTTTCGGAAGGAAGCTTTAGGAATAAGCAGTTCCAGTATTTGATTGAAGACGAAGAGTTAAGATTACGGTTGAATGGAACAACTGTCATTGTTTGCTATCAAAAAACTGACCGTGATAGAATTAAATTATTCGATCAAAACGAACGGTTCATTACAGATCTGCAGTATTCTAAGCCTGTAAAATTGGTTTATCGAAACAAAGAGAATAAACCTTCAATTCCGTTTGATCAGGAACACCTAGTAGATCAAAAGTCTGAACACCACAAACGATCACGTGAGGTTCACAACAAGCACCATCTTTATCAAACTCCAGGATCGCTTGAAGTAATCCTTTTAAAAACAAAAGGGCATGAATGAGTTATTAATCAGTACCACTAATTTCAGTACGATTCAAGGTATTTGTGCTGATGCCCATAAGTATTCAAAGATGGTTGCAATTATTGGTTATCCAGGTTCTGGAAAAACGACCGCTTTGGAGCATTACCTGGACAATAACAAGAATGTGTATTACTTGTGCGTTACAGCCAGCATGAATGCAAGGGATTTCTATACCAAATTGCTGAATGCAATGGGAATAGAAGGCAAGAGCATCGGAAATAATTTACATGCTCTAATAAAACAGGTTTGCTATAAGCTGAACTACTCACAGGAGCGACAATTGTTAATCATTGATGAAGCAGGAAAGTTCAAACCCAAATTTCTTGAATACCTTCATGAAGTAAGGGACGCAACAGAGCACACTACTGGAATAATTCTAGCCGGTCCGGAATATTTCCAGGACAATATACAGAAATGGAAAAATCAGGGAATCATAGGTGTACCTGAACTTTTTAGACGCATCCAGCATTGGGAACATTTAATTCCTCCATCCAAAAATGAAATTTCTGTATTGTGTAAAGCACATGGTATTGAAGATCTGGAATCGATTAAAGAGATTCAGCGATATGCCAATGAGAATTTCTCCCAAGTCACTTATGCGATCGAAGCATTAAAAATCCGGCAAAACAAATAAAAACAGTGCATAAATAACGACCGTTAAACAACCGATCTATTTTGAACAAGAATAGGTCGGTTTTAACTGCAAAATCATTGCACAAATAGTCAAAAAGCTGATTATTTATTCAAACCAAGAAAATGAAAACTATAGGATACATTCGGGTAAGTACCGATAAACAAGATTTGAACAAGCAGCGACATTTGCTCCTTGACCATGCTCAAAGGATTCAGGTTGTGATTACTGAGTTCATCGAAATTGAAATCTCCAGTACAAAATCTAATCGTGAACGTAAGATCGATGAGCTCACTTCCAAACTGGAATCCGGAGATCTTCTCTTAGTAGCCGAATTGAGTAGGCTAGGGCGCAATATGATTGAAACCCTCAACATTATCAACACTTTGCTAGAAAGGGGAGTAGAGATCATCTTTATTCGGCAACCGGAGCTTTCTACCTATAAGAACTCACATCATGTAAAATTGCTCCTGGCGATTTACAGTTACTTCGCCGAATCCGAGCGCGAATTCATTTCAATCCGAACCAAACAAGGATTGATCGCAGCTAAAGCCCAGGGAAAGAAGCTCGGCCGGCCAAAAGGAAGTCAGAACCGAAAGGGGAGGGCGCTCGATCCATTTCGGGAACAGATCCTGAAATATCAGCAACTGGGATTACCGGTTGCCAGTATTATGAAGATTGTGAATAATCAGTTGGAGGAGAAGTTGAGTTATAATAGCTTTAAGTGCTATATACAAAAGGATAGTTGATTCATTTAATCGAAGAATTAAGAAAGCAGAACTCTGATACGTACAATTAACTCAGCCATTTTCATCGGGATTCCATGCTCACAATCACAATCCTTACAATATTTTGAAACCAGTGAATCCATATCTCGATGTCGAATGGCCGGCATTATCTTATAATCAAAGAGATGCTTTATCAGTGTCCGAATCATCAACATATCCTCTCGGTCTTGCTCTTTCATCTGGACAAGTAATTGATGCATTATTTCCAAAATACTATACATTTCAGCTACTGCTGGATCTTCAAGTAATTCTTCATCGGTACCGTGAAAACATTCGATTCTTGAAAATAAAGAATGAAAAGCACGACTTCCACTTTCTTCAATTGCCGACGGATCAAACTCTATTCCAGTCAGAAAATCTTTAAACTTAAATGCATTAACATTTTGTTCCAAATATCGATATTGTTCACTTACAATCTGAAACTTCTTGTCATCATCGATTTGTTTCTTCAGAAGAACATTTGCGTCGATTTGAGCTATCAGAGCATAGTAAACTAAAATCGCACCTATCAAACTTATAAATGGTGCAGTTGTTCCACCGATTGTATCCCCAATAGGCCCTGTTTGAGTGAAATCAAAAAATGATACGAAACTATCCAAGCTTAATATTGCTGGAAATAGACATGCGATCGCAACTCCAATCCATAAGATAGTTCTAGCCTTTTTCTTGTACTTTTCCATATTCTTTTAAATATTCATAGACTTTGATTATTCAGAAACAATTTTTCAAATTCAGTCTGCTTCTTTTCCTCAGGTACGTTCTTAAGTTTTTCAAGTAATTCTTTTTGTTTTTTTTCATCTTTTATTAAGCTCTTGATTCTTTCCTCAACGTCAAAATCATCAACAGTAGACTTTTTAATTTTAGGATTGATTTCTGTTAAAAGGACCATTTCATCTTTAATTGACATAAAAGGTTCATAGAGTTTATGAAATGCCCTCCCAACAGCTCCTTGATACATGAATAATTTTGGATTGGATTCTTTTCTTTTACCAGCTTTAAGTATTTGGGTTTGCGATATTCCTGGATAGGGATCAATGTAGAATATATTTTTTATTCCCAGCTGAAAAGCTTTTTTAGAGCACAATTCACAAGGGCTTGCTGTGGTGAAGAGGTTTCCACCTTTTACAGGCTGACCACCATATTTAACTATTTGCATCATTGCGTTCTCCTCAGCATGCAGAGATCTCGTATGAACCTGATTGTCTTTTCCTTCAAATGCATTGTGAAAAGATTTAAAACAGAAGGGGCAATGTCTCCCATTTAAATTGGAAAGATCTCCATTTTTGATTTCATTTCCTGCCTTTTCTTTGAAAGTTTTTCCATCATAATCACCTCCAAATTTTTCAAAGTCAGAGAAAAAGGACTCAGTCTGTGTACCAGCAAGATTGGTAAGGCTCCTAAGATTACAAGGGACCTGTCCTTCGGGCACTTCATTCCAACCAATGGCTTTAATAGAGTAATCCTTATCAGTAATTGCTGCACCAACCTGTCTAGATATACATCCTGAATTAGTTTTGGCCGCGAATGCGAGTTGCATACATCTTTCTATCGCCGTTGGAGTTATTATTCCTGGTTGATGAATTAACGAAATCATTTTAATTAGCTGTTCATCAAGCGACATATAAGAAAATTCTTCAGGATCAGCCTCAATATCAATACCATCGGGAATATAAATATGATAATCACTTTTTTGAATACAGTTTTCAATATCAGGAGCATAAAATTCTCCGCTTTTATGATCAGTAGTTTTGTATTCTATATCATCTAACATTAATAAATGAGCGGAATGTTTATGAGCTTTTGAATCAGTATTCTTTTTATCTGAACTAGGGTACTGTTGAATTGCCTTTTCCAAAACATACCTCTGTCGTAATAAATCATTTTTGTTTGTGGCAACTGCATAAAATGCAGAATATTTCTCCTTAAAGTACATTAATTCCAGAGAGTTTTTCATTGCATCGATGACAATCTTCGTAGTTTTTCCTCCAGGTCTTTTTCTGAAGGCTTTAATCAATTGATTCAAAGTCTCGGCAATAGTAAACATACATGACATATCAACAACTCCCGTATTATTCACATCTCCATGCTGTCTTAAATAATAAGCTAAATCATGTGTTAATCGACTCCTCTTTGTTAAATCATACTCATTAAGTTTATCGTAAAATTGCTTACAAAGTATTTCAAACTCACCAAAAAAGTAGCTATATAAATCTGAATAATTCCTTTTCTCTTTAATAACTATATGCAGCGGTTTATTATCAAGATGGAAGTTGTTTTTCTCTGCAGTAATTATTTGGGCATTTTCTTTTAAAAAGATCCTTAATTGATCCATCAAATCGGAATCTACAATCTTATCAAAACGATTCTTTATGGGTTTGCCCCGGTGCATTTTCCCTTGGCCATTTTGACAAATAATCTCAATTATAGAGTCAATTGGATCGGTTGTAGTGTTTGCCTGATGAATTAAGTGCAACACTAAAACATTTTTATAATTAATAATTTGAAATTTCCTCCAGTTTCCCGGATATTTCAAAAAATTTGAGCAGATATCGTATTTAATTCTTTCTGAACTGTATGCAGGGCGAGAGTCTTTTTCGTTGAGGGCTTTTAAAACAAAATCTTCATCCGCAAGTTTACTTGCAATTAAAGAACAACCAGCTCCAACACGTCCAGTTAAACCTATAATAGTAAAGTCAGTTCGTAAACGATAGAATTCATTCAGTTTATTCATAAAGAAAATAATAGTGGCCAACGCCGTTAGTAACGGCAAACTTAAAAATTAAACTAATAAAGAAGTCAATTAGAACACAATTTCAGTTTAACACATTGAAAATCAATATTTTTTTTATTTTCGCATAAACCATTTTATTCACAATTATGAAAATCACAATTTCTATCAAAAAACTCTATGAGGATAATGGTAATGTGACAGGAGCAATAATTACCTCACATTCTTATCCAGAAAATGCTAAAGAACTTTTCGAAATGGAATCAATCATGAAACATCATGTTCATGATAAAATTTTTCCTAATGTTGGCCTGAATTTTTATCCTTCGAATGCACGCGGGATGGTATCATTTATTGCATTAATAAATATCAATGCAATGACCGAATATCAAGAAACGATTGATTACACTTTACTTTACAGTACAGATTCTCCAAATTAATAGCTATTCACTTTTAATTCAAAAGAAATGGAAAAAACAAGAGAAGAAGCGGAACAAAATCCGTATTGGCTTATTGAATTTTTAACAAAAAATGGACTAAGTTTTGGCTCATCTGATATTAAATATATAGGCAAAGGAATAGATTATGGACAAAACGGGGGGCAAATAGTCCATTCTTTGTTGACAATAGAAGTATTGGTGCCAAAAAATGTTACAATCCATAGAATCCATCACTTCATATGTAATATTGATGGCTTAAAAGGCCCTGGAGGTGATCCTGAAAAAATTCCTTGGGGGACAACACCTGATGTTGATTATAGATGGGGAACATTTCACAAACCATACAAAACTGAACTTACCAACGATATTAGGATATCAGTATTATATGATAACTGGTCAGATATTGAAACTCGAGCTGGTTGGGTGATTGTCGAATTTAAAAGATAATTGATCGATAAAAGGCGATTCTAAGAATCGTCTTTTATCATCTTTAATTCCATTTTTTAAAATAACCGGATTCCACATTTTAAATTAACCACCACAAAAGAAACAGATCTTCAAAGATTACCCAGGATTTCAAAATGTCTTATAATTACTATTATGAAACATAGGATACTTCCCCATAAATTCAAAAATGTGAATTATGGCGATCAACTATTTAGTGCAGCTAGTCTGCAAAAACAAAGTTCTTCAAGACGAAGAGTTTGACCTTCTTGAAGATTTACAAGGCTTTTTAATTAATACTTTTGATTGGGCTTTAACCCCTTTTCAAAAGCGACTTCTTAACGGTAATCAACCGTTAACACATCGTTTTACGAATGAAGTCGGAACAGGTTACACTGTTAAAGTTAAAATTTACTGATGAATACCCATTTATTACAATGGAAGACACCTGTTTTACTTAAACAGGAACTTCAAGCTTTTATTGAAAAGCGTCACGTACTCAGTACCATGATTACGTCTTGGCCTATTTTTAACGCTCACGGTCAATGTATCGAATTAGGTTCGTGCATTATCGTTTATCGTGAGTCTCTCGAACAATTAAAACTTATCTCATGACAAAAACACAAGAACTCCTTTCTTTTTTAGGTCGCGCAATTGCTTTTGATTCTCCTGGACTCAAAATTGAAATTGATAACGGTGATTTTAATCCGCTTTTATCTGAATTACAAGGTTTAATTTCGGAGCGGCACCAGCTTCAACAAATGGTTACTGATTACGAAAAGATAATTTCTGAACTTCGTGAAGAAAACATATCTATTCAAACAGCTAATCTAACCGAAACCGTTCGCAAATTCGCTCTTGGAGTAGAAGACGAACGTACTGTTATTCACTACAAAGTGAAAACTTGTAAAAGATGTAAAAAGACCAAAATTAAAATTCTAAAGTAATGTTTGTTCCCGGGCTTATTATTGGCTTTATGGTAGGTGTTAGCACTTACCATTTAGCAGTTTCTCTGATTGAAAGGTTCAATCGGAACGATCAACAAAAAAACGACTTATGACAGCACAACAATTTTCTAATACTGGCCTTTTTCATTTCTTCGGATGGATCGCTATAATTTTTTTATTCATTTTTATAGGCGTTTTGATCGCCATGGTTGTCGACTACTTTGTCACGGCCTATAGGGATTATGAAAAATTCTGTAAGTATCGCGATAATGAGCGCGAACTTCATCATTTGAAAAAAGAAAATCGACGGTTACGCCAAAAAAAAGACATTAACGGTCTTTTTGATGATGATTGTTCTTTTGAAACACCAATTGAACTTGATTTGTAATGCCTACTAAAGAATTACGCTCTAAATGCTTTGATTGTGGCCGTAAAATAATCCGATCCCGTTTAAGACGTCTTGAATGGGATCGGAATCACCATGGTTTTTCTTGGATTTGTGTTAAATGTGATCCCCAGTGTTCGGTTCCCCCCGGATCGACGGACACCATCTTAACATATGCTTCAACTGGAAGCAATTTTACTCAACTGGAAATTCCTATGTTTGAAAAACAAAACAACACACCACTTACTCTTGAATTTCCTGTTAGGGAAAAACCTCCTATTCCTATCAACTTTCCCGATACTGAATCTTGGGAAATTGCTTTTGACGATTGGTTCCGGCGTAATCCCTAATATTCATGGCGTTTTAAACGCCTTTTTTTGTGCCTCTTTGTTTGCGGGGTAGTAGTAACACCCGCAACTTAGTCTAACTTTTAGATTTTACACATGATTGATACCGTAAAACTCCGCTTCCCCACCCATGATAATAAACACCTTTTTAGGCTTGGTAGCAAGCTTCAAAAAATAGCCACTCTTAAGCAGTCCCATGATGTGGCCGGTCTTGTCGTTATGGATATACGTGAGTATCATAACGAAGATGGTTCAGACCTTCGATTTTACAAGTTTACATTGGTTCGTCCTAATGGTTATGAGATACGTGTTACTGGAAATGATTATTTCCTGTCTCTTGAATACTCTGTTACCAAATTCTTCTATGGTACTTCCTACGTCTATGTTAATGACGCTTCTCTTCTCAAACGCTCTATTGAAATGCTCGGTTTACGAGATTGGACTATCTCACGTTTGGATATATGCTATAATCGTTACTTCGATAACTGTCCTGACTCTGAATTGTACCTTGGTCTTGTTCATTCTACTCACAAAGGTACCTTCAATACTTCCTATCGTACTGGCTTTACTAAGCTTTCTAAATCCTCTTATTCTGTTGTGTATCTCAAACATAAAGACCCCCGTGACGTTAAACTTGAAATCCCTATACTAAGGTTTGAAACAAAAATAACAATGCGTAATACTTACAAGTTTCGCCAAATTCGAAACATACTTACTATCAATGAAGAAAACTTGGACACCTTTGTTTTTCTTGGTTTTTCTCGTATGAATAAGCTTCGCGAAAAGTTTCATATTGACCAAATGCCTGCTGATTATTGTTCTAAAAAGGCAAGTGTCAAACAAAAGCGAATGTTTACCTATTTGAAGCTTTACGGCACTTTTGAAAATGCTTTGGATATTGGCGTTATCAGTCGTGCAACATATTTTTCTTGGAAGAAACAAAAACTAAATGTGTTGGATTCCATTCCCCCGTACTACGATTCCATGCCTTTTAAATTTCAATTGGTCCTGGACAATTATTTGATGAAAAATAAAAAAAATACAATCATGTTGCCATTTATTAAAAAGTAATTTATATATTTGAATTCCCGCTTAGGTGGTGTAAACATAAGTCTTACTTTTTGTAAGCAGAGTAATTAGATTAAAGAGGGTAGGCCGGAGAAGCTTTGCCCTCTTTTCATTTTGCACTTTCTAGGTCTGCGCACTTCCTGTGCTGTAATTTTTCCCTATGAATAAAGTAGAGCCCTGCATTTCGCGGGGTTTCTGCGTAAAGGGGTTTTTATTCTTTCTCCCCATATTGTTTGATTTGTTTGACGTTAAAGGCCTCACTTCGGTGGGGCTTTTGGCGTATATATTAATTTTTTACAAACTATGAGAAAAAAAGGGGGCTTCAAGTCCATTTTGATCTACGCCATTGTTGGTGTAGGGTGTTTTGTGTTAGGGGTTGCTATGGCAGACAAGGTTAAGCCTATGTTGTCAAAACTTCCAGTTGTTGGAAAATTCTTTGCTGAGTAATGAGAAAAGAAGTTCGTTTCGGTCTTTCTGAAAACTATGAGTTTCAGAACACCACAGTTAGAAATGCCTATTTGGAAATCATTGTCGAAGCTACTGCTGTCAACACTGCCATTACTGGTGGTATTGATTTAACTCAGCTTCAAATGATCATGAAAGCAGAACAGGAGGGTAGCGAGGGTTATACCGCAATGCATCTTTTGCCGTTGGCCATTGCTCAATCAATCCGCACTCCTTTGGTGGGTAACATTCTCGGTGCTTATTCCAAAGGTGAAATTCTTCAAGGTCATACGGCTTCATTGAAACAACGCCGCCTTTTACGCGTTCCGTTGCTTTTGAAGTCTTATATCCTTAAAGGCCGTGATTCCTTGAAGGTAACTTTAAGTACCCCGTCTGTTTCTTCATGTTGCTCTGCTGATGCTTTGGGTACTACTATTACCCTTGTTGTCGAAGAGGGTATTGCTCATCAAGACAACATGGTGCAATACGACTTGTGGAACATTACTAACGACCGTGGTACTTTCTCTCAAACTTTGGGTGACGATGTTACCGGTATTTGGTTGATTAACTTGGATAAGAATTACGAGATTCAAAATGCTCCATGGGGAAATGTTTCTTTGAATTCAAACGCTTTTCAGGAGGTTAAACCCCTTAGTCAGATTATCGGTGACGAAATGCGTTATTATCCTACAGCTGATCGTTTAACCAAAGGTCAGAATTATCAGGTTTATGGTGGTGTTCCCATCGATAACGTGAAAATGGACATGAATTTGATCATGGCCAATGTCACTGCAAATAAGTGTTTCGTTCTTGTTGAACGTTCTTCTTTTGATGCTGATATTGCTGCTCGTCAAATCGTCCGTACAAGTGTGCGTGCTCAGAAATTGAACACGAAGTTGGGTGGAGGTCTAAAACGCGTCGTGCGTGCTAGATAATGACTTCTGATGAAATTGAAGCGAAGATTGCGCAGCTTAATGATCAGTTAGCGAAAGCCAAGAAATTTAAGGAGAAGAAATCTCTTAAAAAGGCTATCAAAAACTATCAAAAGCTACTTAAGCAGTCTGACAAAAAAGACATTAAAATGGAGAAGCAGGAGACTAAACAGCAGAAGATTGCCGTTAAACAGTCTCTTGCTGATCAGGGTATCGATCCCAATGCCGGCGTTACTAAGGCCGTTTCTGATGGTATTGCCGTTGTAGGGCAAGTCATAGGAAAGGCTCAGGATAACAAGGCAATGTCTTTAGGTAATCGCAATGCAAATGACAGAAACGTCCGGACACAGAACACTATTAAATCACTGGGCGCTCAGCCTATGATTCTTGTTGTTTTGGGTTTGGTAGGTGTTGTTTTTGCTTTTTTCATGTTTAATAAGAAAAAATGAGTTTATTCGATGGAGGCGGTGGCCTCCTTGACAAAGCAAAGGGTTTGCTTGGCAAGCTTCAAGGTAGTGGAATTCTAAACGGTAACAAGAATCAGCAACCTGATTATTTAGCAGGGTATGATTCTGAAGATGTTATGGATTACGATGATTCTGATCTTCAGAAAATAAATCCTTCTACTGGTAGTGGTTGGTTTGCTGATATCATTAATGGTTTTACCGGCAAGCTTGACGGCGTTCCCGTTGCCATTCCTAAATGGGTAATGTGGTTAGGTATCGGCTTTCTTGTGGTTCTTGCTTATAAGTTCTTCGGTAAAAAGGGAAGTGTCCGTCGACGCTCTCCGAACCGAAAGCGTAAAGCACCACAGAGAAAACGAACCTTCCGTAGAAGTTCCGGTTTCCGTAAATCTTCCAGAATGCGCTCTAAGCGTGGTTCTCAGATAAAACGTACTAAACGCCGTAGATGAAAAATTTCGGGTTAGTAGCGCTTTTGGGCTTTTTAGGCCTTTACGTGTTCTTTCCTCGCTTTTTTGGCCGTGTAAGTCGGGATGTTCGTAGGACGTCCCGCAGGGCTTACAGCGGTGCTAAAAAGTACCAAAGCCGTAAACGTAGTGAGAGGTTCACCCGGTATCGTCACGACGAATATTTCGGGAATAATTACAACAAGAAAAAACAGAAGTACGTCCGTCGGCATATTGGCCGTGGGCGTGGTTCAATAAAATTTGAAGATTAAATGGAGATTATCGATTTTATTTTCCGAGTGTTAAAGAACATTTCGGACACTGATGTCAATGAGATTAACAAATTGCAGGAGAAAGCAAAACTTTCACTTGCTGAGGCTCATGACGAAACAAAAGGTTGGAAAGGTTGGTATATACGACTTCATAAAGGATGGATTTTGCAAACTGCCTTGCTTGCTTTCTTGCCTTTTGTTGTTGGTAAGTTGAAAGTTTGGTTGTATAACGTTTACAATCCTAAACCGGTCATAGAGGAGATTTATGACGATGATGCCGATGAAGAGTAAGCAAAATACATTTTCGCTCCTTTGGATCGGTTTAGGTGCTATCGTACTTTGGCTTTTTTTCACCTTTTTTAAGAAGGGTGGTTTAAAGGATGATGTCAAAGAAGTCATTAAGGACGGCGGTGACGCTTTGGGGAACCTTGGTGACGCTTTGAACGAAGGTACAGACGCTATCAAAGATTGGTTTACCCCTGACGTGAAGCAAGAGTCCTATGTTAGCGATCTTGAAAAGCTGAAAAAAGAGTCTTTGGCTTATGCTAAACGAAAACGTTCAATTAGCAATGAAGAGGCAAAGAAACGTGCTCGGATGATTCATGATACTTACTTGAAGTATAATGAAGATGAAGATTTAATCGTTAATCAGTTTTTCAATTCTTTGTCAAGCAAAGGTCTTTCTTATCTTAAGGTTTACTTAAAGTCCGGTTTCCAAGGTGTTGTTGATGCTTCTTCCGTTGGAATGGAGTATTTGGGCGTTAAGGAATTTCCTACTAAGGACAAAGCGAAAAGCTTTATTGACGGTGTAAAATCTAAAGTAATCACCTTTGGGGATTACCATGCCATGAGAGCGAATTTCGGTTTAGCTCTCGATGATGGGAAGCGCGATATGTTGTCAAAAATATTATATCGCTCTCCTGAACTGGATAAACTTATGCAGTTCATTAGAACTTATTTAAAAGATAAACCAAGTGGGAAATAATCGTAAAAATTTGAATTTTCAGGCTTCTGAACTTGCTGACGTTTCAATGAACGTCAAATCTGTTGTTCAGGTTCCTGATAAAGCTGAACAGATCATAGATTCCTGTAATATGTTCCTCCATAGGTACTATGGTCAGGGAATCTACAGGGTTGAGTTTATGGGTGAAACTGGTGCTATAAAAGAAGGTTCTTGGAATCCTGCAAATTTAGGAGACTGGGATAACTGCTTTTATGTAGGTACTCTTTGGGTTCCTTATGAGCATTCAGCAGCAGCACAAATTGTTCTTGTTAATTGGACTGATGCTCGTCCAAATGCAGGTACTTTGAATCTCTATTCTTTTGATTGGGAGTCAAGCGCTAAGCGTTCTGAAGTTACTGTTCAATGCGCCTTTAATACTGATATGATAGCGTATATCGGTAATGGTATGATTTTTAAAATTGTCCCATGGTAGAAGGTGTCATAGTTCCCAGTTCAAACAAGGTTGTTGACATAATTAAGGCGTTATTTAAGGGGGTTTCTGAGTTAATGAAACTCCCCTTGCTTTTATGTCTTGTCCTTGTTGTTGTTTCCCTTGTCATTGTTGGTGGCGGTATTTACTTCGTCATCAAAGGTTTAGTTGCTTTCTTTAAGCGTTTTAGGAGAAAAAAACATCCTTCAGCACGTGTGCTGCGGAAACCTGTTAAGCAACCTGAGCCATGGTTAGAGCTAGTGAAGTAACTATTGCTGTGTCCGCTTGGGCGCTTGTTACAATTGGCTCTCTTAAAGTTGTTACAAGGGTAAACAAAGTGTTGATCAAAACTATCAAAGAGATATGCAAAGATTGGCGCAAATTGTAATTGTAGTATTAATTTTTATCCTTCTTAAGAGAAAAATGGGAGATTCAGAAAAAACTGTTAGCGGTATCACTGCTAACGCACCTGCCGGACTTAAAAGAGTCTCGCAGAAATACGGCCTTCAATATGCTCGTAAAATTGAGCAGTTATTGCGTTTAGAGGGTTCACATTTCAAAAGTTCCCAATGGATAAAATGTGGGACTGCCGGAATGGTGGCAACATCAAACGAATTCCCTTACGGTTGGGGTTATCTTAAGAAGTTTGCACAGAAGCACGGAATTGACGAATCAAAGTTCAATATCGTGTATTTTGGCAATACTAGCGATGGTAAACCTCGTAACTACATCAAGTTTCCGGATACCGGTCTTTTTGTAGATTTCGTTGCTGAATTTTTGAAAGTCGTTCGTGGTGGTAACATCAATGCGTGGTACAGCTTGGATAAAGGGGAGCAGTATGAATACGCGTTGAAATTGGATAAAATCAAAACGCATTTTGTATGACGAAGATCAATGTTTCTAAAATCAAAAAGGAACCTGCTTTACTTGACGCTCTATTTAATGAAGTTACTTTGGAAGTCCAGGCGAATGGTTGGACTGTTAAGCTTCATGCTCGATGGGCGCGACTTAAAGCTATTCAGTCTTTACTTCATTCACTGAGCTTGATATGAAAAAGCTTAAGACTAAAGGTCGTTGTCGTGCTTCTGATTTGAAGAAAGGCGATTATTTTAAGTTTTTAAAAGGTAGCATCACTTACAAGGTTGATGGTATTGAATGGCTTAATAACCGCTCTCAGGTCGGTGTGTTTTATTCTGCTCGTGATAAAACTCATTACTCAAAGGTTTTTGTTAGTAATGAACAGGTTTTAAAACGTGGTTTCTAATGATGGGGGAGGGGCTTTGCTTCTCCCCTTTTGTGTTTTAATAGATACCCGCGGAGGTTCTCCGCAAAGAAAAAGAATGCCACGCGCTAAAGCGTAAACAACCCTTCGTCAAGGGGCGCAAAAACAGCCCCGCAGATCTGCACGGGATTTTCCCGGACAGACGCATAAACAGCCTCTGATACAAATGTAAATTTACAATTGTTAATAACTTTGTTGAAATGTTAAATAGAAAACTTAACACTGTATTCAATCCTGACGTATGTTTGCGACGGGGAATGTCGTATAATTACTATTATG
>CAMLDR010000040.1 GCA_946478775.1 uncultured Flavobacteriales bacterium
TTTCATTTTCACCTGGTCGAAGGGAATGCTGTGATTATCACATTCAATAAAACCGGTTATTTCGTAGAATTCCTGGTTTTGATTGACATCCAGGTGCAGAAGCATCGGTTTGTCGTGAATGTGAAGCGAAAAGTCCGCGTCTTTTGGTGGCTTGCTATCCCAAACCTCCATCACTTCCAGCTCTTCGAAAAGTGGTTTTGCTATGTGAATGGATTTGATAACCTTCTGGAAGGTTTCTTCATCATTTACCAGGTTCCGGTACAAATGATGTTTCGTTCCCAGCATACCCAATGCAGTATACGCCTGGATCATTTCAGGTTTGGTTTCCTGTAAAGCCAGTTCCAGCGCATTCAATAACCGGATAGGGGCTTTTATTTTCCCGTTTTGGGTCAAAGCGCTTTCGTTGATCTCGAACTCGAAATGGTTTTCATCCGGAAAAGCACGAAAGGAAATATACCGGTTGGGCAAGGATTGCTGTGATTTTTCAGGAGAGAAGGGAACAGGAGCCAGTTTTTTGGTCAGTTCGG
Source organism: uncultured Flavobacteriales bacterium (assembly GCA_946478775.1). The sequence continues at coordinate 528 of CAMLDR010000040.1, forward strand.
CTAGTTTATCGGGAGTTAAGCGAATGAGTTCGGGATTAAGCGAAAGAACCTTCAACTGCCTGTTTTCATAAATGAGCTGAAAAAACGAATCCCACTTTTCTTCGTCCGAAATTCCATAGGAAACCGCTGTTTCAGCAATGCGTTTTCGCCGGTCCGATTCATCAAAGAAAGCCCGGAAGTCCGGGTGTTCCATTACCCGATAAAGAACAATTGCCTGATGATCGCACAGTTTTTTACCATTTCCGCCGCAAGAGCAGGCAAGGGCTAGAGTTTGGTTTTCCTGGGTAAGAATAATCTCATGTTCGGCCCGAAATCCGTAGTTGCATAGGAAAATGCCTTTGTTAACGGAAAGTTCCACTGCATGAACAGCATTCCCACTGTGATTCAATGCCTGGATAGCTGAAGCTTCCGCAAATTTCAGAAGTGTGCCGTAATTAAGTTCGTGAAAGTTTAAATCTCGAAAAACGAATACTTCTTCGTCCTCATAATCATCCTCCATTTCAACCGAACTTAACATCCAGTGAAGGTAGGCAAAAAGCATCTATTTCCGAATGAAACAAGGGTTTAATTCGCGGTAATTTTTCGGCGGTACAAGGTGCAGTTGCTGTTTTGATGAACTAACTTAAAATGGCGTGAAATCAGCTGAAGATGCTTCAATTGTTCGGCATTTGTAGTGTCCCAATCTCCCAATACAAAGACATAATCCAATTCTTTTTTCTGATTGCGCGGATTAATCGGTGCAGATGAAAGGAAGGAATTCCCGGCAATAGAAACTCCGTCTATCTGAATGTCCGGAAATTTTTCATGGTTCCATCTCAACGGAAAATAATCCATGGTTGCTTCGTAATTTTCAAGAATTATTAGTGGTTTATCCATTCCAAGATAATTGAAGAAATTCTCCCTGGTCCAGTGATCCCTAAGATTAACAGGAGCTACAATGCTGTTGGGTTTAATAAATTTTGCAATTTCTTCGCAATCCATTGCTATGGCATTATTGGAATCAATTACCGGATCGAGATGACGAACTCTCTTGATATGGAAGACGAGTATAAGTAATGAACAAATTAGGATAAAGCGTTTGGAATGCTTCATGGTTGAGATCCAGATGATCAGAAATAAAAAGAATAAGAAAGCAAAGCGCATGGAAATGATACTCGCCATCTTATTTTGGTCCGGAACAATAAATAACAATAAGAGCATGATTAAGGAGATCAGCAACCAGACATCATGGATAGAAAGAACGTTTTTTTTTGAGTTGCCTGTAGCAGATTTCCGTGCCCTTACCCGAATAATAAGCCCCCCGATCATAAGCCCGAATAAAACAACATTGGTTATGATGGTAGAAATTTTTTCAAGTCCCACAGAATAACAAATTAGCGGATTCATTTTACCCAGCCAGGAGAATAATTCGGTTTTTGAGAGAAAAACAGGACTCCCGGAATCGGGTCGGTTAGCGAAATAGAAAAACAGCAAAACAAGTGGAACAAGAGAACTGACCAATAGAACAAGCACTTTTTTCAGATGAATGCGAAATGCATTTTCGAATCTCCCGTCTTCAAACCATTGATTTAAAAAGGTGATGAGCGTATAACAGGCAATAGCCAATAACGCCGTACTGAACATCAAAACGTGGGAAAAATAAACCAGGATCAGGAGGATGCTCAGAATCACCGTCTTTTTAACAGAAGATGTAATTGTTTCCTGGTTTTTGATCCAAAATGAAAGAACAATGAATAACCCGATTAACCCCAGCGAAAAATTGTAAAAACCAAGTGAAAGCAGGTAGTTGTATGTAAAAGGAAAAATGAGATAGCTTAACCAGACAGCTTCTCCATTGGCAGATTTGATCAAATTCCGGAAAGCGTATGGAAGGCCCACAAAATAAAGGATTAGAAGCATTTTTTCTGCTAAAAATCCCGGAAGAAACCAGTTGAAAAAACAAAGCAGTATGTGCCCGGTCCAATTGGGTACAAGCTCCGGGTTAAATTGAAAATAAGAATCAAAATCAGGGTGCAAAAGCATGTGATTGATCAGATTGGCATTGTATAGGTGAGCGGGACCATCAATTGTTGGAAAAAACCGATGACTGAGAACCGGAATGAGGTTTAACAAGACAACCGCCAGAAAAAAGAATCTTTCGTATTTGGTAAGCTTGTTTAAACGATTCATAAGTTGGAAGTTAAACAGCAAAAATAACCGGGATTTTATGTTTTATAGCTAAAGGAACCAACTAATTCGTTAAAATGATCCTTATTTTTGCTGTCTTCAAAAGTAACGAAAAATCAGTTTTGCCCATCGTTCGGTTCTTTTCTTAAGAATAAGTTGATATTTGTAAGTAATGATTGATTTTTCTAAGTAATTTGGGAGTCTTGAAAAAAAGGAGAATAACAAATAGTATTGCATTTCTACTGATCACATTGGTCACGTTGGTCTTTCAATTCAAGCATCTGAATGAAGTTCCGGCGTACACCCATACCTGGGCCCAAAATGATCGCCTGGCTCTTGCAAATGGCTTTGTGCGGAACGACCTGAATTTTTTTAAGCCTCAGAATTACATTCTCAATCACCAGTTCCCTAAAAATTGGTCTGATCCGAGTTATTCAACCATAACGGCTGTAGAATTCCCGGTCCACGATTATGTTCCGGCAGTTTTCATGAAAGCTTTTGGAACGAATGAACCGTGGGTCTTCCATGCGTATATTGTCATTTACAGCATCGTCGGATTTTTCTTTCTGTACCTGCTTTCGGAGAAAATCTGCGGTTCTAAAGTAAAAGCAGCCTTAGTGGTTATTTTTGCCATGACATCACCAGTCTATACTTTTTATCAGGGCGGATTTCTGCCAACCATTCCAAGTATCGCAAACACAATCATAGCCCTTTATTGCTATGCCCTCTATTTTGAAGGAGGCAGAAAAAAATGGTTCCGGTGGGCCTTGTTCTTTTTCACATTTGCAGCCCTGGCACGTTTCACATTCGTCATTCCATACCTGGCCGTGCTTGGTTTTGAGTTGATCCGTATTTTTCAAAAAAAGGCAAAGTTCTGGCCCAACGTGCTGGGAGTAGGAATTTCCTTCCTGGTCATTTTTGCGGCGCAATATTACACCAGCGTCCTTCGTGCGGAATACGGGTCTGATTTCCTGAGTCAATTATTACCTGCCAGTGATACGGAGGAAATGAAACTCATCCTGGAACACATGTGGGAAGTAATGGTATTGGCCTATTTTTCGATGAAGCATTATTTCCTGATTTTCCTGCTGATCGTATTGGTCCTCATAGCTTTACTGGTCAAAGAACGGAATGCATACAGAGCCTTTTCAGGATGGTGGATTATCTGTTTATTCTGGTGTCTTGGTGTATGTTTGTTTTGGTTTGCAATGGCCAAACAATTCTACGCTCACGATTATTATTTTCTCGACACCTTCTATTTGCCAATCGTGCTCTTTGTGGCCTTGTGCCTGGCTATTCTTCCAAAACCGCAATGGTATTTCGGAGAGACGGTCTTTGCATTGTTCGTGATTTATTTCGGGATTGTGGCTTTCAAAGAAACATCCGAATTTCAGAAACAGCGAAGGGTTTTTGTAGCCAGTGACCATGCTACGGGTTCCGTTATAAACTTTGAAGGATCGGATGAATTCTTAACCCGGTCCGGGGTTGCCAGAGAAGACACCATTTTGGTGATCCACACCTTTGGTCCCAATATTCCTTTTATCCACATGAACCGGGTTGGTTTAATCGTTGGCGGACATTCACCCGAAGATATTGAAAGGGCATTGGGATGGAAATGGGATTACCTGGTTTTTCAGAAGCCCTATTTTATGGAAGAAGTGTATTCGATTTATCCGCAAATCCTGGAACAGGTCGAATCGATTGCCTGGAATGAGAACCTGATTTTATGTAAACGAAAGACAGACAGTATTCCCCAATCTATGATGGAATTTATGGGTGTGAAGAACGCTTATAAAATCATCCGGACCGATTTTGAAACAAAAAATCCGGCACAATCGGGAATTCAATATGAAAAAGATCCCCAAAACGGTAAAAATCAAATTGGTGTAATTAACGAGAATGAAGCCTATGGTTTTGCACAGGATTTCACCAAACAAGTTGGTCCGGACACAAAAGGAAGGGTACTGAAAGTAAAAGGAAAATTCCTCCGGAAGAATGACAACCCGATTGCGATCATTGTTGCCTATTCCACCGGGAACGATCTTTCTTATTATGAGGCAATCGGATTAGATTCGGTTTTAACCCTGAATGAATGGACTGAGAAAGAATTTATCATCTTCCTTCCAAAGAGGTCTTCTGCCACGGAGAAACTGAGCTTTTACATTCACAACACCAACAAGAATGTGGTTTTGCTGGATGATCTCGAATTTGCATTTTACAGGAACTAGCATTTGGACTCCCAAATAGGTGAAAGGAATATGGAAACATTTGTAAACAGAATTGTGAGCCACATGGACGAGCGTGCACTGAATTTTCAGAATGCATGCATTGTAGTTCCCTCTGAGCGGATGATCGCCTATTTGCAGCGTGCGTTCTTTGAATTTTACCAAAAACCGATCTTATCTCCCAAAATCGTCACAATTGATCGCTGGATCCAGGATTTGAACCCCATTCCGGTTTTGGATAAAACCAGTCTCCTTTTTGAATTGTATGAAATTTTCAAAAAAGATCCGGTAGAGATCAACGTAGATTCCTTCGACTCGTTCATGGCATGGGGACAAATTCTGTTAAGCGATTTCGATGAAATAGACCGTTATTTGGTTCCTGCAGATCAGCTGTTCAAGAATTTAAGGGACATCCGTGAAATTGAGAACTGGTCCTTTAATTCGGAAGAATTATCCAAAGGTCAAATCCAGTTCATGGCCTTTTGGGAGAAATTAAAGCCCTATTATTTTGCACTGGAAGAACAGTTGAAATCAAAATCACTGACAACCAAGGGAAAAGCCTATCGCTACCTGGCAAATAATATCGACCTGGCTTTTGCAGCTGATCCAGACACGCAATTTGTGTTTGCCGGATTCAATGCACTTTCAGAATCGGAGATTTCGATCATGAAACAGCTTTCGATCTTGGGAAGAGCCTCCATTCTGATGGATTCAGATGCTTTTTATTTCCACGACACCATTCACGAAGCCGGCCAGTTCCAGCGTGATCTGTGTAAACGCATGGACTTGAAAACGCTACCGTTTATTGAAAATCACCTCACTACGAAAGAGATGCAGATCCGCGTGGTGGAATGCCCGCAGTTTACTTCCCAGGCCCAGGTGGTAGGAAGTGAATTGAAAAAGTTGAATTCCTCCCAGCTGAATGAAACATTGGTGCTTTTAGCCGATGAAAGTTTATTGAGCTCGATTTTGAAACACCTTCCGGCAGAAATTGGCCATGCGAATATCACCGTAGGTTTACCCCTGAGGCAAACATCTTTGCGTTCCTGGGTCGACCTGATTTTCCGATTGCAGGAATCCTTTTTGAGAAGAGGGAATTCGAGTATCTACTACCGCGATTTTATTCAGTTTGCCCATCATCCGTTTATATTAGGAGTACTTTCTTCGGCAGAGAAAAAGGAAATTCAGGACATCGAATCCCGGATAATCAATCACAACTGGCATTTTTTGGACCGGAAGAAACTGGATCTGAGTGAGCGCTTATCGGAATTAAACAAACTGATATTCGAGCCTTGGAAAAGTGACTGGCTGAAAGGAATCCAGGTCATTCAGCAGTTGAATGAAAAACTGGATCTTTGGCTGGAAGAAAAGAATGAACTCGAACGGGCCATTGTACGCAGGTTCGCGCATGCAACCATTGTGCTGCAAAATATCATGAGCACGGAATCTCCGCTGATGAGCATTTCGTCGTTCCGGAATTTGTTCAATGGCAACTGGAGTAATGAAACCATTGCTTACTTTGGAAATCCTTTGGAAGGACTGCAGATCATGGGTTTATTGGAAACCCGCGGCCTGGATTTCAAACGCATTTTCGTTTTCGGACTGAATGAAGGTTCCATGCCGCCTCAGAATGCCATCAATACCATTATTCCAATGGATTTGAGAAAGTACTTTGGTTTGCCGACCCCGCGCGAAAAACAGGGGCTTTTTGCACACCATTTTTACCGTTTACTGCACCATGCGGAAGAAATGCTGATTACCTATTCGAGTGCTTCAGAATCCGTCGGGTCCAGTGAGCCAAGCAGGTACATTCAACAGATTGAACTGGAATTGGCTCAGATCAATCCGAATATCCGGATCCAAAAATCCTTTTATACCGGTGGAAACAAGGAAAAGATCGGGACCACTTCTATTGAAAAAACGGAGGAGATCATTGAGCGTATTTACGAAGTGTTGAATGCCGGGATCAGTTTCTCCATGCTCGATAAATTCATGAGCTGTCCGCTGGATTTTTACTACCGGTACGTCCTGCGTTTCGGGGAAGAGAACAAGGTGGAAGAAGATATTGAAAGCAGTACTTTGGGGACAATTATCCACTACGTGTTGGAAAACCTTTTCGCGCCGTTTATTGACCGGGTAGATGAATCCGGAAGGAAAATATCAGGGAAAGTCGTATCGGAAGAAGACCTTTTCAAAATGGAGAAGGAAGTTCCGCTTCTGGTCAGTAAAAGTTTCGAGCTGCATTTCTCGGAAGACCGGAACTCCTGGCAAACAGGAACCAATCACATCAACTTCGAAGTGGCCAAAGAAATGGTTCAGAATGTCCTTCGCAGAGACCGCACCATTCTCCGGGAGAATCCGCAAAAGGCGCTGTTCATTCTCGGGTTGGAACGAAGACTGGAAACCTTGATTCCAATTACCAATGAATCCGATTCGGGTAAATCGTTTGCGGTTCGCCTTTCAGGAATTTGCGACAGAATAGATCAATTTGACGGTGTTCACCGGATCATTGATTACAAGTCGGGGAGCGTGAGCCAGGACAAGGTGGAACTGAAGAAAACTGCCAGCCACGAAAGCTACGAAGAAGCCATTTTAATGAATCGGCGCAAAGGAAATCCGGCTCAAAAGCACGTGCTGCAATTATTGATCTACTGTTATCTCTATTACAAAGAAACAGGGATTTTGACCGATCAGGCCGGAATTTTTTCATTCAGATCGATCAAAGAAAGCCCGCACTTTTTGAAACTCCCGCAGGATATTCGAAAAGAGGACATTCCTGAATTCCTGGAACAGATCCTGAAGCAAACCATTTCGGATATGCTGGACCAAAGCGTTCCGTTCGAACACAACAAGGACTCGAAATTTTGCGCTTATTGCAATTAACACAACTGCATCAGACAATTCTGGACGGAATAATAGATAAACAAAAGCTTATTTTTACCGCAAAGAATGGAAGAGCGCAAAGTAATAGTTCTATTCAAAACTTTGCGTCTTAGCGGTTTATTTTAGTGTTCTAATCTTCCGGGCTTTGATCCTTTAAAGCTTGATCAATCCCTTCCAGGTCTGCATAGAATTCTTCTCCGAAAGCACGAATAAGCGGTTCGCGTAAAAATTTATAAACCGGTACATCCAGTTTTTCACCACAAGCGCAGGCAGGTTTGCAGATATTCCATTCTTCGTAATTCAGTGCCAGACCTTCACTCAGCTTTTTCACGCGGATTGGATACAGATGACAGGAAATTGGTTTCTTCCAGGTCGTTTTTCCGGCTAAATAAGCTTGTTCTACGGCACATTTTGTAATTCCCAGATCGTCAAAGTAAACAAAAGCACATTCTTTTCCGTTGACCAAAGTCGTAGCCGGCTCATTCCACGGATCGATGTAAAAAACTCCCGATTTTTCAACTGCTTCAATTCCTTCAGGCCGCATAAACGGGATTACATCATCCAGGATTTCCTCCAGGATGTCCACTTCCTCAAAGGTAAGCGGAGCACCTCCGTCGCCTTCAATGCAGCAGGCACCTTTGCAGGCGTTCAGATCACATACAAATTTGCGGTCAAACACTTCGGTTGAGATCAGTTTATCATCTATTGCTACGATCATAGGACAAGTTACTTAAATGAGTTCACAAGGGCAATTAAATCCTCGAATTGTGCGTCTGCCAAAATGAGTTTCGGTTCCGGATAATGTGTTTTTTCAGGGACACAAAATACGGTCATCCGCGCAGCTTTCCCTGAAATAATCCCGTTCAAAGAATCTTCGATCACCAAACAGCGTCTTGGGTCGAGGTCGAGGTTTTTTGCAGCTGTCAGGTACACGGCCGGATGAGGTTTTCCAAACAATTCATATTCTGCGGAATGGACCGTTTGAAAGAAATGCCTGATCTGCAGAGCGTCTAAAATACAGTCGATCAAAACCTGGTAGGAAGACGTAGCCAAACCAATTTTCAATCCTTTTGAAGCAAAGAACTCCAGGGATTCTACCACGCCCGGTAAGGGAGTTGCCCGTTCGGTCAATAGTTCAATCATGCGCTGCACAATGGCATGTTCCACCTCTTTCGGACCTGAGTCAGGCCACGGAGCAACCTGGTACCAGTACGAAGTCACTTCATCAATGCGTAATCCAACCGTACGCTGAAAATCTTCCCGGGTGAGCGGGCAGCCGACGCTTCTGAAAACGTCTTCCATGGCAATTTTCCACAATGGCTCAGAATCCGTAAGCACTCCGTCCATGTCATAAATCACTCCGTCAAAATTGTCCAGGCTCATTTTTTCTTTTCTGTGCTACCCCGCTGAATTTTCGGCGATGATGCTGTTTTGATGATATACATATTTCCTCCGCCTAAGATCTTCTGACGTTCATCTGCCACCACTATTTTCCCGTTCGTATGAACAGCAATGGCTTCTTTTTGAGTGATCGGAAGGAGTGTTTGATGCGATTCGTATTTTGCTTTCCCGTTTTCAAAAGTGTGAGTGATCACCCGGTTGTAAGTCAGGAGGAATAATTTTCCGTTTTGGATGGCTGCAGAAGTTGCGGCATCACGGAACCAGTCACGCTTTCCAAGAACCATGTAGTACTTTTTTTTCGCCTTGTGAACACCCGGTTTAACGGGTAGGGTATAGACAAAGCATTTTCCGTCAAAAGGTTCTGTCCGGCATTTGGTAAACAGGTACAGAGAATCGTTGTAAAAGCTCATAGCCTCGCAGTCGAAGTATTTTTCGGAAAGCTTTGGCGGAAAGTCTTTTTGTTCGGGATAAGAGAACTCGATGAATTTCGCTTCCACATCCTCGTTGTCGAGCACTTTTTTCAAGCTCACTTTCAGGATCTTTAAATCGGTCCGGGTATTATTGTTATTCCCGAAATCACCCAGGTACAGATTCCCCTTTTCATCCAGGGTAATATCTTCCCAATCCGTATTATCAGCATTCGTAACACTCACTTTGTGGCGAATACTTCCATCCAGATTCAACACGTAGATTTTAGGGTCGTTACCGCCATCGTTGTGTGCGATCAGCGTGCTGTCATTTGCGAAAACCAAACCCGAGATTTCTTTCAACTCTTTCGGGAGACGATTTGTTTTTTGCATAGTCGCAGCAACAAGAAACAATGGTGCAAGTAAGAGAACCGCTTTTCGCATGGTGCAAAAGTACGAAGAATGTTAGAATAGCTGAATTTCCGGAAACAGCAAAATACCAAAATAAGGAGATCGTTATGTAGCGATATCAAGTAATTAAATCGTGAATTCCCGATTTTAATTCAGAACTGCTTCCACCCACGATTTTCCCCATTCTGCGGTCTCTGATTCAGACCACAATTGCGGGTAAAAAATGCGTTTCTGGAAACGTGGAGGAAGGTATTTCTGCCAGTTTGTACCTCCTGTAGCAGCAATATCACTCTTATCTTTCTGTAAGTAACGAACAGCAGATTTATAGTGAACCAGCGGCCAGTTGATGTTTACGTTTACATCATTCTGTTTCAACACGTGAATGACTTCCGGTAATTCCTGGTCTTCTGCAGACAGGCGCAAATAACATTGCCATAAGTTATCGTTACGCAGCTGTTCGCCCATCTGGATGAACTCTTCTCTGTAACGGTCCTCAAATTGAGTAAGGGTCAATGTTTTCTTACCCGTTTGCATATCCGTTGCTCCTTCTTTCCAGTAAATGTTCTCAAAAAGCTCCGAAATTGGTTCTTTCCCGGTGTATTTCTCCCGGTGGTCTTTGTGGACCAACTGAAGAAAATCAGTAGAAAAAATCTCAATTTTTCGGTATTGTGCAGACTGGAAACCCGAAGCAGGTGCCAGTGCCAACCTGAATTTCAGGAACTGCTCACGCTCCATTCCGTCCACCATGATCTCAAAACTCTTGGTCAGGGCTTCAAAATAACGGTTGATCCGCTGAACGTGCTCGACAAAAAATTTGGAATCCAAATTCTTGCGATCTGAAATTTGCTGGAACTCATGAAGGCATAGTTTGAAGTACAACTCAGTTACCTGGTGGTACATCAGGAAAACAACTTCATCCGGGAAATCGGTATAAGTTTTTTGTAAAGACAACAACGTGTCTACCTGAACATAATCCCAGTAGTTCGGCATCCTTGAATACAGCAAACTATCCAGGTATGAAACTAAATCCTGACCTTGCGCATCATATTTCGCTTTAAGAAGAGTAATTCTTTCTAAGATTTCAGGAGTTAATTCCATAGTAATTTCCAGATTTTAGGAAGCAAAGATAACCGAAAGCAATGTATTAATCATGAACAAAAACGTTAATATTTGAACACCTGACCTTTGTGCCCCAATCGTATACTAAATTTTTAGCCTGGTAAATCGTTTTACTATTTTGCTTTGATCAAATCGTGTTTTAAGCCCGACCATTCAACCAGATGCAGTTTAATGGATCCAACTGGAATTTTCGCTTTTACTAAAATTGGAATGCGGTTTTCGTCTTTTGTAACCCAAAAACTCAAGTCGTCTTGTTTTTTGAATACACGTCCTGTTTGAACAACCGGTGCAAACTTCATACAGTTGAACTTTCCTTTTCGAATGGAAATTTTCTCATCGCCCAGGTATTTCACTTTTAAAGGCCAAATCTCGTCATCCATAAAGCATTTGAACTCGAACGTATCTCCAACCTTTGCAGATTTGAAATTCAAAGTTCGTGCGTAATAGAAAGAAGAGATCATATCCTGGATTCCGGATGGAGTGGTGAAATCTTTTGCGCCGTTATGCACCTTTTGCTTGTCTTGCTTAAAAGCATAATCCTGGGAAAGCTTATATCCTCCTTCTTCCACGCGTCTTACAAACTGCCATGGAAAAATTCCTTTTTTGTCGATGTAACTTTCGTAAACATCATTCACCTTGTAAACAGAATTGAATCCGCCCAGCGTTCTGCCGGTTCCTTTGATGTGGTATAATTCCCTTGTTCCGTTTCCTTTTTTACTTGTCTCCTTGACTTCAAGAACAGCTTCTCCCGCATCTATAAACCCATAGGTAATGCGGTAACGCAGTTTTTCTCCGGTCTGGAATGAATTGTTTGAAACAGTAGGTAATGCGATTTCCTGCATACTACTCAATCCCAATACTACCAGGATTGCTGAAGAGATGATCAAACGTGTTTTCATAACTTAAATATTCAATTGTTGAAAGTTGGTTACAAACCAAATGCCAAAAATCGGGTTTTTTGGTTTTCCCCGGAAATAATTGATTCCCAGTGAAAAGATACAACTTTTCGAAATGAATTAAAATACTTGTATGAAATCCGCTTTGTAGCAACAATCGGTCTATTAAAAACTCCAGGCTAACCAGCGAAACTATCTGGAAAATATATGATCATTCTAAATTTAGAAGTTAGAATTGAAAGATGAGAATAAGTTTTAACTCTGCGCCGATGCTATAGCTTTAGCGCAAGCAGTTTGAACTTTTCAACTCTTGAACTCCATGCTAGAGAATGGAAATCTCTGTCCTCCGGTTCTTCGCTTTTCCTTGTGCTGTTGCATTATCTGCTATCGGGTTGCTTTCTCCGTATCCTTTTGCAGCAATCCGATTGGCATCAATTCCCTGGCTGATGAGGTAATTTTTTACGGATTCCGCTCTTTTTTGTGAAAGGATTTGGTTGGCACCCTCTTCTCCGTCACTATCAGTATGCCCGTCTATGCGGATTTTGAGGTCTTTTTTGCGTTTCATAATTTCTACCAGGTTTTTCAGGTGTGCATGGCTCACAGCTTTCAGATCTGCTTTTGCCGGTTCGAATTGAAGATTGGTAAATGAAAAAGTGGTCCCCGGGTCATATTCGATCACCAGTTCTGCTTCCTGGAAAAACTCTCCGGATTTCACAGCCGGAATTTCCATGGTATTGTATTCAATTTCATCCCCTATGCTTTGGATACGAATATCATAAATGTCACCACTCGGAAGCTGGATTATAAATTGACCCGCCTGGTTGGTGACACCGGAAAGTGTTTGTTTGGATTTTTGCCCTACGAAAAGGACTTTATCATTTGCATAAGGTTTGCCGTTGAATCCTTTGACGATTACTTTCACCGGAGCTTTTACAACTTGCGCTTGTATCCCGAAAGAAAGAAAAGCGAAACAGATAGAATAGATCAATTTCATAATAATGTTTTTCTTCTCAATGTCCCGAATGGGAAAAAGTAACAGGTTGAAGGTGAAAATCCCAATTATACGAATGATTGGTCAGAGTTCGAGAATTCTCGAACTCTGTTTAAATGAACGGAGTTCGTTAAAAGACGTTCCGATAGCTATCGGAATCTAAAATTCTGATCCAAGAATTAGTTTGAACAAAAAACCCCAATCCTGCAATGCGGATCGAGGTTTCTCAATAATGAAACAAATCAATTAATTCTTAATCACTTTCGAAGTTGTTTCCTGCACCTCGTTTGCAATCCGAACGAAATACATTCCTGAAGCATAAGAAGCAATCGGAATTTGAACGGCATCTTGGTGATCTGTCAATTGATTCGAAACCAGTAATTGTCCCGCTCCGTTATACAACTGGATCCTCGTTCCGCTTGTTAAACCCAAGTCGCTTATGATATGGATAAATCCTTGCTCCGGATTGTAAGAAACCAGGTAGTCGATGCTTAAATCTGCTAATCCCAGTCCGCAAATGGTTGTGATCTGAATAGGGAATTCCGTGGTATCAACCCCACACGAATTGGCTGTAATTAATTGAACAGTCACTGCTCCGTCCGTGCCAAAAGTGACTGTAGGAGAAGAGCTGTTTGAGGTAGCCGGAATACCGCCCGGGAATGCCCAGGTAAAGCTGTCTGCATGTGTTGAATTACTTCCGTCGAAAGAAACAGAAGTAGGACAGGCAATCGTACTATCCACAAATGCAATTGAAGCTGCGGTTGGATCATCGACATGGATTGTGATGGTAGTGGAGTTGCTGCAGGCCCCGTTCGTTCCGGTAATTGCGTAAGTAGTTGTTACAGTTGGATTTGCAGTCACATTATTCCCGGTTGTAGCCGATAATCCCGTTCCCGGAGACCACGTAAGCGAACTAGCTCCGGAAGCAGTTAGCGGGGTGTTTTCTCCGTTACAAATGGTATTGTTCCCGCTCACACTGATTGTTGGTGTCGGACTAACTGTAATAGAGACAAAGGCAGAATCAAATAAGGAACATCCTCCACCGATTGTGTACAAAATGGCATCGTAAGTTCCCGGTGTTGCATACGTTACAGAAGCTGTTGGTGCAGATGGAAGAACGGTTGGTGTTCCACCCGGAAAGTACCACAACAAAGTATCCTGGTACGTACTTCCTGCAGCATCAAAATTGATGGCATTTCCGGAACAAATGGTTAAAGCACTGGGAGTAATCACTGCCTGAGACGGTGTGTTTGTAAGGAAAGGGTGAACGAATAACGAAGCACTCAAATTCCAGGAACCGGCGGTTGTGTATTGGTACCAAAGATTATCCGCCTGCTGCTCCCAAATTGGAGAAGGAGTTGTTTGTCCTGCAGTATTACTAACGATGCTTAAAGTGTCTTTCACACCTGCCGTCCATTGTAAATTGGTTAAACCTACGGAAACAAAGAATTTCTTGGATGCTGGCAGCGTAACCGGGTTATTGACAAAACTTGCTTCGGTATAAAAACCTCCGTTGACATCACCCATAATCTGGCCCATGGTCAGGTTGGTACTTCCCAGTATAGCTCCCGGAGTTCCACTGGTGCCGTCGTAAATAGTGATCGGGACAATTTTGCTTGGATTCGCTGTATATGCCAGTCCGAATGCTACCCAAACATTGTTTAGAATGGTATTCGGTGAAGCGGAAGCATCAAAGTACATCGCTTTCTGTTTGTCTAAATAGACGTTCATTCCATTGATCCAGCCATCTGAACCCGTTGCTGCACCGGTGAAGTAATTAGTACCCGTCCAGCCTGCAGGTGCAGGGAGATTTATTTGCTCACAAACAGCTGCGGCACTTACCACAATATAGCCTGTTTTGGTTTCGGTGTCGGTACCGTTGGCATTGGTCACAGTCAGCGAAACGGCATAAGTTCCGGGAGTATTGTAAGTAATAGAAGGCGGATTCTGCCCGTTGAAACTTGCCGGAGTTCCTCCGGTAAAAGTCCAGTTCCAGGAAGTTGGGTTGTACGTACTCAGATTGGTGAAGACCACAGATCCTCCTGCGCTGATTGCTGTGAAATTGGCACTGAAATCTGCAACCGGCGGATTATTCAGAGATGCAGAAACACAAGCCATTGCAGCAGCAGCATCAATCCGCCCGCTTCCAAGCTGTCCGATATAGGAAGGATTTTGTGCATTGATATTTGCAGCCGTTGAGATCAAACAATTGATCAAATCTGCATTCGGCATGGTCGGATTCAACGATTTCATTAAACCTGCCAAACCTGCAACCATGGGCGAAGCCATCGATGTCCCGGATTTATTTCCGTAAGAGTTCCCTACAGTAGTGCTGTAAATATTATTTCCCGGAGCAGAAACATCAATCCAGTTTCCATAATTTGAAAAACTGGCTTTGGTGTTCGAACTGGTTGTTGCAGCAACAGAAACGACGTTGTTGTAAGCCGCAGGATAAAACTGGGTGTTTACATTATCGTTCCCGGCAGCGGCTATCAGGATACAACCTTCACTTACAGCATAATTAACAATATTTTGACCGGTTGTGGAAGAACTAGGCCCACCCCAACTCATGTTAATCACATGCGCACCGCTTACGGCTGCATAAACGATCCCGTCGTAACCGTTGGTTACCTGCCCCACAGTGGTAGTGGACTTTACGCACATCAATTTACAGCTGAATCCGATGGATGCAACACCAATGCCGTTGTTTGAGCGTGCAGAAACAATTCCTGCTACATGCGTTCCGTGATCAAAAGAAGCATTCGGAGGATTCGGATTATTGTCATTGCTTCCAACATCGTATCCGTTGATATCATCAATGTACCCGTTGTTATCATCGTCCAGATTATTCCCTGCGATTTCTCCGGCATTCACCCATAAATTCGGGGAAAGGTCTGCATGTGTTCGCTCAATGGCATCATCTACAATTGCCACGACCACATTGCTTCCCGTAGAAAAGTAATTCCAGGCCGTTGGAGCATTGATATTCGTTAAACCCCATTGCGAACTGTAAGAAGGATCATTCGGGGTTAAACACATCCGGTCGAGCGGAACTTTTTCGGCATATTCAACACCTTTCAGGCCCGTCAGTTCTTTGATGCACCTCTCCACATCCTGGATGGAAGAGAGTTCTAACAAATAAGTGCGCTGTAAAATTTCCGAGTTCTTCGCTGCAGCAAAAGGTTTGGACAGATTGAGAAATCCGTATTTGGAAGCAATCTGGCTCAGTCCGGGAATGGATTCCAGTGGTATTTTACCCGGATTTTCTTTGAGTGGCTGGAAGATCCTTAATTTATTGTCGAGTTTGAACCAGATTTTTCCATCCTGGTAGTTCACATCCACAGTCTGTGCAAACAAACCAAAAGGAAGGAGGGCCAGCAGTGCGAGTAGTTTTTTCATAAGTTTAAAGAGTTTAGCAGTCGCAATTTACGATAAATCCTTCATTTTCCAAAGGTTAGGATGGACACCCCGGATCCCCGCTGCTAACCCATTTTACTTCCAGTATTAAGTATAGAGATCCTACCTTTCAAGTACGGATTACTTGTTAACCTACTTCGTAATTGGGTATTCGTAATTAGCAATTGGTTAAAGTGTTATTTTTAGAATCACCAATCGTTTGTTCATGAAGTTCACCCGCTTTAAAATCCTGTTTGTCTTTCTGATCTCCTTTTTGGTCGGACTGGGCTTCTTCTGTTCGAACTGGTCGATTCAGGAAAGCATTATTTTTGCCTGGCTGACTTTCGGTGGGTTGTATTTATTGGAAAGTATCATCTCCATGATCCGGATTCCTTCCAAATCGATCAATTTACGTGCAAAAGAGGAAGACCTGGGTGTTTGGATGCAGTTCATTGTATTGGTCATCACCTGTTCTACTGCTTTGATCGCCATTATTTTCTGGAACAGCGATAACAATAGTCATTTCAGTAAACACAGCATCCTCCACGAACTATTCTTCATTGCTTCGGTGGCTTTGGCCTGGCTGGTTTTGCACCTTTCGTTTACTTTCCGCTATGCCCATTTGTATTACGGCGACGAAAATGAGAAATACGCCAAACATGCCCGCGGATTGGATTTCCCCGGGGAAACTCACCCGGATTATTTTGATTTTGCTTATTATTCCTTCACGATCGGAATGACTTTCCAGGTCACGGATGTGGTGATAAAAACCAAGGGATTGCGCCGCCTCACCCTAGCTCATTCCCTTGTCGCCTTTTTCTTCAACACCATTTTGATCGCTATAACGATCAGCGAGATCATTAATTTGTGATTCCAGTTAGTTTAGCAAAAAGTAGGAGAAAGATATCTGTGTGGAGTTATATTATCCTGCAACCGGCGTTGGCGCCACAACAACCTCTTCTTCCTCCGGTTCCGGGAAAACGATAGTTCGTTCCAGTACTTTCGTTGGAATAAACGGCTTACTGGTCAATGGAAACAGGTCCATCAATTCACCGCTGTAATAGAACTCGTAACACAAACCACCAAAAGTATATTCTTTATCTCCTACCTTGAAAGTAGAACCACCTACCGACGGGTTTTTCTTCGGTTTACTCTTCTGGAATCCCAAATTGTAGAGTGTTCCCAGGATTTCCGGTCTGTAGGCCAGTGTAAATCCTTCCCGCTCCCAATGCGACTGGAATTGACGTAAGAAAAATGCGGTATACAAGTAAGAATAGAAATGATCACCGCCTTTCATTAAGCGTTGGATGGTCAAATGCTTGTGCGCTTCGATCGTATCATTCACCAATTCCGGGAACGAATCTTTTACGTTCAAACAATTCTGATAGTAACCTCCCGGGTAAAACGGACTGCTTCCGTCATACAGGTTTCGTTCAATCTTCAAAGCCGTATTCTGAAGAATTCCGGTAACTCCATATCCGCGGTTAGTAGTAAGGATCAGTCGGTTATAAGGGACCACGTATTTTTTGAATTGTTCACGGGAAGAGTTGAACATCCGGATTTGTTCTCCCACCAAGCACATCACAATTAAACGGGATTCAACTCCTGTAATGCGTGAAACCGAATCAATGGCAGCACTGTCGGCCCTTACCACCCGGCAAAATTCTTTCCACTCGCGGTAATTTGCCCACGGATAAATAGAAACGGAGGCATCTTTCGCCTGTTCTTCAATGCGTTGCAATTCCCGCTGATATCCTTTGTGCTTTTTCATGCGAAGATTCGCTGCATCCAACATTCTCAAAGCAATGGTAACATCTCCCGAACGCTGGAATGCATCCAGAATGATCTTGGCATTGTGCGGATAGTATTTGGCTAAAAGTCCCACGTTTTGGTACATCTGGCGCTCCTGTGTAGCAAAAGTCAAGCTATCTGTCTCGAATCCCTGGTTGTACTTATTGGCCATTTTCGAAAAGTAGCGGCTGTTCAGGTCCACGTTCCCACCGTCGTTGGTCCATTTGAACTTCGCTGCCAAAGCCACAAAAATCAAAGCCAAAGCGAATAAAGCAAGTAAATGAACAACCCCAAAATAACCGCGACGCAGCCATTTCCGGAATTTACTTCTCGGTTTTTTAGTGGTTTCGGTTGGTGTTTGAATGGCAGAAACGGGAGAATCGAAGTGTTCCATCGATGGTTAAAATTTGTGCAAATGTATAAATCTGTTGCAAAAAATGAACACAATGACCCACAATCCGTTGAAAATGATTTCAATCGGTAGACTTCATTACACCACAAATACACAAATTATTGGCTCGGCTACCGCACTCGCTTTTGAGCCATATAAGCGCAGGTTTATCAGTGGTTACTAAACAAGGAGGCGACTGGTAAGCGCCTCAAACATTTGCGTATTTGTGGTAAAATATAACACAATTGTATTTTAAAAATGGGTTGGGTTCGAATAATACGCATACCCCGATTAATCGCTTGCCTGCTATTTATTTTCACAACCTTTGTTTACCTTTCCAACTTCCAAACACAACCAGTAAATTCAGCAATGGAAAAACCCCCATATAATCCGGTGGAACTCAAAAAAGAGCTCGCAGTTCTTTACAAACATTTCCCGGAGACCAAACGCCTGCTGCGAACTTTTGGTTGTGACGCACTCACCGCAGAAGACCTGTTCCAGGAAGCGCTGATCATTTACCTGCGTAAGAAGAACGATCCGGATTTTGATTTTCAGCTTGCTCCAATCCATTTCATCAAGCAAACCTGCAAATTGTTGTGGTACAATGCTGCCCGCAAAGAACAAAAGCAGGGAGCGGGCAGTTTGGAAGTGGATTTGGAAGAAGTTTCGGAAAGCTGGATGGAAAAAGAATTGCAGTACAAGCAACTGGAAAGTGCCTTGACGAAGATCGGGAAGCAGTGCAAAGAACTCCTGCATTTATTCTACGGCTTGGGCTGGAACATGGTAGATATTGCCAAAAAGCTCGACTTACGAAATGATAAGGTAGCCAAAGCACAGAAATACCGCTGTATTCAGAAAGCCAAGGAGTTGGTGCAGGAAGCTCAACTGAATGTTCAACCCAATCAATTTTAAGCAATGGAAACAAATTGGAACCAATTGATTGAGCGTTATTTGAATAACGAACTTTCAGTAGAAGGCTTAGCGGCTTTTGAAAGCGAACTAACGAAAAACACCGAACTTCAAAAAGAATTTGAATTACATAAACTGACTCAGGAACTCATCCGGAGAAATTCACTGCGCACACTGGTGCAGGAATCCGGCAAATGGTTCCACCTGAAAAAAGTGCTTGTAAACAGCGGCCTTGTTTTAGTAATTGCCGGAGTTTTGGCCACAGCGATTTACCTCACCATAACGTGGAAAAAAGAATCTGATAGCGGGAACAAACCGGAACAAATCGAGCAATCCATGTTGGATAAATGGGAGAAAGACCTCGCATTTGAAAACATCGACCCCGAATATTTTCAATTTAACGGAAAATCGGATGTGTTTTTGTCTGAAAGCGGAGTTTTGTTGAGTATCACCGAAGAATCCTTTTCATTGGATGGAGCCCCATACGAAGGCGAAGCGATCGTTCAGTGGCAGGAAGCTCAAAAAGGTTCGGATATTGTGAAAGCAGGATTGAGCACCAAATCAGGAGATAAACTCCTGGAAACCCAGGGAATGTTCAGCCTCAACGCATTCACCCCGGAAGGCAAAAAACTGCAGTTAACAGACCAAGGAGTTTACGTGCAGGTGCCGGTAGACGAACTGAAAAAAGACATGAAACTCTTCACCGGAGTTCCCCAAAAGAACGGAACGATTGACTGGCAGGCCCCGGTGGAACTGGAACGTCTTCCCAAACCGAAAGACATGGGGGAGATGGATCTCTTTCCGCCGCGCTACGAACCGAAATTGAATGAATTGAAGTGGTTTACTGAAAAAACCAAACGGGATAGTTTGTATTTGAGTTTTGAGGAAGAGAAAATACCAGTTATTGATACTATTGGAGATATAGAAACCTTGATCAATTTTTCTTCTCCGAAAGAGAAACTTCAACCTGTTTACAAAATGGCAGAAATAGATGGTGCTAAACAGATTTCCATGATGATTCCGAGTAAACCGTTGAAGAATTCAGTAAATGTAAATTTACCTCAGGATGGAGGAGTGGAATATCCTGAAGACATGGTGCGTTGGAATTTTTCAGTGGAATATTTGAATAAGAATGAGGTAAATATTATTGCTACGGTAAATCTGGAAGAAAATTGGATGATTGGGATTTTGAATAAATCCATATCACCATTTACGATACCAACCAGGTTCAGACTGGATAAAACTCCGGATTTTGCCTTTGTCGGAGAAGCTAAAGACCTCAGCCCGATTGATTGGGCAATTGATTCTGAAACTGCGGAAAAGTATCAGATCAAAAAATATTGTAAAGAAATGGCAATCTACGAAAGCAGTTTACTTGTCTTCAAACAGAAAATTAAACTGTTAAGAAAAGGTGAATTCGAGATTTCCGGAAACTTTTCATGTCAGGTTTGTAAAGCTCAATCACAATGTTTACCTCCTTATTTGGGTGAATTTAGCGTGCGGGTAAGTTCAAACGTTGAATCAAACAGGCACATTCCGCCCTCCAAAGTCCTTTCGATCTGGAACAAGAAGTTCAACAATACAAATCTCGCAACCCAGGATTTTGAAGACCGCATGAAAGCAATTCACGAAACCTGCAATGAGAAAGTCTTTGATGTGTATGCGAAAAACCTGAACGAGCCTTTATGGAAATTGGATCAGCGGGTGGTGAAAATGGGGTATCCGGAATTTCAGGTCTTTGCAGATCAAAAAGTAGGAGCCATCCGAATCGACGATGTACACCAAAAGAATCTGGATGCGTTCTATGAAAAAGCGATTGAATCGATTCGTGAAAAGGGAAGGCAAAACTTTGAAACGGCTCGGGGAAGGGAACGCCTTTGGGACATCGAAGTTCAGAAAGAACGGGATAACGAAGTGCTTCGAAAGGGCTTGCGGGAATCAGCCAATCTGAATGAAGAATACGGATTCAATTTGCAAAATGTATATAAACAATTGGGTGTCACAGCAGGATTCCAAATGCATGGAGGCGGTACAATTGTCAACATTGATGCGTATGTAATGCAAGCAACAGTTGCCCGTCAATCCACTTTAATCACAGATCCTGAAACGGGTAAAACGGCACAAATCACTTATGAGCCAATGGTTGTTGAAGTGAAGCAATCGGAGCAATACGACAAATTGTACATTTATTTGTTCTCCAAAGAGATCAACAGTTATCAGCGATTGGATTTCAAAGAAGGAAAATTGGAATACAACTTAAATGGAGATATGAACTATCATGCGGCAATTGTCGGGATGAATGAAAAAGGGTTTTTCTATCACCAGATCAATGAACTGAAAGCTGAAAATTTGGGAGTCATTGTTTTGGAAGAAATCAGTGAAAAAGAATTCGACAAACGGATCAATATCCTGAATGAGCATCGAATAGACAAACCGATGAGCATGAAAAATGAATTGAATTGGTTGTTCAAAGAAAAAGCGAATTATGTTGTTCAAAAGAAACGCCGAGATAATCAAGCTTTCAGAAATACTATCCGACCTGCGATTTATTCGTGTGGGCAAGGGGAAGAGACCAGTGTAGTTATTGACGCGACTCAGAAGTAATTAGAATTCAAATCTTCTTAGGAGGGATTTTAAAACCTCCCCTTTTGGAGTGGGAGACCATATAACCCTTCTGAAAGAAAATTCTAATGCGAGTAAATTAACAATCGAATCTATCTCTCTAATTCCCCAACTTTTACTACTTTTGCACCTCCTGTTGAAACAACAATTCAAACTCATTATTTTTTCAATAACATTCATTCTTCAGGAAAAAAAACAAACCTATTTTAGATTTACATGAAAATACTCGTATCCTATTTAAAACGTTACAAAGGACTGGTGTTCCTTTCCATGATACTAGCCAGTATCAACATGGTTTTCTCCTTATTGGATCCTTACATCTTTGGGAGACTTCTCGATAAATATGCCTTACACAAAGATGATTTCACTAAACGTGAATTTTTGATTGGAGTCGCTTCTCTAATTGCATTGGCGATTGGGGCTGCAATGGTAAGCCGGATCGCAAAAGCTTTCCAGGATTACACCGTCAATCTCGTTATCCAGAAAGTGGGTGCAGACATTTATACCGATGGTTTGAAACATACTCTTCAGGTTCCGTTCAGTGAATTCGAGGACAAACGAAGCGGTGAAACCCTGAATATCCTTCAAAAAGTTCGTCTCGACAACGAGAAGTTCATCATGAATTTTGTAAATATCTTATTTACGTCTTTGGTCGGATTGGTGTTTGTAATGGTCTACGCTACAAGTGTTCATCCCGGTTTGATCCCGGTTTACCTTGGATCTGCATTACTCCTGAGTTTCATCACCAATAAACTCTCTAAAAGGATTAAGAAAGTACAAACGACCATTGTGAAGGAAACGAACCAATTGGCAGGAAGTACGACCGAAAGTCTGCGCAATATTGAATTGGTCAAGAGTTTGGGCCTGGCAACACAGGAAACGGAGCGTTTGAATGATACCACACGCAAAATCCTGCAATTGGAATTGAAAAAAGTACGTCAGATCAGAAGTATTTCTTTCATCCAGGGAACTTTCGTGAATTTCATGCGCCAATCCATCATGTTCTTCTTGATGTATTTACTATTCGGAGATGTTTTGTCTCCTGGTCAGATTATTTCATTGAATTTCTATTCCTTTTTCGTCTTCGGGCCTTTGCAGGAAGTAGGGAATGTGATCATTTCTTACCGGGAAGCCGAAGCTTCACTGCACAACTTTGAGCAGATCATCAACACGCCTATCGAAGTAAAACCGGCTTCACCAGCCAAACTGAATGCCATTGAAAAACTGGCCTTTCACAACGTTGGGTTCCGACACAAAACGGCTTCTTTTGATGCTTTGACCAATATTTCCTTTGAGGTGAATAAAGGGGAGACGATTGCTTTCGTGGGACCAAGCGGTTCGGGGAAAAGTACGCTGGTGAAATTACTGGTTGGACTGTACAGCGCTCCAAGCGGAGATATTACCTATAACGGTGTTAGCAGTAACGGAATCGACAAGGAAGAATTGCAGCAGCAATTGGGCTTTGTAACGCAGGATACGCAATTGTTTTCCGGAACGATCCGGGAAAACCTCCTGTTCGTAAAACCGGATGCAACAATCGCAGAAATTGACGAAGCGTTGCGCAAAGCATCCTGTACGAACCTCATCGAGCGCAGCGAAAATGGAATGGATACGGTAATCGGTGAAGGCGGAATGAAACTGAGCGGTGGTGAGAAACAGCGTTTGTCGATTGCAAGAGCATTGCTGCGCAGCCCGAGACTCATGGTTTTCGATGAAGCCACTTCTGCCCTGGATTCATTGACCGAAGAAGCCATTTCGAATACGATCCGTGAGATTACGGACAAGAAAGAGCATATTACGGTTCTGATCGCACACCGTTTGTCAACGATCATGCACGCCGACCGCATTTTTGTACTGGAAAAAGGAGTGATCATCGAAACCGGGAAACACAGCGAGTTACTGAACGAAAAAGGATTGTATTACGCTATGTGGCGACAACAGATCGGTGAACGCCGGGAGGTTGCTGCGGAGTAAATAAATACGACAAATTCAGTAGGGGCGGAAAATTTTCCGCCCCTACTGGTTTATAATAGAAATTCTATCTTAGCTTTCAAATTGTTAGTCATGGGTCGGATTCTCATTTATAGCTACATTTTTTCTGCTTTGATTCTGTCGATAGGGTCTTTGTTCATGGAATCTTATCCCACCTTATTTTGGATTGAGCTTTTCGCACCAAATCCGGGAGATAAATACCCGGTTGCAATTACAGGCCTGGTTTCTTTTTTGAGTTTGCTATTGCCATTGCTTTTACTACTGTTCATCCTCAAGCTGGTCCGCAACCGCAAAAGAAGTGAAACCGGCTATTTGATCGATGATGATTACTTTAATAAGAGCGGGATTCATTTCATGCGTCAGAAACAGATGCAAAATCGTTTAATCGCGAGTCCGGTATTCATCGACGGAGAACAGCGCGGCCGCATTGATTCGGGGAAAACGCTATTCATAGAACTCCAACCCGGAACCTACGAAGTGGAAGTCGGCAAAAAAAGCGAACGATCGGATGTGTTGATCGTCCAGGTGCAGTCAAACCTGCATGCGCAGGTGGAAATCCATATCGTGCCTAACGGATTGCGGTCGAAGCATGTGGTGGAGGTGGTTTAGGTTTTCTTAGCTTGCAAAATCCCCCTATAAACCGTAACTTAACCATACAAGGCTATCTAGTATGGATTACATCGATTATTACCAAATTCTGGGCGTTGACAAAAAAGCAACTGTAGACGAGATCAAAAAAGCTTACCGGAAACTGGCGCGTAAGCACCATCCCGACTTAAACCCCAACAATCCGGAAGCAGGAAAACTATTCCAGCAGATCAATGAGGCGAATGAGGTATTGGGCGATCCGGAAAACCGGAAGAAGTATGACCAATACGGGAAAGACTGGAAGCATGCCGAGCAGTTTGAACAGGCTCGCAAAAACCAAAAAACATCCGCTGGACAAGGCCAGGGAAATCCTTTCGGGGACTCTGGCAATCGGTTTGGCGGAGACGAATACTTTACTTACGGGGATGAAAGCGGCTACTCTGATTTTTTCTCTTCGATGTTCGGTAATCGCGGTGGTAGACAAACCAAATTCAAGGGACAGGATTTCCGGGCTTCTGTTCAGCTCACTTTAACGGAGGCTTACAAAACACAGAAGCAAACTTTTACCGTTAACGGGAAGAACATCCGCATTACCGTTCCTGCGGGAATGGAGAACGGGCAGGAAATCAAACTGGCAGGGCACGGTGCACCCGGTATGAACGGCGGACCCAACGGGGATTTATACATCACTTTTGAAATCAAGAATGACACTGCTTTTACCCGCAAAGGAAATGATCTCTATGCGAATGTGCCTTTGGATTTGTATAAAGCACTTTTGGGCGGAGAAGAACTAATCGATACGCTGGCTGGAAAAGTGAAAATGAAAGTAGCTCCCGAAACGCAAAACGGCACCAAAGTGCGCCTGAAGGGAAAAGGTTTTCCGGTTTACAAAAAAGAGGGTGAATTCGGCGACCTGTACGTGACTTACCAGGTTCAGCTGCCAACCGACCTCACTGCTAAAGAAAAAGAATTGATCGAACAGCTTGCCCAAGCGCGTAAAACCAATTAACATGGAAACAACAAATCACATCTCCATCGAGCAATGCTGTATTTATTACAACATTGAAACTTCCTTTGTGTACAAGCTGGATGAACACGGTTTAATCGAGTTGAGTCGTTCCGAAGAAATGGTTTTTATCACTTTCGAACAACTCTCCGACCTGGAAAGGTATATGCACCTGCATTACGACCTGGAGATCAATATAGAAGGCCTGGAAACCATCAAACACCTGCTTGATCAGGTCCATGAACTTCAGAAAGAAGTGAACCGGTTGAAGGGGGAAATGGGGTAGGTTTTGTTGGGTTCGGAAGAGATAAAAATCAGCAGGCCCGAAAATTTTTCGGCCCTACTGTCAAATAAAAATCCCGGCGTTAAGCGGGATAATTCATGCAGAGAGGAAGAGATTACAGATCAAAAGGAATCAGCTTCCCAACGCGCTCCTAGTCAGCCAACGCTGACTGCTGGGATTTTCTTTGTCCTTTCACCTGAAAGTAAAACTTTCGGCTTAGTACAATAAAAAATCCCAGGCGTTGTAAACCTGGGATCAGTTCTGGCAGAGAGGAAGAGATTCGAACTCTCGATACAGTTACCCGTATACTACCTTTCCA
>CAMLDR010000041.1 GCA_946478775.1 uncultured Flavobacteriales bacterium
TTTTTAAGAACAATGGAATCACCTGCCAAAGCAGTAACTGCATTTCCGGAATTTTGCAGTAAAGCACTGTTTCCGGAAAGTTCTATGTACATTCCCATCGTACTCGTTGGATCGTTTCCAATGGTTCCGGTTACATTGACTGTTCCACCGGCTGAACGGAAATCCCCCCGACCTGAACCGGGAACTGCTCCCAGCCAAATCAATGCTCCATTCACATTCAAAATCCCTGCATTTTGCTCGAAAACAGGATAAAACTCTCCCGCTTCATTCTCAAAGCCAAATTCTGCGTTGGTTGTAATGGTTCCTCCGTTCTGTGTTAACTTACTGGATGCCAAAACACTTCCGTCCACCAATGCAATTGTTTCTCCAACGGTCACTGTTCCGGCATTGATTGTTCCGCTTCCTCCCAATTCAAACAGCAAGCGCTGCCCGATGGTTAGTGCTCCGCCATTCATTTCGAGGTGAGCATCTTCTGCAAATATCAGGCGGGCATTGTTTCCTGCCCCGTTAAGAGCTAAGGTTCCGCTGGTAATGGTCACTACTGTTCCCGCTCCAAGGATCTCGCATCTGTCGGAAGCACTCAGTGTTCCCGCTATGGTGAGTTGTGCACCGTTTTGCACGAGCATTCCCGCAGGCGTAAAATTAGAATTTCCCGTTACTACAGGATGAGCCATTGCTCCGGTATAATTGGCAGGATCGATTTCAATATCGTCACCATTACCGGGAGTTGCCGACCAATTGGCAGCATTGTTCCAGTCTGAATTGACTGCACCTGTCCAGTTCTGCGCAAATGAGGCAGTTAAGGGAAACAGGATAAAAGCAAGTAAAATTATTCTTTTCATTTGTATCTTTTTTAAACTAAAATTTCAGGTGATCAGACTTTATACAACAGGAGACTGATCGGACACAAGTAGTCCAAATCATCCGGTAAAAGGTCTGAAAGCAAGACTGTTATTAGCTAATAGGAGGTCTGAAAGGATCACCCAGGGAAGGGTTCATCAAGTTGAAATTCTGTGAATCAGGAAGCAAAACCTTTTTAGGAGGAAAGGTTTGTTTCTTTTCAAAAGTTGGTTTGGCGAACGGCATAAGAGCGATCTGGAAAGAAGTGTTTCCGTCGATCTTCTTGAATGGCAGCTGCATGTCTTTGTCCTGATCGTTGTCGTTCAGGTCATCTCCCAAATAATGCATGGATAAAAAGTCCAATAGATTAATGGAATTATCCCGGTTTTGGTGCTCTATGAAATGACTGTAAAGTGCCGGTAGTTTAAACAGTTCACCAAGGGTTCCGTTCAATAGGAAAAAAGGTAATAATAAGTAAACACACGTTTTCTTCACACTACAAAGTTAAGGATAAGTTCGTTAGGATACGAAGGATGTCTACTAAAACAAAAAAGGAAAACATTTCTGTTTCCCTTTACGAGTTCAAACTCCAATTCTCAGTTAGTCCGCCGTAACGGATTAGTTACTTTTCAGAATGAAGTCCTAATTTGTTTCCTTCCGTGTCAATGAACAGTGCAAAGTATCCCATTTCCGGACTGATCTCTGTTTTGGATACGATTACCTGTCCGCCATTTTTTTCGATTTTGTCAAGCATTGACTGCAGGTCCTTCCCTGCATTTAGGTATAGTACAGCTCCGTCAGTGCTTGGTTTGTAGTCGCTGCCTTTCACTAAAACCACATTGACGGTTCCTTCCTTGTTTGGCAAAACCCCCATTTGATTCCCGTCCATTTCCATTTCTTCAATAGCTATTCCTAAAACTGCCTGATAAAACGCAGCAGCTCTTGAAAAATCCGTCACGGGAATCTCTACAATTGAGATCAAATTGTTCGTCTTATTTTCTTTTGAGCATTGAGTATTTTCTACTTTTTCTTCTTTGGATTCTTTGGCTTTTGTGTCAGTGCAGGCCGAAAAACCGATTCCGGTCAGGATTAGCACACTTAGCATAGTTTTCTTCATCTGATTTATTTTGATGTAAAGTTAGAACGCCCAAGCCTCTTGAAATAGTAAAAATACGACACGCTAATCGTTCGAGTAAAAAAGAGCAGATAAAACCATTTGCTCGTCTGACAAAAACTCTGTTGGTCTGACACCTGTAAACTCTTTGAAGTCTTTTATGAAATGATTTTGGTCGTAATACTCGCTTTCGTAAGCAATTTCGGTGAATGTTCCGGTCTTTTGACTGAGTATCAATTTCAGGGCGGTTTGCAATCGGACCACTTTGCCTAACTGTTTCGGGCTCATACCGATCTGCTTCAGGAATTTTCTTTCGAGTTGTCTGCGCTTCGATAAATCTTCTTTTAAAATGGCTTTGATCGGTGAACTTCCACTTGTTGCAAGTAATGCGTCCACCGTTGATTTTACGATGGTGTCGATGGTGGCTTTCTCGTGGAGCTTGTTTACCAGGAACCGTTCGATTATCTGAATTCTTTCCTGCGTATTGGCCGCCTGAATGATTTTCTGCTCCAATTCATTGGCTGCTGTTTCCCCGAAAATCTCGGTGATCGGAGTTTCTTTGTTCTCTAAATTTTTGAGCGGTGTTTGTATAAAGTTCGCAATTCCATAAGGATAGAAACGCGTTGCAAAACAGTGAACATACCCAACAGGCAGAATAGTAAACGGTTCGGTTATTTGTCCCACCACTATTGCCCGGGGCTGAATAATAAATTCGTTTTCAGAAGTATACCGCCTGATATCGTCGCCCAATATAAAGATCAATTCCATGCAGCCGTCCGGGATAATGCGTTGCTTTTCGGAAGGGTGTTCCGCCGGAACTTCCAGGGTCCAGTAACACTTAATCAGTGCGTCTAAGTCGCTTTTCGGCTGGAATGTCTGATAGTTCATTTACTGAATGCTGTTTGTTTTAGTTGTACTGGGTACTTCTTGCAGCGGCGGACCTAAAAATAATAAACAGAAGATTACACACTCCATTTTTAGAAACGAATTTGATTCTTAATTAGTTTTTAAGACTCGCTAGTGTCAGAAAAACCTTTGCCAATATTACCGGATAAGCGATGTAACACAACACCAACAACCTGTTTGCCCATCCGTTTATTCCAATGACACCTTTAGGCAATTCTGAAAATGGAGGTGAGTCTGGTCCGTAAACAATCCCGGCTGATTTAAGACTTGAAAATAGCAGGAACATGGAAACAGCCATGCATACTAAACTAATCCAAATGGAATGCGAAGAAAACAAGAGTATTGAATTGTGTCCTTCCCATCCTGATTTTTTGATCAGATGATAGGAAATCAGTAACGCACCAATGGGCAAAAATGGAACTCCTATTCCGAATGAAAGTCCGTGTAGTTTGTGCTGCACATCAAACAATCCGCCCATTATGGCGCCGATCCCTGTTACAAACAGCAACACCACCCCAAATTTAGCCCAGCCTGAAGTAACGATATTCCACAGCATGAAGCCGGATGAAATGGAACACAATCCCCAGCAAAGAAAGAACAGGGTCAATAACCATTTGTGTTTGCCCAGTGCATATTCACTGACCATTCGGAAATTGGGTTTGAATTCCCTGCTCACAAAATGTAAAATGACTAAGCAGAGTATGGAAATAATACCAAGGACGATTGTACTATTTGCGAATAAAGCTATATTTTTCACGGTACTACTTTTTTAAGGTTGGTAATAAATTATCCAGTTCGTTCAAGGTCATTGTAAATCCGCCCTGGAATCCCATTTCGATCATTTGCTCCATGCGTTCAAGCGATTCGTTGTAAATAGAGATGCTCACCGTCGTTATTCCGGTTTCTTCGCTGAAATTGAAATCCCAATCAGAACCCGGCAGGCTGGGGTTTGCATCTTTGTCTGCAAAGGCATTCAGGTATTTAAAATTCGTTTTCGGACTAATGGCGGTGTATTTCTGAATGGCCCAGTGTTCTTGTCCTTCCGGGCTCACCATTGCATAAAACCGGTGTCCTCCAACTTCGAAGTTCATCACTTTTGTTTTGGACATCCAGGGTTTCGGTGCCCACCATTGGTCCAGGATTTCTTGTTTTGTAAATGCATCCCAAACCAGATCCAGTTCCGCATCAAATTGTTTGTTTACAAATACCGTGTTCGTTGATTTGTCAACAGTAAAGTCAAATAGTAAGTCGTTCATGTTTTCTAAATTTTAGAATCCGATATTTATAATCAGGACTGTTTTTTAATTGTTGCTAATACCTCATCCAACTGGTTGAAGCGGGTTTCCCAAATCTTACGGTACTGCTCTAGCCATTGGTCTATTTCTTTCATTTTGTGGATCTCAAGCGAGTAGTAAATTTCCCTGCCCTCCTGCTTTTGTGAAACCAACTCGCATTCGGAGAGAATCCGTAAATGCTTGGAAACCGCCTGACGCGTAGTGTCAAAATGCTCCGCGATCCCATTTGGTGTCATTGCCTGCAAAGCAATAAGCGCAATAATTGCCCGTCTGGTAGGATCAGCAATTGCCTGAAAAACATCTCTTCTCATTTTGTATCGTTTTATGAAACCATTTGATTGCAAATATATGCGCAACTAGTTGGTTTCGCAAATTTATTTCCACTTTTTTTAGTTTGTGTTTAAAATAGTACGTGAATTACAAACTCATGTTATCTGCACAGTCGTTCGGGCCAGAGATAACCATTTGGGATTTAGTTGATGTGAAGCATAGTTATTAGTTGTCCTGAATGAGTTTTAGCGTAAAGAGCATTTGACTGTCTTTGCCCGCTAAGAAATCGGCATAACTCTTTTCAACCACATGGTCCGGAATTAAACCGTGACCTGTATTTAATTCTAAGTTATCGAGAATGTTGAGTTTATTCCCATACATGAAGGAGATTTTGGTATTTGGAGTTTCTTTGACATTGTCCCAAAGTCCTCCACCCATCACGATCGGATTACCACCCATTTCTGTTCCAACGAAGATCGCTCGGTTATGTCTTTCCAGTGTGGCGGCAAAAACCACTGCCGCTGAAGTCGAGCCACCATTAACCAATACGTAAACATCGCCGTTAAAACCAACTTTATGCGGTTTGTAGGTACCTCTTTGAAATTGACCGTACAACGCTGTCCGGGTACGTTTCATCACATCTTCTTCTTGTTTGTTTTTAACCACCCGAACACTTTGTTTTATCTTGAACGGGGAATCCAATAAGTACTTCAACACTTTTTTTCCATCACCTGAATTGCCGCCGTCATTGTTTCTAACATCAATGATCAGGTTTGAATAACCGGTTTTTAGAATGGTATCAAATTCAGCACGGATTAATTTCCGGAAAGAAGTTTTGTGGGTCGCTTTTATTGTGTTATCATCAAAGCTATTGATTGTCAGGATCACCGTTTTAAGTGAGTCATTCACTTGTGTATAAACGTTTCTTGATTTTTCGACAGGGCTTAACTGATCTTCGATCTCCCAAATTGCTTTTAAGCTCATTCCCTGAACCGTTTCCATTTGTTTCAGCCCTTCTTTCGTTTTCAATTCAAGCTGATAGGATTCACTTGGACCAAACGTAAAATAATAGTAGTACAGAAAATCTTTGTTCAGCCAATTGAGCGGATACCCGGTGTCATAGCCTTCCCTGGGCAACATGAGCGAACACTGACGGATGATGGTTTCAATCGGAACGCCATTGATACTTTTAATTTCGGGATGAAAATTCAACGCGGGGTTACCGGAGAAATTTTCATCCAGGAACACCTTTTGACCAATCAATTCAATATATAAAGGAAACAAATGCTGATTTTCGAAAAAGGTCTTTCTGATTGCTGTTCCCGGAAACACTACTGTGTGAACATCTTTGATAAAAGCCTGAACAGGTGCAATGAATCTAAAAAATTCAATCCCCGTCATGGGTTCCCTGATGCACTGATAAAGGCTGTCAAAATAGTGATCTGTTGCCTTTTTCGTATTGTACAGATAAATTACAGTTCCCTTGTTTTGAATCTTGTTTCTCACAAAGTTGAAATCCTCCTGTAATTCTTCTACGGAATATTTTTTTGAATCAAAAGAATTTACCTGGGCACTGGCTGAAGGTATTATTGTGCAGAAATAAAGAAAAACAAATAAGGTTCGTTGCAGCATGGGATAGCGTCTTAGTTTTGGGTTGAAATTAGTTGATTTTCAATGTTAGTGGCCTGACTTTTTTACACTGTCATTATAAATCATCCTTATACCAGGTATCTTCATCAGGGAAACCATATTTTTTAGTGTCTATTTTCCAATTTTCCTTGTCCTTTTTTAATACAAATTGTTCTTTACGCTCTATTCCGTAAACATACAATGTTTCAATAACGGCACGGTTAGCAGACTTCATTATGAAGGTGAATTTTGTGTCTGGATAACTTAGATAGTCATACTTCGCCGGCTTGCCGAAAGAGCGACTGCCATCTTCGGAAGGATTCAAACATATTTGAACAAGTATTTCTTTGCAGCGAGAAGCATATTCTTCCCACAATTCGTCTTCACCCGGCTGAACTTGATTAGGTTCGTCCGGATTCTTCAATTTCTCACTTCGCTTAAATATTTCTTGCTCCAGCGTGTTAATTTCTTGCAGCTTGTCTAATAGAAATCCAACAATTTCATCCTTCAGATGCCAAAATTTTTCGGGAGTCTGGCTTGTGTCAATGGTTAATTCCTGAATAGCGACTTTCAATACTTCATTTTTAGAATCCTCTGATTTCTTTCCCAAAAGTTTACTAAATATTCCCATATCTTTGAGTTTTTTTTCGAATATAACTGTTTTTGTATGAGCCAGATACACAAAGCAGAATGAAAATAAAGAAAAGGTGACCCTTCGTCAGTTTTAATTAAAAGATTGTCTAAACTCCAGGGGCGATAAGTTCGTTTTATTTTTGAATAGTTTACTAAAAGACTGCGAATGCTCAAAGCCCAACTGGTAAGCTATCTCATTTACAGTCAGGTTGGTTGTTGAAAGTTTTTCTTTGGCTTTATCAATGAGTTTGTTGTGAATGTGATTGAGTGTACTTTGACCTGTCAGATTTACTAAAACATCCGAAAGATATTTACTTGTCATGTTTAGTTTTTCCGAAAAATAACTGACCGTTGGTAAGCCTTCAAAAGACTCTTTCGCATTAAAATAGTCGTTCAACAAGAGTTCAAAATTCGCAAGTAAAGAACTGTTTGGGGTTCTTCGGGTGATGAACTGTCGGTGATAAAATCGATTACATAAGGTAAGTAAAAGATCTATTTTGGAAATAAGTACGTCTTTACTGAAATGATCTATTGGACGCTGGTATTCCGATTGGATACTTTTGAATAAATGCTCGATTTCAACTTCTTCTTCCTCGGAAAGTATCAAGGCTTCGTTTACAGCATAGTGAAAATAGTTGTACGACTTCATTTTAGTCGCCAACGACGTGCTTTTAAAAAAATCAGGGTGAATAAACATAAGCCAACCTTCAGTGGGACTATTAAAATTCTCATCAATTACAGAAACTTGCTGAGGTGCTGTAAAACCCATCAATCCTTCATTAAAATCATAGCTTGTTTGTCCATAGGTCGTTTTACAGTCATAGTTCCTCTTCAGACTAATCGTATAAAAACCGAGTGAAAACCTTACTTTTTCTGGTATCCGAAACGAAGGCAGATCTTCAAAAGTGTGTATGCTTATCAACGGGTGCTTTAATGCCGGATAGCCCACGGTCTTATGATGCTCATGAATGGTTTCGATATGATGCACTACCAATTTCATACTCAAATATATACTTAATAATGCTAAGAGTTGAGGACGCCCATTTGTTTCTGCTTTTGCCTGGCAAATACACGCGCAATGGTACGAAGTGGTATTAATCCGGTAAGCATGACCATTCTTCTGTTCTTCCTTCCAGCTATATGAACTGCTTTTTTCTTGTCGAAAGCCAAAGACAGCTCGCTTGCAACTTCACTGGGTGTTTGCGTATCTGCGCCGCTCGTGAGCGACTTCCCCCACTCGTTGTTGTTTGCTTTTGTATTCATGAAATTGGAGCTTGTGAGTCCTGGACTAAAAAACATGACATGGATATCATAAGGTTTACATTCTTCGGCAAGGGAGTAAGTGAATATTTTGACGAAATGTTTTGAAGCTGCATACACGCTCATGTAAGGACTCGCAATAAAGGCAATCAGGGAACCCAAATTAATGATTGTACCGGATCTTCTTTCTTTCATTCCTTCCAAAAACAAATGCGTTAAAGCCGTTAACGCTGTACAATTGATTCCGATAATATCCAATTCAGACTTGAGATCATTGTCTAAAAACTCACCGCTTGAGCCAATACCTGCATTGTTGATAAGCACTTCTACTTGTAAATTTCTCTTCTTACATTCATCATAAATATGCTGTGGGGCATTGCTTTGACTTAGGTCAGCTACAATGTATTCAGCCTGAATGCTATGTGTTTTTGCTAGTTCATCACAGAGTTGTACTAATTTATTTTCGTTTCGAGCCACCAAAACCAACTGGTGTTTTTTTGAAGCAAATTCTCTGGCAGCAGCTTCACCGATGCCGCCACTTGCTCCCGTTATTAATGTATAGTTCATTCTTTTCGTCTTTAAATAATGGATCCAAAGGTCGAAAGTATAGAGAGGCTGTTTGTAGCCAAAATGCCAAATATTGTGTGAGAAATGCTGATTAATTGAAACTGGCCCTAAATTCCAATGGCGATAATTTCGTCTTTGTTTTGAATAATTTGCTGAAACTTTGGATATGCTCAAAGCCTAATTCATAAGCAATTTCGCTCACTGATAAATCGGTGGCAGAGAGTTTTTCTTTGGCTTTTTCAATGAGTTTGTCGTGGATATGCTGCTGGGTGCTTTGTCCTGTCAATGTTTTAAGCAAACTGCGCAAGTAAGTTGATGACACATTTAAATTGTCGGCGATGTATTGAACTGTAGGCAACCCTTTTGTCCCCAAATCATCACTATTAAAATAGTCTGAAAGCAGGTTTTCCAATCGGTCAAGAATTTGATGATTGGTTATTTTTCGCGTGATAAATTGCCGTTGATAAAAACGTTCTGCATAGTTCAGCAGCGTTTCAAGATGTGAAATAATAATGTCCTGGCTGAACTTGTCAATGTTCGAATGGTATTCGTTTTGAATGTTTTTCAAGATGTCGTTTATGATCGTTTCTTCTTTATCGGAAAGAAACAGGGCTTCGTTCACAGAATAGTCAAAGTACTCGTATTTCTTTATTTTATTTGCCAGCGATGTTCCCCACAAAAAATCGGGGTGAATGAACAGCATCCAGCCTTCCAGCTTAGCCGGCACTCCGTTTTCTTCTCCACGCAAAATCTGTCCCGGCGACAAAAAAGCCATCAGGCCTTCATCAAAGTCGTATTCCTGTTGTCCGTAGATTAGTTTATCGCACCCTCTTTTC
Organism: uncultured Flavobacteriales bacterium; assembly: GCA_946478775.1. The sequence goes on from CAMLDR010000041.1 coordinate 9,351, forward strand.
ATTGATATCACATAGAGGTCTAATATAACAGCGTTGATATCCGGATGATTCTTCAGTCCCGACAAATCAATGATTCCAATGAGTGGATGAGCGGGTTTTGGGAGTCCCATTAAACGGTGAATTTCCGTTATAGATTTTAGTCGATATGGTTTTGAATGAGCCATCGCATAAAGTTAATTTAATTTTGAATCGGATGTTTCAGCCTAATCAATTCTAAAATTCAACATTTGCCAACTTTTGTGACAGTTCCCATAATCTCCGGGCAACCTGCTCATCCTGTGCTTGTGCCGGTATTTTTGCGATGGATGGAAATCCTCTGGTTTCACCCATTTTGTTTGGTCCGTAATACGACCCTCCTTTAGCCTCCGGAGAAGTCGCTGCATATAATGTTGGCAAAGCTCCTTGTGCGGGCGGTTGGAACAAAAACGGAAAAAAGGTTCGCATTACCCCTGCAAAACTCCATCTTCCTGCACCGGTTATCAGCAGATTTGTTCTGGAAACACCCGGATGTGCAGCCATACTGATAATCCCCCAACCGTGTTTCTCACTTTGTCGCTGAAGTTCTAAAGCAAACATCAAATTCGCGAGTTTTGCCTGCCCGTATGCTTTCATTGGAACATACGATGATTCCGATTGAAGGTCATCAAAATTGATTTGTCCTGCCCGATTCGCTACACTTGAAACCGTTACAACCCGAGCCTCAGGGGATTGACGCAATAATGGAAGCAGCTGGGCTGTTAATGCAAAGTGACCCATATGGTTTGTGCCGAACTGCAACTCAAAACCATCAGCCGTTTCGAGTCGTTTTGGCGGTGTCATCACTCCCGCATTATTGATCAAAAGATCGATCGCCTGCCCTTTCGAAATCATTCTTGAAACGAAGGCTTTGATTGAAGACAGATCTGCAAGGTCTATTTTTTCAAAACTCACTTTTGCCTTCGGGTTCATCTGACGTATTTTGGCAATTGACTCAGCTCCTTTTTGAGCGATACGCCCCATCATAATCACGTTCCATCCTGCTGCTGATAACGCTAGCGCATCCTGGTAGCCGACACCTTCCGTACTGCCTGTGATTACGGCTAAACCATCTTTTTTCGAAGGAATATCAGCTGCTGTCCAATTTTTCATTTGTTGTCTGTTTAATTGTTTCTGCAAAGTTGCAGCAGACAGCGTAAACAGGTTTAGCCTAAACGACTTTTGGTTTAGTCAAAAAATGCTATTGAAAATTGGAAGTTCCAACGAAATTGAGGCCAACCTCCGTAAAGGTGTAATATTTGTCCAGATATCCCGCAGACTTTATCCGAAAGTAAAGATTCAGTTCCCTTCTAAAGAATCTATTTATCCTTCAACCCTATTCCTAAACCGAACATCGCAGCTGCAACTCCTAAATGAATGACTAAAACTAACTTTTGCCAAACTGGACGATCTTGCCATTTTTGTGAAAGATCAAATGGATCAAATGCAAGACCGATCCCAAAAGAACTAGCAGCTTCAATGTAATCCTTTTTTATGACCGACTGATAGATTCCCAAGGCTAAAAAAGCCAAATAAATAAAGCGATTGAATTTTGTGTTCATTGGATTCTTTTTTAGTTCGACTTTAAAACAAGAGTTTCATCACATGCACTCCAATAGCGTAGCCATATACTTTCCCATTCGAATCTTTATAAATTCGAATTTTGTTACACGCCACCCCCAAATTCACTTTGGTCCAGTTTTGTCCACCATCTTGGGTTTCAAAACCACTGTTCATGGTTCCAACAAATCCATGATTCTCATCAATAAAACCAATTCCAAATTCACGGGCTGCAGCATCTTCTATTAAATTTATTTCCTTCCAGGTTTTTCCACCGTCTATCGTTTTCACAATGCGTTGTTGTTTCACGTTCGGATCTGGATTGTAAGATTGGATAGTCGCATAACCAATGTTTCTTGAAGGAAATGATACTTTCCAAGTCGTTTCAAACAAACGGTCGGATTGGTAAACTTTCTTCCATGTTTTCCCTCCATTTTTTGTTTTTAAAATGAGTGCATTCGATTGACTGACATCTGCTGAACTGGCACTGCAAGCAATCCCATTTTTCGTGTCAAACATTTTGATATCGAATAACATATCTCCTTTTTTCACTGGAGCAGCTGTCCATGTTTTTCCGCTATCATGAGAAATCATCTGGTTAGCAGGAGAACCGACTCTTCCCACTCCATAAATATGATAGATGTAGTCTATTTTTCCCTGATTAATGATTTGCTCTTTCACAATGTCGAGCGCACAAAGTCCTTTTACATAGGGACCTTTGTATGAAACTGGATTCCACGTTTTTCCTCCATCAGTGGTTCCATAAAGAGGAATGGTATCTGTTACATTTGGGAAATAATCTGTCCCAACCGTTCCAACAAATCCCCTTAAACTATCTAAGAATGCCACGCATCGGAAAAATGTTCCTTTCTTGTCAACTTGTTTCTCCCAATTTTCTCCACCATCGGTTGAATGATAAATACTTCCAGATCCATTGACATACCATCCTTCCTTTTCATTGATAAATGTGATATCGTCTTGCTTACCGGGATAATTTTCTGTGTTCAACTTACGCCATCCTTTTTCTATGCTTTTGATTTCACTTTTCAAATTTAGCACCTCGTTGCTCCATGCTACAGCTGAACGGCCAACTTCCGGATTGTATTCATCAAATAGTTGCTGATATTTTCCAGTCGAAAACTTGTTATAAGCTTCTTGCATGGAACCGGATTTTGCAAAATAATGATCTGTTAGGGGAAACGTTTTTAAGGTGGCATTTCCAGGATGAAAATAATTCACCGTTTGGACAATTTGCAGGTGATCTGCTTTGGAGAAGGCTTGAAAATCAGATTCACCAAACTGCACCAGTACTTTGGCAGTTGTGTTTTTCCAATTCTCAAGGTGCGGGTAATCTTGAATTTGACGCCAGTATTCCGCATTTCTGCTATAAATTTTTCCGTTACCATCGTATGCCCATGAATTGCGCAAAACACTGTCTGCTTTCGGGTCTTTTGCTAAATCTTCCAATTTCTCTTTTTTCACGAAATACCTGTAGTTCAGATCGTATTGCTCTATCACCGAAGCCTCTACCTCTAACGGATTCATACCCGCAAGCGCGTTCTGCACACGGTACATTTCGAGTTGGTATTCAAACCATGATTTTGCAGTAGTTCCATAAACCACAACTCCAGCAACCTTGTTTTTAGCGCTGATTGCAGGAACAATGATTCCTCCCATTGAATGACCGACAAGAATAATTTGATTGGTGTCCACATAGGGAAGGGATTTCAATTTTCGCAAGCCTACTTCAAAATTTTCAATCTCATCCAGTAAATCGCAGGATTCGCAGGGCGGGGTGTTTTTACTATCTCCCAATCCGCTTTTTTCAATGCGCAAGGTGACATAACCCGCGTCAACATAAGCATCAATTATTCGTTTGTATGGATGAGAAGAAGGTAAATCATCGATACTACTGCACGTGTAGCCTGGAACAAAGAGCATCGCTGGAAGTTTGTTTTCCTTGAAAGGCTTGTTAATTATCACGCGCAATTGTCCTCCTTTATAATCTGCCTGATCATAAATCACCTCTGCGTTATCATCTGTTTCCCGCGGTCTACCAACTACTTTTCCACGGAACATCAGTTGCTCTTTTTCGCGTATTCCGGTCAATTCAATCCATTCATCGGCAGGATACTTCAGAAAAAGAGCAAGAAACTCATCTGTTGATTTGAAGGAGGAATTACCAATTTTCGAGATCACATCCCCCGTTTGCAGTTTTAACTCTTCACTCGTCCCTCCTGATACTCGTATCACTTTGCACCCTGCAACGTTGTTTTCTGTAACGTATTCCAGTTGAGCACCAAACCAAGGTTTTCTCTCCAATTGTGCCTTACTTACAATGGATGTGAGAAAAAAAGAAACGATTAGCAATAACTTTGAACTCATAGCTTTCTTGTTTAATTAAAAACAAAAAAACCGAACTCGAAGAAGAAGATCTTGTCAAAAATTGCTATTTCTGCAAGTAACTGGGAGCACCCCCATGATGCTTTTTAAAGGCTTTTGAAAAAGCCGCAGAATCTGCAAATCCACAGAGAACGGCAACCTCACCAATAGATTTCCCTCCGACTAATTCTTGTTTTGCGAGTTCTAAGAGTTTTCGGTTCAGGTATTGATAAGGAGAGATCCCAAAGGTATTTTTAAACAAGCGAATAAAATGGTATTTAGACAAGTTGGCTTGTTGGCAAATTTGGTCGAGTGAGAGTTTCTCCAACATGTTTTCATCCATAAACGATTTTGCATTCATGAGCGATCGGAATACTTCTTCGTTGGTAACCGCCTTTTTGAAATCCATTTTATTAAGATTATCAAACACAAACCGTTGATCTGTTACTATCGACTCTGCAAGACTATAAAAAAGTTCGTTTTGCTGTAAATCGGTTCGAATGGAACTGGTCAAAATCTTGCGGTTGATCTCGTTCAGGGTGTAACCCAAACTGGTGTTTTTTGCATGGTATTTATTAACGAAGAATTGTTCGGTCAATAAAAAATCGCGCAAGTCTGTTTGATTCAAGTCATGGAAATGAGCTACTTCTGAAATAATTTTTGAGGAAATATCAATACACAATCCATGAACATCCTCTTTTTGATCGATTTGCACGATCGAAGATGTAAAATCATTACCAATGATGTATTCTCCGCCCCGAACCGTGAATTTTTTATTATTAGCAAAGTATACTTCTTCACCAGAAATCACGTATTTCACCCCAAACCCAGTAAAGGGAACTTCGTCTTCTATTTTTCTAACGTGAGAAAGACGAATGGAATTATTATCCTGGTCTTCGTATAGGACTTTGTTCATTTTTTGTTGCAGCTATTGTTTATAAATAGAAGTAAGCATTTCGTGAATTTAGTATGAATCAGGATGTATTGACCGGCTATTTTTACAATCATCCAAACATCAGACTTTCAGCGTAGAATATCCACCATCCACATGTAAGATCTGACCTGATATCCAGCTGGCTTTATCCGAAAGTAAAAATGTCGCCATATGGGCAAGATCTTCCACTTTTCCGATGCGTTTTAAAGGATGGCGTTGTGCATTAGCTTCTCGTTTTTGATCGCTGTTTACCAATGAAGCTGCTAACGGCGTATCTGTTAATGAAGGTGCAATGCAGTTTACGCGAATTTTAGGAGCGTATTCTGCTGCCAACCCTTTTGTCAATCCTTCAATAGCTCCTTTTGAAGCTGCAACTTGCGAGTGAAAGGGTAAACCTGTTTGAACCGCGACCGTTGAAAACAGCACAATGGATGCGTTTTCTGTGCTTTTCAACTTAGAAACAACCGCTTGAATGGTTTTGATTGCTCCGAGCACCTGCAAGTTATAGTCGCTTAAAAAATCAACTGGTTTGATTCGCTCAAAAGGACGCAGATTAATACTTCCCGGACAATAAACAACTCCGGCTAAAGTCTCAGGCAAAAAATCAAACGAAAGATTTTCATCCAACACATTCAAGGGATGGTAATGAATTGATGCATGTTCCGACTCGATTTCGGTGCTATTGAAAGTTCCGAAAACCTGATGACCTGCATCTGCTAATTGATTTGCGAGCGTTTTCCCAATTCCTGAAGAAGCGCCGATAATTAAATAATTTGCCATATTTTTTTCTATTTGTTTTTAATCTTATTTCCTCTTAATCTTCCAGTGAGCGGAGGTATTTTTCAGCATTCGTTAAATGTGTTTCTCGTTTTCCTTCATCCATTTTATCAAAACTTGAAATAAGCATTCCTAATCGTGGATTTTGCAGGAAGAAATCACGATGCACATGCATGAATCGCCAAAACAAACCATCCCAGGTCTTTTGCCAATCTCCTTTTTTAAAATCGCTCATTTTCATTAAATAGTTACTTCCGCTGATATAAGGTTTGGTCGACATCAATCCGCCATCGGCAAATTGACTCATCCCGTAAACATTCGGCACCATCACCCAATCGTAAGAATCAATGAACAGTTCCATAAACCAGCGGTAAACTTCGTTGGGATCAAATTCGCACAAGAGCATAAAATTCCCAAGTACCATCAATCGCTCAATGTGATGACAATAACCGGTTTCCAATACTTTTTTGATGGTGCTATCTATGGGTTCTATCCCGGTAGTTCCATCCCAAAACGAAGCAGGAATTTTACGCGTAAATCCCCAATAGTTTCGTGTTCTCTCTTCGCTACCTTTTAACTCGTAAACGGCCCGGATAAATTCACGCCAACCAATGATTTGTCGCATAAATCCTTCGATGGAATTCATGGGCACTTCATGATTGCCAGCATATTCCAACGTTTCTTCGATGATTTGTTTCGGAGTCAAAAGCCCAACATTCAGCATGGGAGTCAGCACGCTGTGATTTAAAAAATGTTGATCGGAAACAATGGCATCTTCGTACGGACCAAATTCGGAAAATCGTGTTTTTAGAAAATCCTTTAACCAGCGTTTACTTTCTTCAAACGTTGAAGGGTAAACAAAGTCGGAATTCACTTGCCCATAATTGTTTGGGAAATGTGTTTCTGTATATGCGAATGCTTCCCGGTAAAAACGATTAATCGAAAGGCTTTCCACTTTTGGTGGCACTTTTCCTTTTGGATATTTCAATCGATTTTCGTCATCGAAGGTCCATTTGCCTCCTAAAGGTCTTCCATTCTCTTCTAATAAAATGGTTCTTCTCAATCGCTGATACTTGTAAAAATCAGTTTGGAACATCCGTTTCTTGTCGGAAAAATAGGTGCTCAGTTCTTCGGAAGAATTGATAAAAAGTTCACTTTGGTGCTTGTTCGCAGTGACTTCATGTAACTTACAAGTTTCAACTATTCTGCGTTCCAACCAATTATCGGTGGTATCGATGTACTCGAACTGTGTAATTCCAATCGATTGAAAATGAGGAATCAATTTGCGCACATCCGACAGCTCATCAAAAGAATCAATGTAACTAACTTCTATTCCCTTTGAACCCAAATAATCGGCATAGAAGGTCATACTTGCTCTGTGAAAAGCTATTTTCTGTTTGTGAAAACGATACTGTTTAAAGAACAAGAATTCCTCTACCAAATAAATGGTTTTGCAGGTTGAAACGAGCTGACTTTGCTCAAATAACTGGTGTGGAAAAACAACTCCTATGCTCATGGTTTATTCATTCTACATTTATCACTGCAATATTTCACCTCATCCCACACTTTTTCCCATTTCTTTCTCCAGGTAAACGAACGTTCACAGCTTACACAAATTTTGGTCGGCAAATTGCTTTTTTTCCGTGATTTCATTTCTTTTTTTTCGATTGGAACGTTTTGGAAGTATTTACATGTTTCTTTAAGATTCTGCTACCCTCTTCTCTCACCGGCTCTCGCTTTCTGAAACTCCAAACCACATCGCTGGCGGCCTTTCGGGTAGTTTCTATATCTACAATCGGATTGGGGTAATCTTCTCCGATTTGAACACCATAAAGACTCTGTTCCATGGATGTCATTTTCCAGGGTTCATGAATGAGTGCAGCGGGAACATCTTTTAATTCCGGAATCCAGGTTTTGATAAAGACACCTTCTTTATCGTGCTCCTCCGAATTTTTGATCGGATTGTAAATGCGAATGGTATTGATTCCTGTTACACCCGATTGCATTTGTAACTGCGGATAATGAATTCCAGGCTCATAGTCTAAGAACTGTCGAGCTAAAAAATGCAGTTCACGCCAATCTTGCCAGAGATTGAAAACGAAAAAAGAAACCACCATGGCGCGCATTCTGAAATTAATGTAACCGGTTGCTGCCACACAACGCATACATGCATCTACAATTGGAACTCCTGTTTTGCCATTTTGCCAGGCTTCAATATAGGCTTGGTTTCGTGGTTTCACCAATACATCATAGGCTCTGTTGACATTCTCAAATTCCATTCTGCATTCGTCTTCAAACTTTTGAATGAAGTGGCAATGCCAATGCAAACGGGAAATGAAATTGGAAAGTGCTCTTTTATTGGTGGATGTTTGGTAGCAATTCATCGTCATTTGATAGACCATGCGCATACTGATGTTTCCGTAAGCCAAATAGGGGGAAAGTCGGCTACACCCCTTTCTGCTCAGAGCCGGTTTCGAAATGTATTTGGAATAATTGAAATAGCGTTCTTTCAAGAAACTGTCTAAATATTTCCACGCATAGCTTTCTCCTCCAGGTTGAAACACTTTATTGACAGTCGTCATTTCAGGATCTAATGCTGAACCTTTAAGCTTATTGTAAAAATCGTCACTCAGTTGAAGTAAATTCAATGTTTCCAAATCAACCAATTTGGGTTCCTCTTGCATTTTTGCTTTCCACAACTGATCCCAATACTGCCTGGATGGAAGCTTTCGAATAACACCGTTGAGCTGATACTCCTTCCACTCGATCTCGTTTTCCCTGCAAAACTGCTGCATGGCAAGGTCTCTGTCAAACGTTAATCGGTTTCCTGTTTCCTGATGGGAGAAAACAGTTTGAATGGAATAGTTTTTTGCCAAATTTCCAAAAACAGAAAGCGCCTCGTCATGACATACGTAAATCTGATGATTTAACTCACTAAGCCTGGCCCGCATCTCCATCAGGGATTGATATACAAATCGCCAGTGCCGTACATCACTATCATCGTAGTTCATTACCGACGGCTCAAAACAATACAAGAGCAAAATAGGCAACGTTTGTTTTTGTGCTTCAAAAAGTGGCTCGTGATCCGTAAAACGTAAATCTCTTTTCAGCCAAACAACCACCATTTCTTGCTTTACCCTATTTGTGTTGGCCATTGATCCGTTTTTGCATAGCTTAATCGTGCTTTCAATTGTGTTTCGAAATAGGCGTCTAATCCAACACAAGCAAGTGTATCTTCCAGCGAAGCAAACCCATCTTTGGCAATGCGTTGTTCATCTATTTCAATATGCACTAAACTTCCAATAATCAATACCGTATTGTTGATGGTGATGGCTATTTTTTGTTCGAATTTCATGGCGATTTTCACTATAGCTTCTGCAACGAAGGGGGCGTGGAAATCAGGTTGAAAACTTTCTGTAAAACCACACGCTTCAAACTCTGAAACATCTTTGGCATACTTGGCAGAAGTTTGATGGACTTTTTCGAAATCAGCTGCATGGGTATAATTCAAGGTGTACTCACCCGTTTCAATGATATTATCGAGCGTATCTCTTTTTACGGTATCCGGCCGACAAATAAAACCCCAGAGCGGTGGATTCGCTCCAATATGTATCAATGAATTAAAAACAGCCAGGTTGTTTTGTCCATCAGCAGAGCGAGTTCCAATCAGCACAGCTTGTTTGATACCAGCTAACGAATTCATTAACTGGGCCCGGTAGCGACTTTCGTATTGGCTTAACGTTTCTTTATCAATGATCATTTCTATGGTATTTATGTGAAACTTCTTTTTCTATTTTTTTCCAATAAGCAAAGAAAGAAGGATAATAATCAGTCAATTGTTCCGAAATCCAATCCCGTGGGTCTTCGATTCCTGAATAGTGCGAGTTAAATGGATGTTCTTTGTAATGAATTGTTTGTAGTTGAATCTGCTCGTATAGTTCATTGAAAGAACCAACAAAAACCTGGATCCCAGAGATATTATTAGCCAGGCTAAGCATAAACTCCATGCATTTTTCACTAATTGGATAAGCATCAAAGAATGCGGGTTCCAGCAATAAAATCCGATTGCCTTTTTCATTTGATCTCCAAACGGGATCGAGATTGTAGTAATTGTAAATAAACGTTGGCAAAGATTTATTGATTTCCAACGGTTTGTTTATTGGCAGAATGGTTTCCAATTTCAACGATTGAGTCGAAATTAAAACCGGAGGAATTTCCATTTCAGCAAGTGCTTCATACGAACAATCCAAGAATGTTCCCACTTGATTCGTATGGGTGTATCGATTGATGTTTTCCTGATTTGCCACATACTTTTTAGCGCTGTTCGCACCTGCAACCCATTGCCAACTGCATGCATTACTTGCCCAATCGCCATCGAGCAAATGATAGTACATCCATTTTGCCGGTAAGAGCCAATGAGATTTTGCACTGTTACAGACCACAGAAGCAGTGTACATGCGGCAATGATTGTGCATGTAGCCGGTTTTGTATAAATCCTGAATCGCTTGATCTATTCCTGAAATTCCGGTAGTTGCCTGAAAGATTGCTTCAGGAATGTCCTGATTCGAAACGGGTTGCTGCTGTTGTTTGATGTCCTGATTCAAGTCCCTGTGTTGACCTACACGCTGGAAATAGTCGCGCCAACACAATTCTTTCACAAACGATTCGATGGCTGAAACGGCATACCCCTTCTTCAAAACCTCTTCGAGAATCTGTTTTGTACTGATCACACCACGAGAAACATAAGGTGACAAATAAGTTACTGCGCCGTCTGAATAATTTCTCGTTTCACCATATTTCACCGGATCAATCTGATCTATTCTATCTAATATCGATTGATAATCAGAAGCGAATTCCATTAGCGTTTGCTTATTTTGTTCCTGGATATGGTTCTTTGGCGACTACATTTGAATCGGTCGATCTCCGGATTTCTTTTTTGCGTGTGTTTTTGACTGACTCCACTATTGACACGTTTTCGCCACAGATTAAAACTACTGCGTTTTAATTCTCTTCGCATGAGTGCAATTACGTCTGCCTCAGAAAATGCGAACTGTGCTTTTATAGCTTCAAATGGAGTCCGATCCTCCCAAGCCATTTCAATAATTCGATCAATATTCGTTTGTTCCATCAAAAACCTGTAAGGTGTAAATATTTGAATCTGATTGGTGCCTTTTTCTAATTATAACGCTAGAACCTATCATTCATTCTGTAAGAATCATTCCGTCTGAAATGCTAAGATATAATTAATTTTGTTTAACAAAATGAAAAATAAATTAAACAAAAAATTTCGATCAAAAGTTCAGCAAATAAGAAACAAAATAAGAATGATGTCAACGAAAAAAGCATCACTTTCGCGATGCTTTTCTTTTTGTGTGATCTCGTCAGGATTGCAGCTGGAAACTTTAATTTATGAAGTGAAGTTCGAACATCAAAAATGAATAAATATTTTACTATTTCAGCACTTTCATGAAACTGCTTTTCCTTTTTACTATTATTGTTTATCAGTCCTTAACGAAGTTTTTGTGATGCCTCATTTGGTTGTAAATGGATTAGTCTTTTAGTATCATTCCATAATTTTTTTGCGCGTTGTTCGTCATAAGATAATTTGGAAGAAGACCTCTCAATCAATATACCGCCATTTGATTGAAAATATTTTCCTGAGCCATTCGCATAAGCACTGTCCGCAGCAACTTTCGCAAGAGATTTCCCTGAAAAAACAATATCTCCGATTGTCACGCCACTACGTTTCATCACCCAATGCATTAATGAACTATTCGCTAACCATTGCACAGGTTTTGGCATACTTCTTAAAAAACCTGTTCCCGAAGTTGCACCGGGGTCATATGCTATTGATGAAACAGAACTGCCCGCTTTTTTTAATCTTCTGTCCAACTCATAAGCACTAAGTACCATACATAATTTTGATGTAGAATACATCTTCCCCAATGAAAGTGGTTTTTTGCCGTCTTTGCCTGTATTAGCGAGTCCTACGGCATCATATTCTTCTGCAACACGCATCATTTTTCCATCTGCTGTGTCGGGGTCATGTGTTCCACTTGCAGTAAACACAATACGACCATTGTTTGCAACTCTGTCTATTAGCAACTCTACAAGTAAAGCGTGACCTAAATAGTTAGTGGCAAATGTTTCTTCGTAGCCGTCAATAGTGTAAGAAACAGTACCATTTAGCCGAACTCCTGCATTACAAATAATGGCTTGCAATGAATCAATTTCGTCATTATCAAACATCTTAAGGCATTCAGCTGCACCTGACCTTACAGAAGCCAAAGAAGATGTGTCCATTTCAAGAACATTTACTTTTATTCCGTAGGAATTTCGCAGTTCAGTAGCAAAAGTTTCCATTCGCTCAGGGCTCCGTCCTGCTAAAATTAAATTGTAACCATACGTTGAAGCAAGAAGTTTGGAACATTCAATTCCTATTCCGCTGTGTCCGCCTGTTATGAGGATTGTTGGCATATTTTTCTTTTTTAATTAGTAGTGCAAAGGTTACACGTTTAAAAGAGAAAACATTTGCCATTTGGCAAAAAGTGAATTAACCAATACTTTTTCTAATTCTGCTCAAAGATGATTGCGTAATTCCTAAGTAGGAAGCGATAAAAGAAAGAGGAATGCGGTTAGCCGTGTTTGGAAAATTCTTTAAAAATTCAAGATAGCGTGTAGTCGCATCTTGCGAAATCATAGAACTTATTTTTTCCATTTTCTCAGCGCGATGTTTGGTCATAATTTTATCAATGATTTTGTCCCAATCTAAAATGGTGTCGGAAAGTTCTTTCCAATCTCTTTTGGTAAATGTGATTAATTTACAATCTGTCATAGCTTGTAAATAAAATGATGCTTCATAATGATCCCAATCTTTTATCAAGTGGTTTTCATTAATAAAATACTTTGTAAATTCTTCGCCTTTGTTATCATAGTACGAAATACGAATAATACCGTCTACAAGAAAACCAATATGTTGAGGCATTTTTCCTGCTTCCCAAAAGTAGCTGCCTTTCGTAAGTTGTGTTTCGGTCGCTTTGTTTGTAACAAGGTCAATTTGTTGTTGGTTCAAATGTCCAAACTTTAGAATATATGGAATAAATTCATTCATTCGGCAAAGTTAGCAATCATCCTTATTCGAGCATTTGTCATTTGGCAAAAAGTAACGCATTGTAATCTCACTCTTGATTCTCACACTCCGTTCTGAAAACAACAAAGCTTCTTGCGAATGCAAAAAGCTTTGTTCTGTGACCTCGTCAGGATTAAAGATCCTTCGTCGGTCCGTGCAGTGGATAAAATGCTCGGTTTGTTTCACAAACCCGGTCATTTTGCCTTTCCACCGATTACGAATTAAAATTCGCATCGCCTGAAATGCAAAATGCCCACCCAAAGGGTGAGCATTTTATCAGAGTGACCTCAAGCGGGGAAACGTCAAACTTTTTAATCGAAGATTTGGAGCGTATATTGCAACTGGAAACTTTGGAAAACAATATTCTTTAACAACAGCTTTCACCCTTTTGAATTGGTGGACATTTCACAGTTCCATAACTACAATAAACACAACAATCACCCTTTAATGGTTTGAGTACAGTTTTGCAATTTTCACATTCATAGAAGTAAGAACAAGCATCGGTTGGCATGATTTCATCTTTCTTGTGTCCGCAATTTGGACAGGTGATTGTTGAATGCAATTCTACTTCTTCTTCCGTTTCACAGCATCGACCATGTAATCTGTGGCGGTAATAATCTACAACAGTAGCAATCAAAAGTCCCAACATTCCTGCATAGAGAAAATAAATCCAATATTTACTATCGTTGAAATGGTATCCGTAAAAGATTAAAAGAGCACTCGGTATAGCGATCAGCAATGGATACATACACCTGTGTTTCCTGTATGAGATAAAGAATCCCACCAATGAAACCACAACCATTATTTGAAAAAGCCACATTGTCCAACCTCCAAAGACCTCGAAACTACCCAAACCAAGTGCGGAAGCAGCGAGTGCAAAGATTGGAAAACAACAGGGTGAAAGGATTGCTACCAATAACATTCCCAGCACACCCCATTTACTTAGATTTTTTGCTTTACTCATTACAGCAAATATAGGTAAGATTAGCCATATGTCTTTTCAAAAACCCAGTAAGTAACCTCTTGCTTCACTGAAGATTTAAACGAATTCTGAATCAATTCTTAACTAACTGAATAGTTTGAGAAGTTCCTTCGAATTTCATTTCAAGAAAATAGACTCCTTTGCTTAAAAGTGAATTATCAATTTCAACCAAATTATCAGTACGTTTAAAAACATTCGTATGTTCAATTCCAGGCCCATCAAATAAGTGTAATTCGATTTCTTCATTGATAGAGGAAATAGTCCATACTGTATTGGATGGATTGGGGTAGACAACTGGAAGGGAGGAGCCTGTTACATCTAATCCCGCTACTTGTTCAACCATTCCGGAGAAATACTTCACATCATTATCATCACTGTAAACAACATGAAATTTGCCGTTTGAATATTCAAGATCGGGACGTGTTTGACTTCCGCTAAATGTTGCAGTCAGTGTGTCGATGACAACTCCTAAACCGCTTGCACCGGAAACAGAGCTTGTGAAAAACACTCTCGGAGTTCCTGCATCAGATCCTTGCCAAACCACCCCTAAAGTATCACCGCTCCCCGCAATAATCGGATAGTTTTGAGTTCCCATTCCCATAGGGAACAACTGGAATTGCATTCCATTCTGTTGAGTTGTAAGATTTGTTGTCCCAACATAGACTTTACCATCACTCATCCAAGTTGAAATAAGAGAATCTCCACTGATTATATTTGATGGTCCGCTGGAAGGACAAGACATAATCATCCAATCTGTTTCGTCGATCTCTGATGAAACGGGATAACTTGCGCTGCCATCTGTGGAATAAGAAGCCCACATATTGCGAATATTGTTGTCATTGTTCCTGTAAGTCACCACATGCTGATTTCCATTTGCAATGATTGTTGCAGGACAGCAATCACAAACAGTTCCAACCGCCCCAAGCGATGGGGTTATTGATGGCATGTAACTGCTTCCCCCATTCATAGACCTGGCAACTGCATATTCCGCGTTACCAAAACCCGAGTCAAGGCGCATAAATGCAACGACCGGATTTCCACCATTTCCTACTGCAATTGTTGGAAAACGTGGCGTATCAGATCCAATTTGATCCACTCGAACGGTGTCTTGAAATGTTACTCCACCATCAATAGACCTAACAGTATAAACTTTACTCGTTTGACTGAAATCTGTGCTAAACGTAACAAAAACCGTATCTCCTGAAGATGCTATTTCTGACCCTGCCCAATTAGCTATAAAGGGCATTACACCAGTAGGACTTATTGTCAATGGAATATTGAAAGATGCTCCATTCCATCGAGCGGTATAAATCTTATTGTTGTTGTCATTCATCCACGAAACAACCGGAACATCATTATCGGTTAAAGTGAGCCTTGGATAAATGTTATTGTACATACTTCCCATCGCAACAGTAGAGGGAGAATCCCAAGTGACTGTTTGGGCAGAAGCTTGAATTGAAAAAGCCGACAAAGCCAGCACTCAGTAATAGTTTTTCATGGTAGTAATTTTTACTAAGGTAAATGAATTGTTTGTTATTTAATCTGGTTCTATTTATCCAGTTCTTTTAATTTTCTCTTCATGAAGGCAATTTCTTTTTCCTGGGCTTCAATAATTTCTCTTGCCAGTTCCCGTATTTCCGGATCACTCAGGTCTGTCTGTTTAACCATCAATACTGCGGCTGCGTGATGTGGAATCATCGACTTTAGAAATTGTCTATCAGAAACAGCTGTTTGCTTTCGAATCCCGAACCAAAATGATACCAACGCAACGAATCCAATAACCACAATTGTTGTATTGACCTTTCGATTGCGGTACATTTTTCCCATAAGAAGCATTTCAATAACAACCATTGCAGCCGTCATGAGACCTGCCATATAAAACTGGTTAATATTGGGAATGGCATTTTCAAAGCGATCCACCATGGCGTACATAAGTACATACATCGCAAAGAAAGACAGGATAATCATCAGGACGAACTTTTTATATGACATCTGATGATTCTGGTGTTTGGCGTGTTGACCTTGTTGTTCGTGCATGTGCTCTTTCATAATCGTATATTTTATTTGTTAATACGTAAGTGTAAAACCTCCGCCAAAGCCCATATCGCTGTCATAATGGGCAGATAGAGAAAAAGACTTGTTCAAGACATACTTTAAACCAGCCATATATTCGAAATCCGAGTTATACATCAATCCTAAACGCAAGCGCTTCGTCAACGGAATGTCTTCCCGCATAAGTTGAATGCGTAATTTGCCGTCGGTATCAAACCGCGCATCTGCTATGATTAGCATCGGCAAAGTGTATTGCAGACCGAAGCATATAACACCACGTTGGTCTTTGGTGTTCACTTGTCCGAACATGTTACGCTCTGTTTCGCCCATTTCCATTTTACGGTAACGCCAATCAAACCCAACATATGGGAATAACCATTGCATTTTACCAATATATCGACCAAAATGCGCCTCTGTTTCATAACCCATCATATTATTATAACCCAATCTCCACTCTGCTTGAAGATTCCAACGAGTATTTTGTAACATCATTTCACCGTCATTTCCGTTGGTCGCGAAATCGTTTTGAAACATGAAGTGAAATTCACGGTCGTCGGCATATAATTTTCTCAGTGCCTTTTTCGGATCGGGCAATTGTGGATTAGGAGGTGAATTCTCATAAGAAAATATTCGACCCATTCCGCTCATCATGTGGTACAGAATATGGCAGTGAAAGAACCAGTCCCCACTTTCTGTTGCTGCAAATTCAATAGTATCAGTCTCCATGGGCATAATGTCCAATACATTCTTCAATGGAGAATATTCACCATTACCGTTGACGATGCGAAAGAAATGTCCATGCAAGTGCATCGGGTGGCGCATCATCGAATTATTGTAGAGGATCATCCGTACGTTCTCACCTTTCTTAATGAGTATTTTATCCGTTTCGGAAACCGTTTTGTTGTTAATACTCCAAACATAGCGGTTCATATTTCCTGTGAGTTC
>CAMLDR010000042.1 GCA_946478775.1 uncultured Flavobacteriales bacterium
AAAGACCATCAGCACCGTCAATGACGAATGGGAATTGTTTTGGAACTTCAACATTATCAACAAAGGAGGAGTTGGCTGGCATCAATACGAATTGCCCGGGTATCCGGCGTCGCACTCTTGTATGAGGCTTACGGAGAGCGATGCGAAATACCTTTACAAATGGGCAGACCAGTGGGTGCTGGCGGATAGAACGACCGTGAAGGTGAAAGGAACGCCCGTCATTGTATTCGGGAATTACGATTTCAAAGCACCGAAACCGTGGCTGAAACTGGTAAACAATCCGCATGCACTGGATATTAGTGAAAAGCAAATGGAAAGAATAACGGAACCCTTCTTAAATGAGATCTTGAATGAACAGGGGAACCGAATGGAATATGAATTGTGTAAAAGCGAAGAAGAACAACTAGCCGCTGAATAATATTTATTCGGGAGTTTTTACAACCCTGCTTGTTTTTTTTGCATCTTTGATAGTACCTGGAATCGTTCTCCCTTTAAGCAATATGAATAGTGTAAGTCTTCCGCATCCGAATAACTTCCTGGTAGTTGAGCCATTGAACTACCCGAATCCCTATGATTTTAGTATTCCGCACCGGCATGATTATTTTGAGATAATCCTGATCAGTGAAGGAGGTGGAGAGCAATTAATCGATTTCACCAAAACCGGGCTGCAGACAAATTTCGTTTACACCGTGTATCCCGGACAGGTCCATCATTTGAAAAGGGAAAAAGCAGAGGGGTTGATCCTGCAATTCAGAAAGGATATTTTTGACTTTATTTTCCCGATACAATACCACTACCTGTATTTTCCACAGGCTGAGTTGCAATTGAATCCCGAAACATTTGAACACCTTTACGGTATTGCTCAAAGTATTTTATTACTCAATAAAGAACCTCAGCTATCCCGGCTATCAATCTTCAAGTCATATAGTTACCTGCAGATTGTATTGATTACCCTGATCGAACTGCATGAGCAGCATTCAGCTACGACTACCGGAAGTTTCGGAGGTAAATTTTTACAATTGCTCAGTCAGTGCATCAAAGAAAAAAGAAAAGTGGCTGACTATGCGGAAATGATGAATCTAAGCGCCGACAAATTAACTGCGCTTTGCAAAGAAGCATTTGGGACAACGCCTCTAAGATTAATCCATGAAGCACAGCTTTTGGAAATAAAACGTTTGATGGTATCCGGAAATTTGACCTTAAAAGAAATTGCGTTTGAGTTAAACTTCGACAGCACAGCCAATTTCAGTTCATTTATTAAAACAGCGACCACTTTTACGCCCTCCGAGCTGCAGGAACAGTTAAAAAACAACCTGGTACCGTAAATTCAAAAGTATTTTCGGTATTTTCAAAACAGGAATCGTGTTGTATTGAGATAGCTTTGGTGCATAACTCTCTCAAAATGAAAAACTACATACTTATCTCCAAAAAAATAGCCCTGTTAGGTGCGGCCGTTTTTTTTCTTGCAACAAACCGTGTAAACGCACAGGTTTTTATTTCAGAAGACTTCAATTCGGTAAGCAACCCGGGATTACCTGCAGGCTGGACTTCTTATCCGGCCGGTCAATGGGCTACGGGCGTTCCGAATACAGTCTTATCAAATGTGATCAACATGACGAATTTATCGCTCAATAAGCCGGCACACATGAAGATTTTAGGTCTTGACGGATCGTATGCCTCTGCCGACGGAGCCATGATAGCTTCACCCACCGTTTCCATTCCGGCTTCTGCAACCAATATCATTCTGGAATATGATGTGGCATTTTTTAACACGTTTATTGGTGGCCCGCCTCCCTGTGGAGAAAGCTTGGTCTTAAGAATTTCAACAGATGGCGGAGCTAACTGGTCGGATATAGATTTTATAGACGGGCTAACCGATCCGTCTAACAGCACTTGGGATACCAGATCCATTTCGATGAGTGCCTACGCAGGGCAGAACAATTTTAAATTGGGCTTTCTGTATACGAATGAGGGAGGAAGTATTATTGGTGCAGCTTTCGACAATATCAAATTAGTCAATGGAACTGACGGTACCGTTGTAGCAGCTTTTGCAGGAGACCACCCGGACCCTTCTACCGGGATTGGTTACCAGCTTTCGGGATCAAGTACCACGCTGACCGGTACCGTTAAAAACACAGGTGCGTTAGCAATCAACAATTATTATATCAAATACAAAGCGGGTAATGGGACGGTGCAATCTTCTCCGTTAATTTCCACACCGTTAGCACCATTGTCTTCAGCAAACTTTCCGGCAGGACTCCCGGTTGCCATACCTGCGGATGGTATGCATCCCATTAAAGCATGGATAGAAGTATCAGGTGATGTGAATCATTCCAACGATACCGCTACAGCTTTAACTGTCGGTGTGCCGACTATTCCTGTGAAAAAACCGGTGTTCGAAGAAGGAACAGGCACCTGGTGCGGGTGGTGTCCGAGAGGCGCTGTATTTATGGATCATTTTGCAGCCACACATCCCAATGGACTTGCTGCCCAGGTGGCGGTTCACAACGGCGATCCGATGACCGTATCTGCTTACGAAAGCTATATGTCTAACTACATAGGAGGCTATCCCAGCATGCTAATTGACCGCACGATTGAAAAAGATCCCGGGTATATTGACAGCGCTTATATCACAGGACATAACAATTTTGGCTTTGCAGATTTCACTATCGGCACACCGATTAGCAATGGAAATGTGGTTTCAATACCTGTAACGATCAAACCGGTAGTCACTATCTCCAATCCAAAATTGGCTTTGGTAGTAACCGAGAGCAATGTTACAGGATCAGGTTTCAATTGGGCGCAGAATAATTATTATTCAGGTGGCGGAAGTGGAGTAATGGGCGGATGGGAAAATGAAGCCGGAAGTGTGGACAATGTCTATTTTCATTTCGTGGCACGCAGCATCACCCCTGTTCCGGGAGGAACAATCGGCAGTCTGCCTGCAACATTGATAGCCAATACTACTTACAACGATACATTAACAGTAACATTGGATAACAGCTGGAAGACAAATGACCTGCAATACATCGCATTGCTCATTAACGGGAACAATACTTCTATCATGAACAGTGCCTTCAACGCATTGCCCACTTTGTTACCCACACTTCCGGGTACGGCAGCTGTAACAGACCCTGGAAGCAATATCGAACAGGCTGTTTTGTATCCGAATCCCGCATCAGACAAAAGCTGGCTTGCCCTTAGCATGAAAGATGCCGGAAAAGGGGTGTTGACCGTTTCCGATCTTTCAGGTAAAAAAGTCTTTGACAAAACACAACAACTGGTTGCCGGAAACAATCTCATAGAAATAGAAACCAGCCGCCTTACTGCAGGGTACTACTTCGTGAATTTTACAACCGAAAAAGCAAATGTGGTAATGAAGCTTCAGATAATTAAGTAAGCTGTTTTCAAAAAAAAGCTGATAGCAGCAGTTTCTTTTTTTGAACGAGAAGGGTTCGCTTAGGCGGATCCTTTTTTTGTTCAATAAACCCTGAAACATGAAAGAAACACATTCGATTGATCGCAGCAGAACAACAAATGGAAACAACCCTGAAAATAAATGACTTTCGAAAGATTTAGGCCCGAATAATCAATCAAGACTTCGGAAATAATTTAACACGGTGGTTTTTCCCCCATTCTCTCAAAGCCGCAATAACAGTGTCCAATGATTTTCCATATTCAGACAAGTTATATTCAACAGTTACCGGAACAGTGGCGTGCACCGTTCTAATGACTAATTGATTTAGTTCCAAATCACGCAGTTCTTTCGACAACATTTTGGGAGTAATGCCTTCCACATCGCGCTCTAGTTCTTTGAACCGTTTAGTATCAAACGACAACGCAATCAGAATGGGTAACTTCCATTTTCCATTAATAATATCCAATACGTCTCGCACTGGACGAATGTATTCAATACATTCCTTTGAAGAATCTATCTTTTTCATTTTCAGTTCACTATGTTTTAGTATACTGGTATACTTTGGTATAGTAGTATACAATGTATAGCGAAGGTAGCTAGTTTTGTCATATCAGTTAATAATAAAACTAAAAAAAGATGAAAGTACTAGTTTATGGTGCAGGAGGTTCGCAACAATTTCCTGTTATTCAGTCTCTTATAAGTAAGGGGGCAAAAGTGATAGCAACCACTCATCAACCCGATAAGGTTGGAATGTTGACAGATGCAGGGGCAGAAGCGCTCATTGCAAATATGGCTGACAGGGATCGGATAGAAGAAATTACCAAAGGAATTGATGCGATTTCTTTCCTGGTTCCGTTTTTCCTGGCGAATCCATTAGACGGATTGGATTATGCTAAAAATGTGATCGATGCTGCGGTTAAAAATGGAGTAAAACTTCTTGTTTGGAATACAAGTGGGTTCATTCTACCTGTTAAAATCGGAAATCCTTCAATGGATGTTCGTATAGATATCAAAGATTACTTAGAAAACAGCGGACTTGCAAACATCATTATTCAACCTTCTGTTTATGCTGAGAATCTGCTGGGTCCATGGACAGCTCCATTTGTTAAAGATCAACAAAAAGTGACCTATCCAACACCCGAAGAAATGCCCGTAGGCTGGATTGCTACCAAAGATGTTGCCGCATTTGTTGCAGAAGCAATTTACAGTCCTCATTTGGCCGGAAAATCGTTTAAGGTAAGTGGTATTGAGAACCTCGTAGGGAATGAACTAGCCGGAAAATTTTCTTTTGGATTGGATAGATCAATCAACTATAGTCAAATGCCACCAAAAGACTTCGGAAAAATTCTAGATAGTCTTTTTGGTGAAGGAGCTGGTAAAGGAGCGGAGGCAATGTATCAAGAAATTACAGACACGAAAAATTATCCGGAAATGTATAATCCGGAAATGCCAGAAGTTTTAAAACAGTTACCCATAAAAATGACAACCATTGAAAATTGGGTTCAGCAGAATAGTGAAGCATTCAGTTGATCATATAATGAGCTTTTTAAAGCCTGATAACAAAACTGATTTCGTGATCATTGGAATGCCAGAAGCACATTAAATTTGTGCTTCTGGCTTTATTTATTTGCGTTCAACGAAATCTTGTGAGAAAAACAATTCAGAAAGAAAATTACAAGTTTTAAGAAATGAAATAATGGGAAAGATTAGCTCCTGACAGGTGTTTTTTGAATGGCTGTTATCAGCAGAAACGAACGTTGCGATCAAATCGCGAGCACTGTTTGTACTCTTCAAACTCACCAAAAAGTATCCGGAGTTAAAGAGCGAATTGCGAAACTGCCTGCTTGACCAGATGGACAAACATTCCAAAGACTTTCACAAGAGAGCGGTCAAACTATTAGCTGATTTATCTTAATTTCATGTTTTCAGCAAACAGAACGATATGCCAATTACAAAAACTGAAATAACAGATCTTGAAAATAAGTTGGTTGAAGCAATCACAAATGGAGATATTGATTTTTTAGATCAGGCGCTTCATGCCGATTTGTTGTTTATGGTCCCAAATGGAACCGTGATCACAAAGGAAATGGACCTGGCCTCGCACAAGGCAAGAGAAGTAATTGTTGAAGCTTTGGTTGCCAAGATTGAAGCAATCAGCATCATAGAAGAAACAGCAGTTGTTTCGGTTGTTTATGATACCAAAGGAACGATGCTGGGGAACCCGATTCAGGGACAATTTCGTTACATACGGATCTGGAAACAGTTTTCAAATGGATTGAAAGTAATCGGGGGGAGCTGTGTTCAGTTATGAAAACAACAAACAATTCCTACCTTTAGATCCATGAGTGAATTTTCTCCCATTTTTGATTATGTGTCCAGATACGTAGACCTTACAGAGGCTGAGATGGCTCATTTTGCCACTTTTTTGAAAATCACCAAGGTCAAAAAAAGACAATTCATTGTGCAGCCCGGTTTTGTTTGCAAGTACAAAAGTTATGTATTAAAAGGAGCTTTCAGAGCTTATTTAATCGATAATGAAGGAAAAGAGCATACGCTTGCCTTTGCCATTGAAGACTGGTGGATTTCCGATTACAGCAGTTTAATTAACCAGGAACCTGCTACCTTATTTGTGGAAGCCCTGGAAGATTCCGTGTTAATTCAGATTGAATATCAAGATGAACAGCGCTTTTTGGCAGAAATCCCAAAAATGGAAAAGTTTGAAAGGATCATTACACAGCGCTCGCTGGCATTTCATCAGAAGAGGCTTCTCTCCAATTTTACCAAAACGGCTGAAGAGCGCTACGATGAGTTTATGAGCAAATATGCAGCAATTGCAAAGCGCGTTCCTCAATATGCATTAGCTTCTTATCTGGGTTTCAGCACCGAGTATTTAAGCAAAATCCGAAATAAGAAGGTCTCGAAAAGTTGAACCAGTTCAACCGTTTTTCCTAAACCAGTTCATTTTTAATAGGTGATTGTAGTCCCAATTTTGCAAAGTCAATAAGGACAAATAATCAAATCAAACAAAAATGAAAAAGTCAATGTATGTTAGTAAAAAGAAGGTGCTTTCCTTCTTGTTTTTTCTCATTCTAGCAGCCGGTTTTCAGGCAAATGCACAAACAGCTGTTTATCACATTCAGAGTTATTTTTCCGAAGCGTACCTGGTAAAAGGAAACGGAGATCAGTTAATTTTAATTGAAACGGGAGTTCCGGTACCGGGTTACCAGGATAGTTTGGTGAGTTCCATTCACAAATTGGGATTTAAGCCGGAAAATATCGCGCTGGCAATTGTTACGCACGGACACGGTGATCATGCCGGAAATGCACGTTTTCTGCAGCAAACCTATCACATTCCAATTGCAGGAAGCAAGGCCGATTTGGAGAAATTCACTTCGGGGAAAACCGAATTGGTAAAATGTGAAGATGTGAGTATTTGGGGAAACAGATTGCGCCCCTATTCGGATTTGAGCTACCCGCCATTCACGCCGGAAGTATTGGTGGATAATGTTCCGGTAGATTTAGCGAAATATGGAGTTGCCGGAAAAATTATCCCGATCAAAGGCGGACACACACCGGGTGATTTATTGGTTCTGATCGGTGAAAACCTCTTTGCCGGAGATGCATTTGTAGGTACATTCAAAGCTCAGGGAGGTGGATTAGTCCCTGACGGCCATCATGCAAGGGAACACTTCTTCCACGAAAACAAGCGGCTGGCAGCTGAAAATCTCAAATTGATTGAGAAAATTGCCCTGGAAAACGGAGTAAAGACCATTTATCCGACACACAACGGTCCGGTTTCCATCGCCGAGTTTTCCAAATACCTTAAAGAAGAACCGGTACTAAAAGTGCTTTCAATACAGGAAATAAACGTCCTGAATGAAATTCTGAAAGGGAAATCTGATTTGATCAAGAGTACCTTCTCTGCGAATTTCATATTGCAGGCGGTTGACGGGAAGCAATATACCAAATCTGAGTTCATCGAGAAATACATCACGCACCCGAAAGTGAAAATAGAATCGCTTACAGCAGAAGATTTCCGGATTGTTAGCGCAACTGAAAACACCGTCGTTATGACTTTCCTGGAAGTTGTAAAAATCGAAGGCAAAGAAGCCGAAACACTTGCTGTAACTGAAGTTTTTTCAAAAGAAAAAAATGACTGGAAACTGGTTTTCAAAAAAGGAGTGAAATAACAGGTTTTTATCTAAATCCGTGTTTCTGTTACAACACCCGTTGAAACGGTTACATCCGCAGAATGGATTCACCGCAACTTTGCAGTGTACAAATTAGTTAAAACTTAAAAAGATGGACACAAAAAAAGTATGGCTCGTAACAGGAGCATCAAAAGGATTGGGATTGGCACTTGTAAAACAATTGATCGCCGAGGGACAGATGGTAGCAGGAACATCGCGCTCATTGGCAAGCCTTGAAAAAGCAATCGTCAAATCGGACCGGTTCCTTCCGCTTGAAATGGATATTTTAAATGAAGAAAGTGTGCGTAAAGGCCTTGAAGCATTAGTAAGTACATTTGGAAAAGTGGATGTGCTTGTAAACAATGCAGGATATGGTCAACTGGGAACACTGGAAGAATTATCCGACAAAGAAGCACGGGAAAATTTCGATGCAAATGTCTTTGGTTCACTGAATGTTATCCGACAGGTTATGCCGCTGATGCGCACCCAAAGATCGGGTCACATCCTGAACGTCGCTTCGATAGGAGGGTTATTGGGAGCATTTCCGGGATGGGGCGTATATTGCGCTACGAAGTTTGCTGTGGCAGGATTTACCGAAGCGCTGGCTTCAGAAGCAAGTGAATTCGGAGTATCGGCAACAGTAGTTTATCCGGGTTATTTCAGAACAAATTTCCTGGAATCAGGTTCCCTGACAACACCCGAAAACCCGCTTGCTGAATACACCACAGCACGCGCATTGGAGGTGAAGCACAAAGAAGAAATTGCAGGAAATCAGCCCGGAAATCCGGAACTAGCTGCCAAAGCGTTCATTGCCCTGGCAGACATGCAAAATCCGCCGGTTCATTTCGTAATGGGTTCCGATGCATTCGCATTGGCAGAAAACAAATTGAACATGCTTCATTCGGATATGGCATCGAATGAAACATTAAGTAAATCAACAGATTATTAATTTTATGAAGTCAGAGATAGGGCAGATTTGTTTTGATAGCCCTATCTTTGATTTGAATTACCAGCTATGAAAAACAAGCAAGTTCACGTATTTGATTCCATTAGCGATTTTCACAAAATGGCTGGTTTATCTGCGCCGGAACATCCATTGGTAAGCGTTATTGACTACAGTTTGGTCGATTACCAGACCGATGAACCGGAGATTAGCTGGTTACAGCATTTTTACTGCATCGGGTTAAAACACGATATGAAGGGAAGGTTCCGTTACGGCCACCAGCAATACGACTTTGATGAGGGGATTGTTTCCATGGTCTCCCCGGGACAACTCGTTCAGATCACCATCGATAAAACACCTCCCAAGCCCAGCGGCATTATCCTTTGCCTTCATCCGGATTTCCTTTGGAATAATCCGATGGCTAAGAAAATAAAGCAATACGACTTTTTTGGATATGCGGTGAATGAAGCCCTGTTTGTTTCGGCTAAAGAGGAGGAGATCATACTGGATGTTCTCCAAAAGATGAAACAGGAGTACCACAGCAATATTGATGGGTTTACCCAGGGAATTATCATTGCTCATTTAGAAGTTCTGCTGAACTATTTTGACCGCTTTTATCAACGTCAGTTTATCACCCGCCAGAAAACCAATCACCAGGTGCTTGAAAAGTTGGAAGACCACCTGGAGAACTATTTCAAATCCGGGAATTTGATAGAAAAAGGGCTTCCGCAAGCACAGGATATCGCCTCAGCATTAAATATTTCTCCCAATTACCTGGGAAGTTTATTGAAATCCCTGACCGGTCAAACAACCCAGCAGCACATTCATGGGAAACTGATCGAAGCAGCTAAGGAAAAATTGAGTACTACGAAACTTTCGGTCAGCGAGATAGCTTTTGAACTGGGATTTGAGCATTCGCAATCCTTTAACAGGCTATTTAAATCGAAAACAGGCGTTACTCCGATGGAATACCGTTCCTGGAATTGAAGAATAAAAGACATTGAAAAAATGAACAATCAAATTGAAGCTCCTGAATCAGACTATTTATACAAAAGCCAATCTCAAATCCCGGATTCAGGTCAGGGTCTTTTCACAGTGATCGACATCTACAAAGACGAAATAATAGCCGTTTTCAAAGGAGAAATCCTAAGTGATCCGGAAGCTAAAATGAGAGCCGAAGCAGGAAATGACGGCTACTTCATCAATTTATTGGATGGAAGTATTCTGGATTCGAAAAATGTAGAATGCTTTGCAAAATATGCCAATGATGCCGAAGGATTGGTTCCTTCAAAATTTAAGAACAATACACGAATTACCCTGGACCCGAACCGGAATGTTTGCATTGAAGCACTAAGGAATATTAAGGCAAACGAAGAATTGTTTTGCAGTTACGGCAAAGCTTATTGGAAAAAACAGGCGGTCAACAAGTAAGTTCCCTGCTAATTGATTGTGCTAAATCACCCCAAACTCTCAAGTTGTTCAAAGATTGGAATCAAAGATCTTCCGCTTTCCGTCAGATTGTATTCAATATGCAGCGGCTTTTCTTTAATAATCACCTTTTGAAGCAGCCCCACTTCTTCCAGTTCCTTTAAAGCAACGGAAATGCCTTGTTTATTTGATCCGTTGATCTGCCGGAGCAAACCACTGAAACGCAAAGGGCCATCCAGTGCCAAACGGAAAATTTCCGGTTTCCATTTTCCCGAAAGCATCTTCAAAAGTGCTTGTGCCGGACAGGTTTCATTCTCCTCTGTGATCTTTTTTGTAGTCATAAAAAACTGACTTATTGCTGGGTGATTTTATTATGCTGAACTTTGTACAAAGGTAAAACAAAGACACCGGACAACAGGCATTTTTATGAAATTGACGCATCCCATTTTACTCTCAGCACTCATTTTTTGTACAACCAATTGTAACTCACAAAACACGAAGACCATGCAGGAAAAGAACAATCCCTTATTGTGCGATATCGAAACAGGCATGTGCGCTTTGCCTGGAACCGATACCAACTCAATGGACTCAAACAAAGTTAAATCCCTTGAGAAACCGATCAAATTAATCTATTACACGGATCCGATCTGTTCTTCCTGCTGGGGAATAGAACCTCAGTTGCGAAAGCTGAAGCTGGAATACGGGAACAGCATTGAAATAGACTACCGCATGGGCGGCTTACTCCCGGATTGGAGTTACAATAGCGGCGGTATCAGCAAACCTTCGGATGTAGCGCATCATTGGGACGAAGCAAGTGTTTATTACGACATGCCGATCGACGGAGACGTGTGGCTGGAAGATCCGCTTTCATCTTCTTATCCGCCGTCGATAGCTTTTAAAGCTGCACAGATGCAGGATAAAGAAAAAGCAGTGGCATTCCTGCGTGAAATTCGGGAAATGCTTTTCTTAGAGAAAAAGAACATCACCAAGTGGGAATACCTCGAAGTAGCAGCTAAAAAAGCGGGTCTGGAACCGGAGCAATTCAAAGCGGATTACGAAGGAAAGGCAAAAGAACTGTTCCAGGAAGATTTGAAATTGGGAAAGGAACTGGGAGTAAGAGGTTTCCCAACGATATTCTTTACGGATAAAAACGGGAAAACAGAAAAAGTTTACGGCTCGAAGCCTTATGCGGTTTATGAGAATGCCATTCTTGCTTTAGAGCCCGATGCTGAGAAGAGCACTTATTCCAAAGATTTTAAAGCAGTTTTCGGGAAGTATTCCTCCTTAACGGCTAAAGAGTTCTCAGAATTAACGGGAACTCCGCGAAACGAATCTGAAAAAGTTCTGGATGAATTAACAGCTAAAGGAGAACTGGAGAAATTAACGACAAAAAACGGCTCCATTTGGAGAATAAAGAAATAACCCCACCGAGTAATAATTGAAAGTTGAAAAATTGAAAAGATGACTGAGTCTGCCTTGGCGGAAAGCCCTTTTCAATTCTAAAAGCGATTTGTCCGAGCCTAAGCGGATGAATCGCTTTTTGCTTTAATACCTGTTAATCTGTATCTTTAAGGTTCTTAAATAACAGGAAACAATGGAAACTGATTTAAATCAATTGCTGGGGAATTATTACTGGGTCTTTGACGGAGACTCCTACACATCTCAAGCTGCATTTGAAAACGGATTAAGAGCATATTCGGAAGAGCTGGAATTAGCATTTCCTGAACCAAGCAGGATTAACCTGAAAGAAATAGCTGTGCTATTGGAATATGTGGATGAGAAAGATGAAGACCATGAAGTGGAATTTAAATTAAGTGCCGATAATGATGAATTTTTCTCAGAGATAGAACTACTCTATAAGATCAATAATAAAGTCACAAAACAGTTAGCTGATTTGGATAAACATTTTTTCGAAGGTTTATCTTTATTGGAAGCCACTAATCCACCGCTCTACA
Source organism: uncultured Flavobacteriales bacterium (assembly GCA_946478775.1). Next base: position 11,935 of record CAMLDR010000042.1, read on the forward strand.
GTCTTGATCTGGGAAGTTAACAGAGCCCTTTTTCAATATTCAAATTTCAATTTAAAAAATGAGAAATCAATTCGAAGAGATCATCCGAAAAGCATATGCTGCGTTTAACGAACGAAATATTGGCGATGCACTATCCACCATGCAAACGGACGTTCAGTGGTCCAAAGCCTGGGAAGGAGGATATATCAGCGGACACGATGAAATCAGAAGCTATTGGACCCGACAATGGTCGGAAATTAATCCGAAAGTGGAACCCATTGGTTTTAGTGAAAGAGTTGATGGAAGTCTGGAAGTGAAAGTACACCAAAATGTAAAGGATTTGGAAGGCGGATTGATCTTCGACGGGACAGTAAAGCATATTTACAGGTTTCAGGACGGGTTGATCCAAACGATGGACATTGAACTGGTTGAAAATTGAATACATAAAAGAGGAGTCAAAGGGAGAGAGTATATCACCTTATTAGGTAGCTTGAAATTAAATCAGTGACAATTAAACCAATTGTAATTTTAAGAGTCTAAATCTCGAATTGTAAATAAAACAAATGAAAAAACTATTACTACTCATAGGATTTATAATCTCATCATTTACAGGAGTTAATGCCCAGTTTTTTAACCTTACGGTGATTAATGGTTATGGTTCAGGAAGCTACCAGGTTGGAGATACAGTTCATATATGGAGCGAAGCATACGATGATACAAAAACTTTTTCAGCTTGGTCGGGCGATATACAATATCTGGAAAGTCCAAAAGAATGGCACACAACACTGATTATGCCGAATCAGAATGTGAGTGTTACATCAGCAATAGCCAATATGCCTCCTTACACCATACATCAGGAGCAAATAATGGGCTCAGCCAATTTGAAAAATGTTTATTCTTATTTCCCGACCAATTTAAATGGGGTGATTTATTTATTTCATGGTACAAGTGGTAATGCTTCAAACTGGATTAATACCCTTGAATACAGAAGTTTCATAAATGCAGCAATAGCAGTTGATTTTGGAATCATTGTGACTGAAGCCGAAGAAATTACCCTTAACACAGATTTAAATGGTGACGGAAAATTGAGATGGCAGGCATTTCCTATTGATACAATCAATGGCATTGATTATTTGAATATTAAAGCCTTGACGGATACTTTTATAAATAGAGGAGATTTGAGTTATTCAACCCCGCGGTTTTCGGTTGGAATGAGTAATGGAGGTTCATTCTCTGCAGCCATATCATATGCATTTAATTATCAAGCTGGAATTTCTTACTGCGCTTCCTCTGTTCAAGGAATTTTTGACCTTAGAAACAATCCCTTCGCATTTCGAATGGCAAAATATGACGACAATGCAGAAGTTGGTCCACAAGGGAATTATGAAGCCTGGCAAAACGATTCGATACTTGCATCAAGAGGGATTTGCCATGATTATGAAATGCAAGACAGACAACCCATTTACCCGCAAAGATTTGCAAGAGTCCCTGGAATTTCAATAGTCGAATCACAAGCCATATTTAACAATTTGTCGACGAACAATCAATTAGATTCGGACAATTACGCCCAACATTCGGACACCATTAAGAATCATATTTTATTAAATCCATCACTTTATCCAGCGATCATTTCCCTTTCTCCTTCTCTGCGTGCAGAAGCATTGAATCAAATTGCAGCCGCAAATGCGGAACACAAATTTTTCAGTGATTCTAATTTTGAGACCCTGGATTTCATCATCAATCGGTGTTCAACGACAGTTGGTGTAAATGACATTTACTCGGAACAAAATGAGTTGATTATTTATCCGAATCCAGCGAATGAACAAATTCAATTTGATCTGCCGGAAGGTGAGAACTTACTCCTGATTTTTAATAGTATTGGACAAAGGGTCTTCAATTTGGCTGGGGCAAATGGCTTAACAACCCTTGATGTCAGCGGGTTTAGCAAGGGGATTTATAGAATTCAAGTGACAAACAAGAAAGGCAGCTTTGTTTCAAAGTGGATTAAACAATAAGTTTGTTTACAATCAAACCTTGAAGTTGAAATGAAACTAGTTGATATGAATCTACAAATTCAAACATACAACCTGTCGCAAACAGAAACGCATTTAAAGATTTGCGACCTGCTGGCAAGTGAGTTGTCGCGCGGACTTCCCGAAGCGGAAAACAAAATCTGGCACGCGCACCCGGTTTGGTTCCTGGATGGAAACCCGGTTGCCGGATACAGCATCCAAAAACGCGGGGTTCGTTTGATGTTCTGGAGTGGCAAAGATTTTGAAGAATCCGGATTGAATGTCGAAGGTGAAAAATTCAAAGATGCATCGATCTTTTACAATGAACTGTCAGAAGTCAACCTGGAAAACCTGGAACGCTGGCTGGAGAAGGCGCGCAACATCCAATGGGATTACAAAAACCTGGTGAAGCGTAGAGGACAATTGGAGCGATTGAAGTAAGGATGGAACCAATCCTCGAAATCTTTGAGCAGGCAGGTGCTCTTGAAATTACCGGTTACGGATTGCTCATTAATTTTGGCATCTTTGCCTGTTCTCTCGGACTTTATTCGTTATTGAATTATTTTCCCGGGAAGCAGCGTTTGGGGGACCGGCAGCCTGTTCTTCGAGCCGATATCCTGCTAAGTATCATTACTGTTTTCTGCAATACGCTGGTGTTTATTTTCGGTGTTTACTTGTGGAAATACGGGTTTATCAGATTGGATAAAGACTGTAGTTTCCTTCAGGTCGCAATCGAAGTTTTGTCCTTGACTTTGATCATGGATCTGCTGATGTATATTTTTCATCGGTCGGTCCATTTTTTACGCCACATGAAACAAATTCATGAACGCCATCACGAACACGAATCGACCAATTTATTGAGTTTGTTTGTGCTTCACCCGATTGAGTCCATAGGCTTCGGTTTGATGATGCTGGGAGTTTTGTTGTTCTTTCCCTTTTCCGCGATTAGCATTTCACTCTATTTGGTTCTGAATTCCCTTTGGGGAACCATCGGGCACCTCCATCATTCTGTCTTGCCCCAATCCTGGTTGAAATTGGCCAAAAAAGGATATTTGTGCACTTCAGAATTCCACTACCTGCATCACCAGGATCCGGATTACAATTTTGGATTTTACACTTCGATCTGGGATCTTGTTTTTAAAACCATTCATCCTTCTTATCTTAGCCCGAAAGTGAATAAAACATGAAGATTCTTACTGGAATAGTATTAACGATTCTATCTTTTACAATTGTTTCATCCAGAGGGTTAAAATCCAATTTGCCCAATGTGAATTCCTGGTGCATTAAACTGAATGAGAAAGAGTTGTTGGCTTCCTGGCTCGGGAATGAAATGGGGGATACCGTGACGCTCGTGAAGTCTCAATTAAAAGATTCAGACACTTTGTTCATACAACGCTATTTGTGCGGACAGAGCGCCGAAAATTCACTAACTGATTTGACCATCACGAATTCCAATGGTGAAAAAATCGCACAAACGGTGAGTGAAAATAAACACCTGATGTTTACATCACATTTAGAAATGCGCGAATTGATTCATTCTCCTCAAATTAAATCCGGCAGCGTAGTAGGCGTCTACTTTTCCATAATAGATGAATCGGATAACACAGCCTATACCTCATTGCTTGGTTATTTGAAACTTGAGTGAATTGAAATAAATTCAGTCTTATCGTGATAAATGGTAAATTCGTTTTGGTATAGAAAGTATGTATGAAGTTTGAAAAGTACCTTCCTGACGAACGATTGAAACCGTACATCAGTCATTTTGCGATTTCTGAAAATGAATCGGAGAGTGAGTATAAGGTATTTCCATCTGCCGGTCTGGTAATTGGTTTCCAATACAAAGGTCAACTTTCAACAATCAGTGAACTTGCCGAAAGTAAATTGCAGTCAGCAGGAATTTCAGGAATCTTCGATACATACAAAGTGTTTAAAAATTCTCCCGGAACCGGAACCGTTCTGGTTTATTTCACCGAAACCGGGTTTGCGCATTTTGCATCTCATCCGGCCAATGAGTTGTTCAACCTGAGTCTTTCGCTGGAAGCGATTTTTGAGAAAGAAAAGGTTCGCGAAGTCGAAGAAAAATTGGCTTTAGCTAAAACAGATCAACAGCGTATCCGGGAAACAGAGCAATTCCTGTTTTCGCAATTAAAAGCTCTTGAAACCGATAAACTGATTTTAGAAGCGGTAAAACAAATCTATGAAAGTAAGGGAACGATCCGTATCAAAGAATTGAACCAAAAATTATTCATCAGCCAGAGTCCGTTCGAAAAACGCTTCAGGAAAGTGGTTGGAACAAGCCCGAAAAAGTTTGCATCAATCGTTCGGTTCAATGCGGTGCTCCATGATCTGAACCACACCAAATCATTGACTGAAATCTGTTACGAGAACCAGTTCTTCGATCAGGCACATTTTATAAAAGAATTCAGCCGCTTTACCGGAGATACTCCCGAAAAATTTAAACGGAACCGGTAAAAACGATTTTTTACAATTCCGGGAGTTTCTGCTGCCGCATCTTTGCACAGCAATCAGATGTTGAAAAGATGAAAAGAACCGTTCGGAGTGTGATTTTTTGTTCGTGCATGATCAGCATCTTGTTTGCATGTAATTCTAATAATCCGTTAACATTCAGCAAAAAAGAAAATATGTTTACAGCAGATCAAATCAAAGCAGCACACAGCAAAGTGAAATCAGGAGCAGATTTCCCGGCATACATCCGCGAGATCAAAGCAATGGGAGTGACCCATTATGAAAGTTATGTTGCAGACGGTCACATTGATTACCACGGAGCGAATGACCACACGGCAAGCGTTCCCGCAAAGTATGAGCCATTAACAATCACCGGTGTTTCAAATCCGGAACAATTCAAAGCAGATTTAAAGGCGCACCAGCTTGGTAAAACCGATTACCCGACATTCTGCAGGGATTGTGCAAAATCAGGGGTGGAAAAATGGAGGGTGGACATGGCAAAAATGACCTGTACCTATTACGATAAGTCGGGAAATGAATTGTTGGTGGAGGCGATTCCACAATGAAATCGGTAGGTAGGGACGCGAGGCATCGCGTCCCTACCTTTTTTATCGCGTCCCTACCTTTTTTTATCGCGTCCCTACCTTTTTTTATCGCGTCCCATCATTTTTTATCGCGTGCCTACCATTTTTTGCATGGCACACCCTTGTCCAATGTGGAAAAGAAAGAGAAAATGCCTATTTTGGAGCAAGCATAACTTTCAATGATACAACTAGCAGACAGAAGGCAATTATGGCTCTTCGGAGAAGAAACCGAAAGGCTCACTTTCAGGAAACTGGAATACGAAGATTTTGATACCTGGCTGCAGTTTTGTTCAGATCCGGAGATCATGCAGTACTTCGCTTTCTCAGAGACCGCTTCACCAACTGAAAAATGCCGGCAATGGTTCGATAAGATCTATTGGAGGTATGAAAATCACCTGGGCGGAATGAATGTCCTGATTGATAAAAGTTCCGATAAATTCATCGGTCAGTGTGGTTTGCTGGTTCAAACGGTCGACGGACAGGAAGAACTCGAGATCGGTTATTCGCTCATGCCGCAGGCCAGGGGGTTGGGTTATGCATTGGAAGCAGCCCGAAAGTGCCGCGATTTTGCCTTTGAGAACGATTTTGCAGATTACATCATTTCAATTATTCATCCCGACAATCTGCCTTCTCAGCAGGTAGCACTCAGAAATGGCATGCAGTTTTGGAAGCAGGCCGTTTACAATGGGATGAACGTAACTATTTATCGGATTACGAAAGCGGAATGGAAAAGATAACACCGGAACTAAGAGATGAATTACTGGCGGCAATCCATCATTTCGGGGTGCTTGCCAAACAATTGATCGCTAAGTTGATTGCAGAAACCGATCAGCCTGAGAAATTGGAAATCGCCAAAGGACAGTACTACGAAATCCAAAATGCAGACCTGTTGAATGGCGGGGAAACACTTTCGGACAACTGGTATTTTGATGTACACGGAGAGCATTGCCTGTTTAGAAATGCAATCACGAGTCAAACGCTGGAAGTTTATTTGGGAAATGAAGAAAGCATAGCGAACTTGGATCCGGCTTTCTTTTACCGGTTCCTGCAAACAACCCCCAATTTTAAAAACCTCGCAGAGTGCCTAGGGCATCCGTTCAATGGAACTTTAAACGTATTTGTTGAATTGGAAGATCAAGGTCTTCTGAAACACGTTGGAGGGATCTATTTTAAGAGAGAAAGCACTGCTTTCGATAAGATCTAATGGTAATCCGGTATATAATAACAATCGTTTAAAAGCTTAATTCATCGAAAATAAATCATTATTTATTGTTTATCAATAAATATTTATTATGATTGCTGTGATTTTAAATTTAGCACCATGAAAATCAATGCACTGAAGTTTTTATATGTCCTTTCCTGGATCCTGTTTATCGGCTTATGTGTCGAAGCGGGAGCTTTCCTTTTTATCACGGTTTTCAGGTTTTTTATTGATCCGGCCGACGCTCACATTTTTTGGCAGGAAGTGAATCTCACAGATCTTTACAACTACGATCCCGGTTACTACCTGATTGAAACTTCCCTGATCACTTTAGTGGCGATTGCCAAAGCGTGGCTATTTTATTTGATCGTAAAACTATTACACGACAAGAAATTAAATCTGGCTCAGCCTTTCAACCAGGAAGTCAGACGCTTTGTTACAAACATGGCTTATTTATCTTTTGGTATCGGACTGGTTTCTTCCTGGGCAGTTAATTTTGCCAGGTGGTTTGTGGAGAAGGGGGTGAAAATGCCTGATAGTGAATCTATGAGTGTAGGCGGAGCAGATGTGTGGCTGTTCATGGGAATCATTCTGTTGGTTATCTCTCAGATCTTTAAGCGTGGAATTGAAATTCAAACCGAAAACGAACTAACCGTCTAAGCTATGCCGATTATTGTAAATTTGGATGTGATGATGGCAAAACGGAAAATGTCACTCAATGAACTCTCCGAAAAAGTCGATCTCACACTTTCCAATCTTTCGATTTTAAAAACCGGTAAAGCAAAAGCAGTACGCTTCAGCACACTGGAAGCGATTTGCAAGGCGTTGGATTGCCAGCCTGGAGATATCCTGGAATTTGTGAGGGATGAGAATTAAAGACAGATTTAGCTATATTTAATCTGCTGGATTATAAAAATGCATCTGCGAAAATCTGCGTAATGCGGGCCAAAATGCTGGATCATTAATATATAAGTTAATCAATACAATGAACTTCAAACTCATAGAAACCAATCGGCTTCTGCTCAAAGGACTTACTCCCGAAGACATGACGGACATCTTTGAACGAAATTACAAGCCTAAGATCAAAGAAATTCTGGGGCACCGTTCCGATGCAGATTACGAAAAGGAATTGTACAAATACAAGAACGGTTACTCGAGCTATAATCGCAGCTTCATGCTATTCCTGCTGGAAGATAAAGCAAGTGGTAAAATCATAGGCCGCTGCGGACTGCATAACTGGAATACCGATCACTCACGTGCGGAGATCGGTTATCATATGGAAGATGAAAATTTCAAGCAAAAAGGACTGATGTCTGAAGCAGTGCAGGCCATTATCGATTACGGGTTCAAAATGCTAAACCTAAACAGGATAGAAGCACTGGTCGCTGACTACAATACCGCCTCTCTGAGGTTGCTGGAAAAGAACGGATTTGTCAAAGAAGGCTTGCTGAGAAATCACTATTACATTAACGGAACTTTTGAGGATTCGGTGATGTTTTCGAAGTTGAATGAAGAGCATATTAGTTAGGATTATGTATACAATCATTCCCTTTCATGAACAATACCTGGAAGCAATCAGCCGAATGATGGACGAAATCCAGCAGGAGTTTGACATTCCTTTCCGCAACCCGGATGGAAGGACCATTGCTGATGTGGCAGATGCCGAAAATCGCTTCTGGCTTGCAGTTGACGGTGATCACGTTCTGGGAACGATCGGTTTATCCCGGATCGACGATCAGAACGGGTTTTTGAGACACTTATTCGTTGCAAAAGAAGGCCGTGGAAAGTCGGGAGTTTCACAAGCACTTTTGGATACAGCCCTTGCGGAAGCAAAAAAACTGCAATACGAAAACACCTACCTCGGAACGATGGACCAGTTCAAAGCAGCACAAAAATTCTACGCTAAAAACCACTTTGTGTGCATTCCCAAAGAAGCTTTACCTGATCTGATGCCCGTAAGCCCGTTAGATACCTTGTTCTATCTGTTGAGAAATGAAACTCCATAAATTGGGTTAAATGAGATTTACAATTTACATACTTTCACTAGCCTTTAGTAGGAATACTTATTTTTTTGTGGTCAGTTTGATTTTACTGCTCAGCTATCGGAAAAGAATTTTGGGCGTTAAAACTACCACCATTTAACTTCCGTGTCCTTCTGTGCTCCTCCGTGGGATACAATTAACCCGCAATCGTCCGGAAAGTCAAATTCACGCGGGAATTAAAAAAATAAAAGTTAAGTTTAATTAATTCTTTTCCAGGAACCCGATTTTGAATTATTTTACAAGAATCAAATAAAGTAGCATGGCAGAAAAGAAACCAAAATTGGCTGAGATCAAGACCAAGCCAACAGCAGTAAGCGCGTCCGACTTCATCCATGCAATTGAGGACGAACAAAAGCGAAAGGACTGTTTCACTTTGATCGAAATGATGAGAAAAGCCACTGGTGAAGAACCGGTCATGTGGGGAGGCTCCATTATCGGATTTGGGAATATGCGCTATGAAAGCCCCAAAACAGGAAGACAGGTAGATTGGTTCCTGGTAGGTTTTTCTCCGCGCAAAGCGAACCTTACCTTGTACATTGGTGCGGGAAATGAAGCACACACAGATGCTCTTAAAATTTTAGGAAAACACAAAGTGGGCGGCGGCTGTTTGTACATCAATAAACTGGACGACGTGGATCTGAATGTCCTGCAGGGAATGATTCACTCTTATTTAAGCCGAAAATAAGAAGATACAGCTTCGAAAAAAAGAATGAATCCAAACCTATTCTAAATCAATCATCCAATGAAATTAATTATTTCTCTTTCAGCAGTCATTTTATTGCTGATAAGTTGCAAACACCTGGAACGTCTCGAACTCAAAAAGTATCCGGTCACTCCGCTTACCGCTGAAAATTACACCGAATTGAACGGAACTTATTCAAATGAAGCAGATACTGCATGTGGAACATACCGCAACGATAAAGAAGGAGATTCGACATTTCAGGTTACATGGAATACGCTGATACCATTATTGATTACACACGTACCCGAAAAAGCATATACATTCAGACGGGACAGTACCGGAAAGATATTGCCGCAAGAACCCGGATGGCTCAAAATGGAGTTTACATCACCTAAAAGCGTTACACTGAGTTTTTATAGAAACGATCAATTTATTTTTTCAGATACAATAAGAGGAAGATTCAAAAAAGGATATTTCTACAGGAACCCAAGATGGTATTTCGCACCCTTTATCCCTTTGTTCTTTGCTCATAAAAATGAATTGCTTCGAATTGGTAAGTCCGGTGATAATCTGGTTGTTGATTACTACAACAGAAGTTGGGGAATGTTATTCGCTGTAGGTGGATCGTCCAAAGAAAGATCTAAATCCGTCTATCCTAAAAAGAAAAGCAACTGATTTAGTCTTGATATTCTGTATACTTTCGCTTAGATTTGGTTAAAAAGTAATTTCGCATGTCTGCCAAACTTAGAATTGTACTTACGTTTTCACTAAGCATCCTCATTCTTCTGATCGTTGGTACATATGCCTATCAGAGCACAAAAGAGTACAAAAGCTCCTCCGAATGGATCAGCCATACACAGCATGTCATAAACGAAGCACAATCCATCTTGCTAAGTGTAGAAGACATTGAAACGGCTCAACGGGGCTACGTCATTACAGAAAACAACAAATTCCTTGTTCCATACAAGGACGGAGTGGCAAACTTGCCGAAAATACACATGAGGCTTTACCAGTTAGTGAGGGACAATCCTTCCCAACGGAAATTACTCCAAAAGATCAATCAACTTATTATCGAAAAGACGGCATTCGCAGAAAGTGTCATTGCAGTTCGGACAAATGTAGGATTTAGTGCTGCTCAGGACCTGGTTGAATCGGGAGAAGGGGAGGAGTTGATGTCGGCTATCCGGGCTTTACTGGAACGTTTTATTGCAAACGAAGAAGCCTTTTTGGCAGAACGCTTAAATGAATCAGACCGGCAGTTTGGGCATACGGTGACCGTTATCCTGCTGAGTATCGGATTGGCGATCGGATTTGTACTGATCACACTTTATTTCTTCCTGAAAGATCACAGTAGAAGATTGCGTTCGGAAAAGAAAGTGAAAGCAAGCGAGGCCCGCATCAAGAAGTTTTTGGAAAGTCTTCCCTTGGGTGTTTATGTGGTGAGCCCGGATGGTATTCCATTCTTTACAAATAGTGAAGCAGTCCGTATGCTTGGAGAAGGAATTGTTTCGGGGAATAATTATTCCACTATACGCGAGATTTATCCCAGTTATGTGATCGGAACGGATGAGCCATATCCGGCAGAGAAACGTCCTGTTGCAAGAGTACTGAAAGGTGAAAGCAACATTTGCATAGAAGATGTGGAAACAGAAAAAAACGGGGTACGCATTCCTTTAAGGATCAATGCCACACACATTGCAGATGAGGACGGGAACATCGAATTTGCCATTGCTGTTTTTGAGGATATTACCAGTGTCAAAGAAGCGGAGAACGAACTGCGGAAAGCAAAAAAGCTTGCGGAAGAATCTTCCATGCTCAAAGAAATGTTTCTGGCAAATATGAGCCACGAGATCCGTACACCGATGAATGCAGTGATCGGGTTTACAGATCTTTTACTCAAACGCAACCTGAACGAAGAAGAAATGGGGTATGTACGGATTATCAAAACTTCCGGGGAAAACCTCCTTCGAATCATTAACGATGTATTGGATATTTCCAAGATCGAATCCGGTTTGATGACCTTTGAGGTCCATCCGATCGATATACAGGCACTATTCTCTTCGATTCATGTGATGCTTGCTCCGAAAGTAAAAGAAAAAAAACTGCAGCTGTCGTTTAAGAATGATACCAATATTCCGGGTACTATTTTGGGAGATCCCACGAGATTGACGCAGATGATACTCAACCTGGTAGGAAATGCCATCAAATTCACACAGGAAGGTTCCATTGAAGTTACAGCTAAGTTAATCGGAAGAGAAAAGGAGGAAGTCCAAATCGAATTTTCGGTGAAAGATACCGGGATCGGGATTCCTGCGGGCAAACTGGAAACCATTTTTGAACGCTTTACACAAGCTGAAAAACATACCACACGTAAATTTGGCGGAACAGGTCTGGGCTTGAATATTGTTAAGCAGTTGGTAGAATTACAGGGAGGAATCATCTCTGTGAGTAGCAAGGAAGGACAAGGTTCTGAGTTTAAATTTGTATTGGCATTTTCCACTACCGGAGAAACTGTTTCAACGAATAATGCCAAAAAGAAAGCTGGAGCGGATGAACTGGATCAATTGAAAAAACTCAAGATCCTGGTGGTAGAAGACAGTCCTATCAATGTGAAGTTCATTTTTGCCTTATTCGAGAACAACGGAATGACAGCAGATCATGCTGAAAATGGCAAGGCAGCCATTGAAAAAATGGCTCAGACAGATTACGACATTATTTTGATGGATATCGAAATGCCGGAAATGAATGGATATGAAACAACTACTTATATTAGGGGTGTGCTGGAAAGTTCTGTTCCAATCATTGCAATGACCGCTCACACCATGGCCGGTGAAAGTGAAAAGTGCCTGCAACTCGGAATGAACGGATACATCTCCAAACCCATTCGGGAAGACTTGCTTTTCAGTAAAATGATCAACGTCGGATTGGAAAGTCAGCTAACGGTGAAAACGAGTGTAAAAAATGAAAAGCTGGTAGACCTCTCACTACTCGATAAAACCATGCGTGGAAACAAAAAGGTCATATTGGAAACCCTCGGGATCTTTTTGGAGCATTTACCTGAAAACCTGGAAGGAATTAGGGAAGGTGTGAATACGAAAGACTTTGGAATGATCCGCAGAAATGCACATACCATGAAATCTTCCGTATCCCTGTTGGGAATGAATAAGATACAGGAAATATTAGAGGAAATGGAGCGCCTTGCCGCTGCAGAATCGGATCTTTCACGCATACAGGAACTGAAAAAAACGGTATTTTTACTAAGTGAGCAAGCTGTCTCGGAAATAGAACAATTAAAAGATCAATACAAGGAATCATGAGTTTTTTCAAAGATTTATTCAAGTCGAAAGAACAGGAGAAAACGGGACTCGTTTTTATCGTGGAAGACAACAAGCCTTATGCTGAAACATTGAAAGTCTTTTTGAGTGCAGAAGTCCCCGCAATCAAGGAGATTAAAATATTCCCGGTTGGAGAGACATCCTTACTTGAATTGCGCAAAAATCCGGATGTAATTATCATCGATTATTTCCTGGATTCAAAATACTACGATGCAGAAACCGGTTTGGAAATCATCAAACAGATCCGTGCAGAAAAGCCCGAAGTAAATATCATCGTTCTAAGTTCACAGGAAGACATCGAGATCGTATTGGAAGCGGTAAAAAAGTACCATTGCAGTTACGTAAGGAAAGACGGGGAAGCATTTGAAAAAGTAGGTGAAATTGTAACGGATCTTTACAAAGCGTAATTTGTTTTCAAAAAGAAAGTATTTTGTGTTCAATAAGATACCTGGTTCATGATTCGATACTAACTGCTTTTGGCAGCTTTCTGTTCAGTCTTTAGATTATAAATCCGCAATAGTTTGTTTTTTTATCAATCACCTGGTGTATCGTTATGATAGAGAATTATTTACCGGATTCACGACTCAATAAATGTTGTTTCTAACTAAAATCCGGTTGTTTATATTGCCTAAAGCTTGTATCTTCACTACATGTGCAGATCCATCCTATTCTTTTTAATCCTTACAGGTTCTCCGGTTTTGTTCGGACAAAGCAAGCAGATCCCGGAAGCGTACATGTTGTATTTCAAAACCTGGAATTTCATTAAGTATTACCATCCGGACCTGGCTTCAGGAAAAGTGGATGCAGATAGTTTGTTTTTCAAACACTTTTCTGAAATAGATCAAGTTACAGATGAAAAATCCTTCAATCAATCAATCGAAAACTTATTGAATGATTTATCAGTTTCAAGTGCCGCACCCGATCCGGTGGAGGCGGAAGCAGGAAAAGATGTGATAGCAAAGAACCTGGATTTTGACTGGTATCAAAAAGGAACTTTTTTCAGTAAGAAAAATCGACAGGCGCTTCATGCCATAGTTAAGAACAGGTATACCGGAAATGCGCATTATTTCATTCCCGGAAAAAGCTTTGAAGCATTACTTCCTCACGAAAAAGCATACGAATTCCCGAAAGATGTACCGATCCCAACCGAATACAGCATGCTTGCTCTCGCTAAAATCCAGGGAATTGTTGATTACTTGTATCCGCATAAATACCTGATGGAACAAGATTTCGATAAGCTGGTAGCGGATCAGATCTTCCCAATTTTGGAAAGTAATTCACGGGAAGATTACGAACAGATGCTTTTGGAACTGGCG
>CAMLDR010000043.1 GCA_946478775.1 uncultured Flavobacteriales bacterium
ACACTTGGCCAATTTGCATGGGCAAATGGAAACAGAACTACCGATTATATGGTGAACCAGTTAGAATGCAATTTATCTGGAATGATCAACCGGATGAACCAATTTCCAAGTCCTGATAATAACGCCACGGGTACTTTGCAATGTTTTCCTGCTTGGCCTTCGCAAACCGGAGCAGGCGGGGGAGTTGTCAACAAACCTTACAACGGACCAGGTTCTACTGCAGATGTATTGGTTACTTACTATACACTTTCTTATTATATTATAGATTGTAATTCCGGAGAACTTTCCAATGAACTTTTCATACATTTCGGTTGCGATCAAATAGCTGGTGGCGGAACAGGAGGAGGTTTACCAACTGCACCGGATTTCGGCAGCGGAAAATTGTTGTACGTGAAAGTTTCGAATGTGAACGATCCAGGTATGACCATTACCTTAACCCCTGACCAGGTTTTTGACTACGGTAAAGATTACATCGCTCCATCATTAGAGGATTTGGAGTCCGGGTTGTATCGCATGACCTTTGTTTTTGATGATTTTTCAGCAGCACAATTCCTGGCTGAGCATCACGCGGATACCTATGAGCCGATCACCAATTCAAACTTTGCAACGTTGACCGTAGCACCCAACCCGATTAAAAACGAGACCTTGATCTTTGATGCTTCCGTAACCAGAAACATGTCGTTTACTGCTCAAGTTTACTCATTGGACGGAGATTTGATCTCAACGGAAGCCGTGAAGTTAAAAACGAATGAAAGCATACATCGTGCAATCAGCCTGCCAAAAGATCGCTACCCGTATTCCCAGGTTCGTGTAAAATTGATTTTTGCAGACAATTCGTTTCTGGAGGAAATTGTTTCCACCGATTAAATCACTCTGAAGATTTGTATTAAAAAAGGCTGTCTGTTGAATCAGGCAGCCTTTTTGGTTCCGATGAATTCAATCAGCGGCTGTCACATATTGATCATTTGATTTATATTTGGAGCGTATGAATTCTACCTACATTTATCTCGGAATCGGAATTGCGATTAGTATGCTGATCGGTTATTCCCGCTATAGTTTGAGAAAGCAGCGTTCTAAAAATCCGGACCGGCCTTTTCCGCAGCAATGGAGACAGCTTTTGGTGCAGTACGTGGCTTTTTACAATCGGTTAACTCCACCAGAAAGGACGCGATTTGAAAAACGGGTCCATATTTTCCTTTTGAACGTTCAGATTGTGGGTATTGAAACCGAGGTTACGCACCTGGACCGCATTTTAATTGCTTCCGGCGCAATCATTCCCATTTTCGGCTTTGATTCCTGGCATTATTCCAACCTCGAAGTGGTAGAGCTTCACCCGGACAAGTTCCTGATCCCAACGACACAGCACTATGCCAACGGCCTGGTAGGTTGGGGAAAAATGGAAGGAAAAGTGAAGCTGTCCAGAAAGGCGCTTGTTCATGGTTTCTATGACAACAACGACCAAAAAAATGTGGCAATTCATGAATTCGTTCACGTTCTGGATATGCAGGATGGAAAGATCGATGGGAAGTTAGGCCACATTATGAAGGAAATTGACATCAGGCCCTGGTTGCAGATCATCCATACTAAAATGAACACGATGCAGATGGGAAATTCCACTATCCGCGAGTATGGATCAACCAGCAATGCGGAATTTTTGGCCGTTGTGAGTGAATTCTTTTTTGAAAGCCCTGAGAAAATGAAAACCGAACACCCGGAACTTTACCGGATGCTGGATGGGTTTTATAATCCGAAAAAACAAAAGCACACACCGAAAAGCCAGCAGAAACATCCGCAGCAAGGTCCTCCGAAAGATCCGCGGGAAGTACAGTCGGCGTTGGTGCGGTAATCAGACAGTTAAACTCTTTTTAAGGGTAATGAGAAAAATTCCTACTCATTACCACCCGCCCGGATCAATGTCCAAACCCCTTTCTTTTAAGGAGTAAGCTGTGCTTTCAATGACCATTCCTAAACTCAATCTTCCATTGCTGAATTCATGTGCATCAATAGGTGCTGTTCAACCTATATTTCACTTTTAAATCTATTTATTATGAAAAAACACTTAATTACTATTCTCACTTTGGTATTGTTTGGTTATACCACACAAGCACAAACTGCTGTGGTTAATAACCCAAGCGATGTTAGTTATGTCCCCGGAACACTCCGTTATGAAATTGACAATGCTGTTGCCGGTACCACCATCTATCTCACCAGTTTAACCAGTTCGATCAATTTGCAGGACGCAATTATTCTTACAAAAGATGTGAAACTGGTTGGCACTACCGGAGTGACAACTATTGACGGGAACCTTTTAACGAATTTATTTGAGATCAACTCAGGTGTAACGCTTGAATTGAGTGGGCTCATCTTGCAAGAAGGTTCAAATCTCTACATCTTGCAAACTCCTGTGATTGGTCAAGCCGTTATTGTAAATGGCCATTTAATTGCAAACAATTGCACCTTTAAAGACAATGAAAGTTTTGATGGTGGAGCTATTTATTGTCATTCTAACGGCTCAACTGTTACCTTGACCAATTGTGTTTTTAAAAACAATAAAGGACGTAATGGCGGGGCACTACATATCAACAATAATGCTGTACTTACAGCGCAAGGGTGTACTTTCGAAAACAACCAGGCTATTGAAGGAAGTGCAGGTGGAAATGGTTATGGTGGAAATGGCGGAGCCATTTGCATTAATAATTCGAAAATTTACATTCTTAATTCAACCTTCATTGGCAACAGAGCAATCGGCACAACAGCATACATCTCCAATGGAGGTGCTATTTTTGCCGGTGGCTCACTAACGTTTAAAATCAGCAACTCTGTATTTTATGGAAATACTTGTAACGCGGGGCTTGGAGGCAGAGGAGGAGCAATGAGTTTTAAATTGACTGGCTTCCCTGTTAACGATGTAGCATTTAACAATTTGACCATTTCAAACAATTCAGCAACACATGGTGGGGGAATTTGCATTGATTCAGACAAGAAATTTGATATTGGAAATTCTATTATTGCTAAAAACCACAGTTCACCTGGCTTGGATCCTGATTTGTATTTGGTATTCTCTCCAAGTCTTCCCGTTTCTAAAGGCGGAAATTTATTAGGTGTGGCTCCGGCAGCATTTCTCCCTTCGCTTCAAGATCTTGTGGGAACTCAAGCAAGTCCGCTAGATCCGCAATTTATTCAAGTTGGATCGTTCCCTCCATCTTCGGACGGTGATTATCACCTAAAGGCCTGTTCTCCGGCAATGAATACCGGAAATGGAACAGCACTTCCATTGGATGTACACAACTATTTTGGCGCAGGTTCCACAACTCCAATATCTCAGGACGTGGAAGGAAACAACCGAATTGTCAATCTTCTTGACAAAGGCGCCTATGAACACTTGAACGCTACTCCGGGATCATTTTATTACTCTGACGGAAATACGCATTGTAAAAATAAAGGGGTTTCATATCCAAACACAGGAGGATTAACCGGAACATTCACCTCAAGTCCTTCAGGATTATTTATCAATACAACTACCGGAGTTGTAACACGTAAGTTCAGTTCTGTTGGCGTTTATACCATTACTTTTCATACAACTTCCTGCAATGGGACAGCTATTTCCACTTCCATTACTTACACCATCAATCCCAATCCTATTGTGAGCATCACTGAAACTATCAATCCAAGTTTCCCTTATAACACGTCATCACTAAATGCAATTGTTACCGGAACTACCGGTGCACACACCTACAAATGGTACCGTTATGGCAATTACATCGGGTCATCCAGTCAAATCATAAATCCTTGTGCAAATGCTACTTACGAAGTTTATGTTACGAATACTGCTACCGGATGTGTAGGCTATGTCAGTTATTTCTTTAATAATTCGAACAACCATGTTTGTAGCGTACAGCCGCCACTGGGAATGGAAATCACGAATGATACTGATAGCGAAAATGGTTTATATTCTGAAAAATCGGTTAAGTCGAGTGAGCTAACACAAAGCTGGAAACTCTATCCCAATCCATCAGACGGAGAGACTTTCATTGAACTTGACCAGGTCTATTCAAGCATCAAGTTTACGCTAACCGACCTTTCAGGTAAACACATCGCAACGGAAACAGCTTTTGAGAGCAGTCGTTTAACGATACAAACCGATCTACCAGGCGGTATTTATTTAGCACACATTGAGGCAGGTGGTATTTCAAAAGTTTACCGACTTATCTTAAAATAAAACGTATTAAAACACGAAGCAACAGATTCAACTGAAAGACCGGGTGCAGTGCCCGGTCTTTTTTGGTTGAAGGATAGTCGTTTTTCAAAGAAAAAACGGCGAGTTTTCACTCACCGCTCTTTTATACTCAATGCTTCAGTTTTATTTCTGATAATCATTTCCGTTGGCTGCCATACCGGCTATTCCGTTTCCCACTCCGAAACATGATTATTCTCCAAATCCTTCAATTCCATGAAATCTTTTTCCAATTGCAGTACTTCGTATTCTTCCGTTTGGGTAGTTCCCTCGAAATTGGAAGGGGTGCGTACAATGGTCAGTAAATCCGCATCATCTGAAAGCATATAAGTAATGGTCCATTGCAAATCCTGCTCAAAAGCCGGAACCTGGTATACAAACGTTCCCGAACAAGGTTGATTCTTCGGCTTACACTTATCAAACGTAAACGCTCTGCGGATTCCTGTCAGGTCTTCATTCCCGGTATCTGTATAAGTAGATTTGGTCATCACCCAGGTTTCTCCTCCCAGACTCTTTAAGGCTTTCTTTTCTTTGCTGCAGCTTGCAATAAGAACCACTGCAACCAATAAATACAATACGTGTTTCATGATTTCATTTTTTTAAGCAAAGTAAGGGCGGAAGAGTGGTTCTTTCAATAGGGCAAAAGGCGTATTTTGGAGGGGATGTTGTATTCTTTTCTGAAACAACCCAAAAGCAATCCATGCGTTTAATAGTTGAAACCTTTAATTTTGCTTCTACCATGCAACTGTACTGTAAAATATGCAATTATAAACTTTCTGTCATGGAGTTAGAGCAGGTGTTTTCGGATCAGGCAAACCTGGAAGACCAGGAACCGCTGATTGGTCCGGGACTGTATATAAACGCCAGCGAGTTGGAGTTTCATTTTGGAAAACCCATTGATTTCTTCGTAAACAAAGAAAGTGTCCTGCTTCGCAATCACAAAGACGCCAAGCGCTTACAAGGCTGCTGCGGTCCGGGTGACTTAAGCGTGCTGAACCAGGTTTGTCCTAACTGCAGTGCGGAAATCGGTGTAATTGTAGCCGATTGCTGGCTTCCTCATTTCATTGGGATTTCTGAAGAGACGGTGAGTAAAGAGCGGTTGTGGTAACATGGCTTTCCCGGAACAATGCTTCCTGATTCATCTGCAAAGCCGTTTAACAAAAAAGCCCGACTTAAAAGTAATTAAGACGGGCTTTCTAATTTATTATGTGATTCCTTAACGGGTCAGCACAATTCGTTGGTTCAATAAATTATTTTCACCTGAACGCAAGTAGTAAACACCATTTGGTAAAGCACTTAAATCGACAGTGGATTCCATGGATTTTTCCAATTCCAACACTTGAAGCACCTGTCCAACCATGTCTGTAATGAAGTATTCACCGGAGTTCGGAGATACGATGTTCACTAGTCCATTGGTAGGATTTGGGTAAATGATGGTTTGTTCTATCCCCATTTCAGATAAACTAACGGTAGTAATGGACACACAATTGGAAGTGTCAGTACATCCGTTGAATGTCAGTACCACAGCGTAGCTGCCATTTGCAGCAGGAGTGAAGGCGGCACTCGTTGCTCCCGGAATCGGTTGCCCGTTTGAACAATCAATCCACTGATAAGCCCCATTGGTTTCGTTGGCAGTAATGGTAATTCCGTTCACATTAGTCGTATTGTTGATAGTTAGTGTGCTCACAACGATGGTATCTGAATCCACACAACCGTTTGCCTGAGTAACTTCCACAAAGTAACTTCCTGAAGCGTTCACGGATAGTTGCTGCTGCGTATCACCTGTATTCCATTCGTAAGTGCTGCCCGGATTCTGTGCATCCAATAAGAGCAGGTTCCCGGCACAAAGTAAGGTATCATCCCCCAAATCAATTACAGGAAGAGCCAGTGTATTTATCGCAATTGTATCCGCATTTTCACAACCCATTGCATCTGTTACCGATACAGAATACACTCCGCCTGCAGACACGCTAAGCGTCTGGAGCATGGAACCATCACTCCAAAGAAACGATGAACCGGTATTCTGAGCATCCAATTCAGGTGAAGAACCTTCACAGATTGAAATATCCGATCCCAAATCAACAACCGGGAGTGCATTTACCTGGATCACAATGGTATCAGCTGAAGCACACAAGTTCGCGTCTGTTACCGAAACGGAATAAGAACCTGCAGTCAGTAAACTGATTTGCTGAGTCACATCACCGGAACTCCATGCATAAACCGCTCCGGTATTTTGAGCGTCCAATGTTAAAGTATTTCCTTCACAAATAGAAGTATCCACTCCCAAATCAACAATCGGTAACGGATTGAATGTAACCGAAATCGTATCTCTTTTTGTACAACCGGTCGGACTAATAACTTCTACCCAATAAGAACCGGAAGCTGCAGGACTGATTGTCTGACTCACAGAACCGTCATTCCAGTTAAAAGTAAAACCAGCGTTTCCAGCATCCAAAATAAGCGGAACATCTTCGCAAAGAACGGCATCCGCACCCAAATTCACGATCAGCGCATTATAAGAATTGAGATCAGTCAGTGTCGGTTCCACGGGTGTATACTTTCTTACTTTAATGATTTTGGAAAATCCGTCGTAACCTACCGCATAAGAAGAATACCCTATGAAGAAATCAGTGCCCGAAGAAGAGTTCAAGCTGGCCAATGTGGTATTGCAATTGGCAGTTGTTGTATTGCAGTATTCACTTACCTGGATAGTAGATCCGCTCATACCGGCAACAATTTTATAATCATAAAAGGTAGCGGCATCAGCTGAGGCGGGAAGTGCAGGATAATTCATATCAAACCAGGCATTTCCACTGGAAACATCCGGATCTTCCGTGCAGCCCAAATCAGGTCCGGCTGTTCGAAAGGTGTAACGATAATCAGAACCACTGTATCCCAGCAAAAAACCAAATGAGGGACCACTTTTTGAGTGAGTTTCTTCAATAACAACGGGTTGCGTAAAATGGATGTTGCTGCGGATGTATTCCCAATTGTTATTTCCGGATAAATTCAATATCCCGCCGGATAAATTTATAATGGGCGTACCTCTTAGTTCCCATTTGGCCAAATCGAGTGTTGATCCTTCGAAATCATCAAAAAATTCAAAGGTATTGTCGCCGCTGCTTTGGGCAACTGCAGCCGGATTACCGTAAAACATGTGAATCGTATCCACCGCATTGGCAGCAACTGTTGAAAGTTTCACCCATACATTGGTAGTCGGTGTATTGAGTCCATCCTCAATCCAGTAACTCAGGTTGTCACTGCAATTGCTTGTAAAGCGCAAATCACTTCCATCTGCATTCATTTGATTTGCAGCAATCAGCGCCTGGCTATCGAATGTGATCTTAATCTGATGTCCGGTAAGTGCCTGGGCATTTGTAGAGTTGTCAATTTCAATTGATTGCGCATTTGACCAGTCCAGGTTATAAGAGCAGGGCAAACAGGTCTGAGCATGCAAATGAGAGAAGAATACCAATGCTGCCATTGATAAGGTTAGTCGTAGTAGTGTTTTCATTTAGTTGTTTTAAGATGTGGTCAAAGGTAGCCAAACTAAAACGATAAGTACCGAATTGTTTTAGCAGTTGATTTAATCACTGTTTTACAGGTAGTTGACATATCATTAAAACCTAAAACAATAAGTGCCTGGTTTTCAAAATCACAAACAAGGGCTGAAATTGTCATCCAATGACCCAAATTTAACTTGTTTCGATTCCTTCTTAGAGATCATCTACAGCTACTGGATCGGGGAGGGGCGTTTCCAACTATCCTGCTGCTTCTTTCGTTGATCTATCCGTTGCCCGGAAGCGAAAGAAACTACTTAACTTTCAATTATTCCTAAACTCAACACTTATGAACCGCTTTACTCTTTCAAAAGTCCTTATCCTCTTGCCGGCTTTGATCTTTAGCACAGCGGTTCTGGGTCAGGAAAACTGTTCCAACGGGATTGACGACAATGGCAATGGCTTAATCGATCTGAACGATCCGCAATGTGCCTGCAACGGCCCCGGTCCACTTACTCCTTCATCCCTGTTACCCAATCCTTCTTTCGAACAACACTGGCAATGTCCTACCGGGAGCTCACAAGTTAATATGCCATACTGGCAACAGGCCATTCCGCAAGGAACAGTCGATTATTTAAATACCTGCGGCTATACCAGTCAGACAGCGCTTCCACAGAGTTTTATCACTAACATGGATGGCGATGGGTGCATTGGTATTTTCGCGGTCATAAACTATAAGGAATTCATCGGTACCTGCCTGCCGGCCCCACTGGTCAGCGGAACAGCTTATACCATCAAGTTCGATGTTATCTATAACCGAAGACGCGGGCTGGGCGACGGTCCCTGTCCACCCGGAAATCCGGTAGGTCCTATGAACTTTACCCTTTACGGAACTCCCACCTGCCACACCCTGCCATTGGCCTTTTCTCCCCTGGGCGTATTCGAAGTGCCGCTTCCTTTCGTGCCCATTGGTACTGTGACTGTTCATCCCGTAGCGAACCAGGACTGGCAAGAATTGGTCATGACCTTTGTTCCGACCTTCAATGTGGCACAGGTTATTCTTGGACCGGCACCGAATCTTTCGTACGATTATGTGAGCTCCATGTGCAGCCCTTACTTCCTGGTAGACAATCTGCGGCTCAACACCTCCAGCTCTTTTAATGAAGTATTCATCAGTGAATCCGGTGATATTTGTATGGGCACCGCCACACTGAATGCCTATGGCGGGCCTTTGGGAGGCAGCTGGCAGTGGTACAAAAACGGCATTGCGCTCACCGGACAAACATCGTCATCGCTTGCACTTACTGCTTACGGGGCTGGGGAGTACACCGTGCGGAAAATGATCGGGAATACCTGTTATTCCGCTACCAAAGAAATGACCTTAGCGCTCGGCCAATTATCTATTGATACGGATATCAACGATGCTTTCCCCGTCGCCTGCCAGGGTGAACCAGCCACTATCATTTCAATGGGAGCCGATACCTATACCTGGGCACCGGCAACCTACCTGAACACCACTGTCGGGAATACGGTCGTGATGAACCCGCAGCAAACCACCACTTATGTCGTTACGGGACATCATGGAATCTGTACTGATACCGATACCATTACTGTAACAGTGGTTCCTATCCCGGAAATTAACTTAACGGGTGACACCCTGATTTGTGCCGGGGAAAGTGTACAACTATCGGTTACCGGCGGCGTGGCAGACGAGGATTTTTACTGGGTTCCCTGGAGCAGTAGCGACGTATATTACGGCGATACGGTTGATCTGTCTCCGGCGGCGACAACCACATATGTTGTGGGACAAAACATTCCCCAGTCTTCCTGTTCCACTTCGAAAGTATTCGTTCTAACAGTGGCTTCCATTACCGGCGCCGCAAGTGATACATCCATCTGCCAGGGTCAAAGTGTGGTGCTGGATCTATCCGGATCCGGCGGCGGCAATTATTCCTGGTCGCCTGCAAGCGGGTTAAATACTGTTTCCGGGCCCTTGGTTGTTGCATCCCCGGCTGTTAGTACCACTTATTTCATTGATGGGATCAAAGACGGCTGCCCTGTGCACGATACCGTTCAGGTCGCTGTTATTTCTCCGTTCCAGGTCGGTGTAAACGGAGCAACAATCTGTCCGGGGCAAGCTGCCACGCTGACGGCAACAGGTGCTTCACAATACAACTGGTCGCCAGCTACGGGACTAAGCGCCACCACAGGAAACAGTGTCAGTGCTTCACCAAACGTTACAACTGTTTATACGATCATCGGGTACATCGGAGCGTGCAGTGATACCATTCAGACTACCGTTACCGTGACAAACGGACTGACTATAGAATCCGAAGGAGCCGAAATCTGCCCCGGTGAACCGGTCACCCTGAACGCCACAGGAGCAATGAATTACAGCTGGTCTCCGGCCGCAGGCCTTTCTTCCACCAACGGTAACAGCGTAATAGCCAATCCGGCTGTTACTACCACTTACATCATTAACGGAACAAGCACTGGCTGTTCGGGAAGCACGACGGTTACAGTGATTGTCAAACCTGCGGTAGAGTTATCCGTCAATAATGCAACAATCTGCCCGGGCTATACCGCAACACTCACTGCCAGCGGAGCAAGCACTTACAGCTGGTCTCCGGCCGGTGCACTGAATACAACTAGCGGATCGGTAGTAATTGCCAATCCTACCGCTACGACCGTATACACAGTTACCGGTACGGAAAACGGATGTTCCGCCACAGCTCTTGCAACCGTTACAGTGACACCCGGCCTGGAACTCACTGTCAACGATTTCCAGATTTGTGCAGGAGGCCTGGCGGTACTGGTTGTCAGCGGAGCGGAAAGTTACAGCTGGAGTCCCAGTGTGGATTTCTTTTTGCCCGATGGGAGTAAGGTAAGCACTTCTCCGTCAGTAAGTACCGTTTACACCGTTACCGGAACGAATGCTGCCGGGACTTGTTCGGGAACTGCACAGGCAACCGTGGAACTGATACACGATGTTCCGATGAGCATACAGGCAACGCCCAATCCGGCACTGACCGATCATCCGCTGGTGACATTTAGCGGGGAGCCACACAACGAAGAGTTGATTTGGGTCTTTGGAGACGGAACTTCAACGGAAGCACCTGATGTGCAACATTTGTATCCCCTAGATTCGGAAGCAGTGTACCCCGTAATGCTCATTGTGCACACAGCCGGCGGATGTATCGATACGACTTATCTACAGCTCATCGTGGAAAACGGCTTGTCGTATTATGTCCCGAATTCGTTCACCCCAAACGGAGATCAGCACAACGCTGTTTTCCGGCCGTTCTTTTCCACGGGTTTCGACACCGCAAAATTCAACCTGCTGATTTACAACCGCTGGGGCGAAGTGGTATTTGAAAGTCACGAAGCGGACAAGGGCTGGGACGGAACTTACAAAGGATTGGAAGCACCTTCGGGAACTTATACCTGGACAATCGTTGCCAAGCACCTGAAAGATGACGGAGTGGTCAGCGCGAAAGGGTCGGTGACTTTGATGCGGTAGAGCCTCATTAATCCGTTGACCTGTTTCCGATTATTTTGATTGATTTTTTATTAAGTCAGGCTAATTAAAAAATGTGATTCATTCTGTTCAATTTGAAGGATTTAAGAATGATTTTCTTTCTTTTTCTTATCTGCCTGGAAGCCTTCATAAATCCAGATTACAAACCTTGCAATAACGAAATAAATAGGAATACCCATGAGAATCCCAGCGACAAAAGCATCAGAATCGTTATTAATTGTAGCAAGAATTACCCCCAAAAGAAATGGGAAAATAACCCAACCGAAAATAAAAATTCTATAATAACCAAGGGGAAGGGTTTTAAAAGGTTTTAATATGTTCATTAGTTATTCCTTATTTAAATGCCGTTAGCGGCTGTCCAAAATACATATTAATCTGTAAAACAGGGTAGGAAGGTCATCTATTTTCGCTTCATTTCAAAAAACATGAAATTTTTATTGTTTCCAATTATCTGCCTGTAACTGGAGCTTACGGAACATAACACCCCAAAAAAACCATTCTTTTTTTTGTTAAAATGAACCTACCACTTGTTTCGTACGAAAAGTTTCCTACCTTTGAAAAATGAAAGCAAAAGACTTCGAAAATAATCCGCAATCGGAACCGACAAAATCAGAACTGGAGATTTTGCAGGTGCTTTGGAAAAACGGTCCTTCTACAGTTCGTTTCGTCAATGAATTCCTGAACGAACAGAAACGTGCCGTACAATATACTTCCACATTGAAGCTGATGCAGATCATGACTGAGAAAGAAATGTTACTGCGGGATGCATCGAGTATGAAGCATATTTACAGTGCGGCAATCGAAGAAAATCAAACAAAGACCGTTTTACTGGACAAGTTCATCGATACGATGTTTAACGGTTCAAGTACCAACCTGATGATGCAGCTGCTGGGAAACAAAAATACCTCGCAAGAAGAATTGGACGCAATTCGTGCGATGCTGGACCAACTGGACAAGAAATAATAACTTTAAAAAGCTTTATACTATGAATACTTTAGTGAATGACTCTATTATCAAGGCAATTAGCTGGACAATCATCCATTCGCTTTGGCTTGGACTCGCAGCTGCTTTACTGGCAGGCCTTACCCTTTTACTTACCAAAAAAGCAACTTCGGCAATCCGTTACAATTTGCTCGCAGGACTGAGTATTTCATTCCTGGTGACGATCGGTTTCATTTTCTATAGCGAATTCGAAACGCAAGCACCTGTTTTACAAACGGATAACTTGGTAAAAAGTGAGTTTCAAACAGAACAACCTGTTTCAGTTTCTACTGCAGGAATAAAGGAAGAGGTTGATCCATCACAACAGACACTTTCAATCATCTCTGCATTCATCAGCAGCTACGGTTCCTGGATCGTTTTTATCTGGTTTGTGGTTTTTATCTTCAAATGTATCCGAATCACGGGCGATATCCGGCAGGTTTACCGTGCTCGTAATTATCAAACAATTTCACCTCCGGAATTCTGGCGGAAACGCGTGACAGAACTCCAGGTTTCACTCCGAATCAAACGCAGTGTTAAACTCCTGGAATCCAAACTGGTAACAATTCCATCGGTAACAGGGTTCTTCAAACCGGTTATTTTGGTGCCGGTCGGATTGTTGAACAATATTCCCCAAGACCAGGTAGAAGCTATTTTGCTGCACGAACTTGCACACATTCGCCGCAGTGATTACGCGGTCAATCTCATGCAGACGTTCATTGAAATCCTGTTTTTCTTTAACCCCGGTATTTTGTGGATTTCCTCCTTGTTGAAAGACGAACGTGAAAATTGCTGCGATGATTTGGCGATCAGCGTTACGAACAATAAAAAAGAATTTGTCCATGCCCTGATTTCCTTCCAGGAATACAACCTGAATACACAGCGGTTCGCCCTGCAATTCGGTGATCAGAAAATGAAGCTGGCAGACCGCGCAAAACGAATTCTTTTCAACACTAACAAGGTGCTCAGTATCCGTGAAAAGTACTTCCTGTCTGCTTGTGTAGCAATGAGTGTGGTTCTCTTTTTAGTTGTTTTGAACGTGAATTCCTCTTCCGCCCAGGAAATGAAATCACCTGCATCGGAAACTCCGAGTAAGGAAAAATACAATCCGGAAGATATTCCGGAAGGAACTTCCATCCGGTATGTGGATGACGTGAAAGGGAAGGAGTCTCACGTATACATTTTCAAGAGCGGTGGAGTGCTGTACCAGGTACCGGAAAACCTGGAAAATTTTAAAATCGACGGGAAGTTGATTCCGGGAAAAGACCGGGAGCAATACCTTCCGCGGATCAAGCAGTTGATTGAGATGTATGAAGCAGCCATTGCTTCGGAAGAAGTTGTTGGATATCCAGCTGATGAGTATGCGGAAGTTGATTTATCAGAAGAAGAACGCATCATTGACGAAGCATCTAAGATCATTGACAAGCACTCAGCAATCATTGACAAGCATTCAGCAGTCATTGATAAACATGTAGCGGTTATTGACAAACAAGTAGCGATCATTGATGCCGAAACCAGCAAAAAAGACGGAGAGATTGACTGGAAAAAACACAATGAGGCACAGCGCCGGATCGAACAAGAACAAGCGAAGATCCAAATCGAATCAGACAAAATCAACCAGGAGTCACTCAAAATTAACGAACAATCCCGCAAGATTGAAGAACAGTCGAGCAAGATTCAAGCCAAGCTGAAATTGCAGGAAAAAGAAGTAACCCGCATGGAAGTAAAAACGCCGCCTTTAATCAAGGAGCCTAAATCTACTGCAGAATTAAATTCCTTACCCATTGACAATGACATTACTAAAGCGGTTATGGACGATCTGAAAAAAGCGGGTTACAAGGGGAAAATCAACTCCTTCGAACTGAACGAGAGAGCCTTGATAATTAACGGAAAAACCCAATCCAAATCACTTTTCGAAAAAGTTAAAAAACACATCAAACCGGGCATGCGCATCTTACATAACATGGATACGCATTAATACATGTCTAAACAAAGCCTAAGTAGGACATGAGTACAGTTAAAGATGAAGTAGAGCAGCTCCGCTGAGGCGGAACACTTTACAAGTAAATGAAGCTCCGATCGTAACAGTCGGGGCTTTGTTGTTGGGATTGGGGAACTCGATTTTAAACATTGTTATCATTTTTGAATAATAACCGAATTTCGATACTTCGAAGAAGCAGTTGTAAGTTCTAAAACATAGTATCCATTTGGAAAAGGAGCTAAATCAATTTCGATCTTATTAGCGTTCTTTGTACCTGTCATTACCCATTTTCCGGTCAAATCTATTAACGAATAAGTTAAGATTGGGTGCATCTCCAATTCGATAGTCATTTTACCGGAAGATGGGTTTGGATAAATGGATAAGCCAGAATCCGTCATTTCATTTAAACCAAGAC
The DNA here is from genome assembly GCA_946478775.1 of uncultured Flavobacteriales bacterium. The sequence continues at coordinate 14,650 of CAMLDR010000043.1, forward strand.
ATTCATCCACTTCGAATTCTATACTTGCACTGGATGAACATCCGAACGAACTCGTATAAACATAAGTGATGGTATGTGTTCCAATTCCAGCAGAGTCCGGTAAGAAGTAGCCTCCAACAATTCCTTCACCAAAATAGCCTCCATTCACTGGCAAACCTCCTGTTAACTGAAAAGGTTGATCATAATTACAAAGTGGAGGGAGGTCGTTCATCGTAACACCTGGCAAAGCATTAATCACAATTGACAGAACATAATCGTCGGCAGCACACTCACCGATTGCGGGAGTAAACGTATAGTCCTGAGAAACCTGATTGTTTATCACATCCGGATTCCACGTACCGATAAGACCGTTTAATGAAGTGCCTGGTAAAGAAGGTACTTGTTCACCATCACAAAACGGACCAATCGCTTCAAAAGTCGGGAATGCATTTCCAACAGTGATATACATTGTTTTTTCAATAGAATAACTCGTTCCGTCGAGCAGACTTGTAACAGTAAGACTTACGTCATAATTCCCATCAACAGGATAGCTTATGCTTGGATTACTAAGCGATGAAGTGCCTGGAGTACCTCCGGTAAACGTCCATGAATAGGTAGCAATGCCCTGAGTTATTGACGGTTCAAAATTAACGGAAGTTCCTGCACACAAAGCTGTTCTATCCGCTTCAAAGTTGATGTTGCAAAATGAAACTCCGGACAATACACCCGTTTGATTCAGATTTTCTTCCGACCAAAGGTACAATCGTCCGCCAACATCACTAAGCAAGGCATCACGCATACGCGTTGTTTGACCACCTGTAAACATTTTACTGCAATAAGCATATTCCATATAGTTTTCTACGTTATCGACCATTGGAATTCCCCAATACTCGTTATCTTCTTCGCAGGAATTTAGCGTGACATCACAATTAAAAGTTCCTGTACAATCGGGAGTATCTTCTACGTAATCATCAATTTCCGGTCCGCAATTAAAAAAATCCTCCACACTGTATTCACCCCAAATATGGGCCAGATTCAGCCAATGCCCGGCTTCATGAGTAAGTACTCTACTTTTGTATTCCTCACTTGTTCCAATACTCCCGGTATATTCAGCCAACATAAAAATACCGTTGTAATTCATGTTCTCCGGACTTTGCGTTGTATCTCCATTTGGATAATAAGTATAGCCTGCAGCAGAAATATCATTTGCCACAAAAACATTCATGTAGTGATAATGCGGCCAAATTCCCTGATAAACATCATTTCCGTCTATAACTGCCTGAACCATCTCTGAGCCTGCTCCCATACCACCGTTGGTAGTTGGAGAAACTGTTCGTGTAATTCCATTAAAGCAAGTACCGTCTGGAGCACGCAAGGCTAATCGAAATTCTATTCTCGCATCAGCAGGTAAGCCCTGAAAAGGAGTAGCAACAAAAGCAGTATCCGGATTCTGAGCTCTAAAATCGCGATTCAAAATTCTCAATGCATCCTGAATTTGATCATCACTAATATTCTCAGGACCATTGTCGTGAATAATATGAAAAACTACCGGAATAATGTAGATTTCAGACAAATCCTTTTGCAGATGATGGGAAGAACTGTTTTTTGTTTTGGATTTGTTGATCGTTGCAGCACGTTCCGGATGCGATTCTGCCAGTTGCTTAGCAGATTGAGTATGTCCACAATAATTTGCAGAATTCACTTGTGCATTGGTTGTCATTCCGAATGCAATGAATAGCGATATTAAGTAAGCTTTTCCCATGATAAAAGTAGTAAACGTTCAAATGAAATGCAGCGTTGGTTTTTTGAATCAAATTTATGATTAATGGTAGACTTATTTAACTGATATTGAAATTGATTGAGGATTTTCTCCTGGAAAGTATTTGTTGAAAAAGCCTTTTTTATTCAAATAAATAATCAGTAGTAAAAACCCAAATAGGATAAATGCATTTGCGTAATTATATGACCAATTAGGTATGTTGTATATTTCAATATTGTAAATTGCTCCTAACTTCCAATTTGTTCCAAAAAATGAAAACTCTACCCAATTCACACCGCTATGTAAACCAATGGGCAACCAAATTGAATTTGAGTAGAAATACAAAAGTGAAAAAATGTATGAAAAAATGAAAAGACTTAGAAAATATCCAAGACTAAAATCATTAAGTACAAAATGCCCAAAGCTAAATATCAATCCCATAATTATAAATATAATATGAGGGTTCATGTAATTCTTTAGTTTTTGAATGGGATATGCTCTTGTACCTAATTCTTCAATAACCGAATTCCAAAAAACGAATCCGACCATGAAATAGAGATAATAAGCCAAATAAGTTAAAATTGAAATGTCGGCAGGAATTACTTTTATATACTTAACATACTCAGCGCTTGAGATTAAAACAATATATTTTAGAGTAACTAAAATTGCACCAACCATAAACCCAATTAAAATTGTTCGCCAAATTTTACCTCGAAATCCTAATTCGGATAATTTTTTTTGATGTATGTATTTTTGTGCCAACCATATGATCCCAATTGAACATATACCGAACAAAAAAAAGAAAAATACGTTTCCAAAACTAACATCAAAATTTTGCCCTGAGTTCTCTCTAATGTTAATTCCAACTAGTTCCGCAATAATTATTATTGGTACCATAATCGCAACGGAAAAGAATACCACAAGTGTTACCGTTATTATTTTAATGAATAAATAATTCTTATAAGCAGTTCTAAATTTTTCTAACATTCTTGATTTAATTAGGTGTTACTTGTTTAGTTGACGCTAAGTGCGGCTAAGTTAGCAGTTTGTCAAAATACGAATTAATCTGTAAATCTAATTCGCGCGTTGGAGAAAGTTAAGAAACCAGGGACATTGAATCCCATCAATCGAAGATCTGGTCGAATTAAAATCACTAATTTGTTAGCTAATTGACCCAAAATGATCATCACACTTGAACCAAACAACACTCCAATTGTAAATGAATGTATGCGATTGTTCCTTCTATGTATGCTCTTTCCTTTTCAAAGTTTTGCCCAACAAGACAGTTTAGACGCCAGGATCTGCCAGGCGATCCAAAATGCGGAGAAGAAACCCCAAAATAGTCCGCCCATTTACTATTTTCCATTTTACAATGATGTTCAACTCATCGAAGTGGACTATTACACCTACTTACGACGTGATTATGTAACACGATTCGTTCAACCATCCAAAGGCCTGTGGTATTCCAAACACATAAACAGTGAGCGAACGAATGGATATATTCTGAGGAATTCAAAAGGAAAGGTGTTGAAAACCCATGGAATACACACCCCATACGGTATCTATTTGCTCCCTCCGAATGAAGCGCCAATAATTACACACAAGGAACATTTGAACTCCGAGAAAAGTCTATACAAAGGTCAATCGTTTACATGGAAAGACGGTAACGGTTATGGGTATCGTTTTGCTGTTACCACAATCAGAGAACAACGAACTGAAATGCCAGAAATGGAGTATGAGATATTCGGGATGCTGGACACATTGGGCAACCTTGTTATCCCGGCTACACACCGCACGATCGAATATTTTCAGGGAGAATATTTAGCTATGCTTGATATTAGCAACACATACGCCATTTATGACAGCATCTTTAATAAAACGGTTGGTTACTGCGTTGATGCCATCGAACGCATTGGATACAATCGGTATGTGAGCTATAGTGAAAAGGGTGGAATCATGAATCGCAACGGTGAATTCATGATAAACTATCCATTTAAGAGCCTCGAAAAAAGTCGCTTCAGTACCGATTTTATCTATTCAACACTAGAAGACCGTGAAACTAAATTTGGAATCCTATCTAACGATCTAAGCTTTAAAACGAATCCCATCTATAGAAGTGTTCATGCTCTTCCAAGCGGTTACGCAGTCTTGACAGCAGGCAGCAATAAGTTAGCTATTGTGAATATGTCAGGAAAGCAGATTACTGGGTTTGAATTTGAACGATCAGGAGATTTAGAAAATTCTGATGGGACGTTTATTCTTTTAAAAATGTCGGATGAAGGTAATAAGTACGGTATGATCGACACATGGGGGAATACGATTATTCCATTCAGGTATGACAAGATTCACCCCTTCAGCAATGATCTGGCTATCGTGGAGCTAAATAAAAAAATGGGCATTGTAGATCGCACCGGAAACCTTGTTTTGCCCATCGAATATGAGTTGATTCATCCGTTTGTAAATGGCGTTTTGCTCGTTCGACAGAATGGCAAATATGGGTCGCTGAACGAACAATTGAAGGTAGTTGAGCCCCTGGTTCACAGTCATTACAGGGTCTTATCGAATGGTGAGTATAAATTTTACGAGACACAGCAGAGGTAATGAAACGCTTTTCTATTCATATAGCTTTGGTTACTCAGACCGAGATTGACGGGCAGGAGGGAAGGTCATCCGTTTTACCTCAACTTAAAAAAGGCTCCAACTTTTATTCATTCCAATAGCTATCGCGGTATTAAGCGGTTCGTCATCTTGTGTCACTAAGTTGTTAATCAAAGATTTCACAATATTCCTTATTTTTGATTATCCTCAAAATAAACAAAATGTCTGCAAAATCTACCTATATCCTAATGTTTTCCATCTTTATTTCGGTAACATCTTGTATGGGTCAATATCAAAAAAACGAGGATTTAAACTACCTGGCAGAACATGCGGTGTTTTTTGAAAATGGAATCACAGTATATCCTGAAAACGGTAAATATGGATTCAAATATAAAAACCACCGTCTTTCCGAGCCAATTTATGACACCATTTACAATTTTAGCAGGGATTTTTGTGTTGTTAAACGAGATTCGGTTCTCTCGTTATTAGATATGAATCTCAGGAACGGTTATCTTCAGCCTATCCGTTCCGTTGAAAAGCATTATTCAGAAGAAAAGAAAGCCACCATTCTGAAAATAACCAGTAAAAATGGGCATTCAAATGAATACACTATCAGTAAAGTCAATAATTGGAAACTGTTTTATTCCACTGCAAACAGTGTAGCTTACCCGATGCGTCAGGACCACTATCTGTTCTCTCACAATATTACAGATTCTATTGATCTGGCTGACAAATTCCCGGAAGCAAAATCGAACGTCAGAATATTGATGAAAACATCAATGGAAAAAAAAAGTCCTTACAATGAAATACTTTTCTCCGCGGAAAAGCTCAAATTCTTTCCCAAGAAAGGAATTCCATTTATTAGGAACAGACCCGGATTAAAGATTGATGATTACCTGGGGAAATCGTTATTGGAATATCGAACTGGGGATTATCAGACACGGGTAGTCATTGATGAAGAAAAAGGAGACACCGTGTTAATTTCGAAATTCAAAACGGAAGGTTTTTCAATAGATACCAATTTATACTTATATCGTTACGTTTACGATGAAAAGGGGGAAGTAGAACAGATCCAAATTTATAATGAGTACGGAGAACATCTTCATACCTTTGTTCCAACAACCGTTGACGGACATAAAAATTCAGCGTGGATAAATAATGGAATTATATCGGAGAGAATAAAATATACCCGAAAAGGCAATATTGAAATATACCATGTTTATTCAGCTGTAACCTTGGAAAAAATCCTGGAAAACGTTGTTTTAGTTTCGGAAAACTTAAAGCGAGGTTATTACATGTATTATTCCCTAGAAAAGAGGACTTATTTTTTGATCAATAAAGGGCGTCTCATCTATTCATTCAAAGTAAATAAAGGAAGTTATGCAGGATTTGAGACCATTGATAATTTTGAATTTGAGAAAGAGCCGATTTACATCAACATAAAAACAATTCATTCGGAATTGATTGAATCAATTGTTATTTCGTCATCGGGGAAGGAACTATACAGAAGTAAGGATTATCGCTTGATGATGAGGCTTAGTCTTGATGAAAATGAAAAAGTAAAAGTAATGGAGTTACATAAAGAAAATAATGAGTTTGCAATCTATTCAACTGAAGCAGACAGCTTGTATTGGTTTGATGCAAAAGACGCATCTGGTGGTGCGGTAACTTCTGATGTTTTATATTTTAGTACTCCAGAAGGAACTCGATTCGAAACACTTCTTAAAGAACCCACATTCAATTTCAGCGCAAAATCTTTAGAGGGTATAATCTCATTAAAAAATGATCAATTTTGGCTAATTCTTGCCGAGAATGACAGCTACACACTCTATAACAATTATTTCAAAGAGCTTTGTGATAACTGTATAATCGGACAAATCAATCAATCCAATCTTGTTTTCTCATTGTATCGCGACCCGAAAAGCACGCTGTTTGAATTGATTAACGCAGATTTCATTCCGATCACCAATAAGCGTTACAAAGCGTTATTGAATGGAACAAAAATGATTGTAGCTCTTACGGAAGCTAATGAAATAGAGTATTTGATGATGGAATAGTTGTCTTCAATTTTGTCATATAAAGGATTTTTCAGCGAAGGCGCAGCGGCTATTTAATATAACGTCTAATTATAGGGCAAATCCTTCGAAGCTCAGAATCGTGCTATTTAGGATAATCAAGCCGCGCTAACGCTTTGGCTTATCGAAGCTATCGCTTCTCTTGTCCTATAATGTTATTGCGATCTATTAATATAGCTTGGGTACTTAGACCGAGGAATCTCGCAGAGTAGGAAGGTCTTCAGGTTTTATTTCATTTCAAAAATGATTCTTAATTTAAAAGATCAAAGTTTAATACGCCTTACTTACTATTACAGGATGTGGTCTCGAAAATTTGAAAAATGTATTCGTTGTGGAAGTTCAGAAGTAAAGCACGTGGCTAAAGGCTTGTGCAAAACCTGTTATACTTTAAACACCGAAGCAGCACATAAAAAACACGAGAGACATCAAAGGGGAGTAGCCGATGATTTTTTAACCCGGGAGAAGCTGATTGAATTATATGTTGAAAAGGAAATGTCATTGACTGACATCGGCAAATTAGCAGGCTGCACACGAATTAATGTTCATTATAAGTTAAAGAAATTTGGAATCGATGCAAGGTCGAAAACCCAGGCACGAACGTTAGCTTTGGACAGAGGGAAAATCAAAACAACACGCATTGATGAATTTGGAAATGAAGAAAACATTGTGTTCCAGAAAATTCGATATGCTGAAAATTTCTTCAAAAACTGGTCGGATGAAATGGCGTATGTACTTGGATTGATTTATACGGATGGAAATTTACACATTCGGAAAAACGATTCCGGATATGAGTTTGGTGTGTTATCATTCGCCCAAAAAGAAAAAGAACTTGTCCAAAAATTTTTGGAATTAATGGAATGCAATGCAACCATCAGATTCCGGGAAAAACGAGAACTGGATAACACAACTGCCGGTGAATTATATTACTTCAGTATTGGAAACAATGATCTTGCAAATGATTTAATCCAACTTGGAATAACGCCAAACAAGAGTTTAACAATTAGTTTCCCTGAGATACCGAATGAGTATTTGAGGCATTTTATACGTGGAATCTTTGACGGAGATGGTTCTGTATATTTAGAATCTAACAAATCAATTCGAGTGAAACTTTTATCCGGATCAAAAAATTTTATCTACAGCTTAAACCAAAAACTTGTTGAAAACGGTTTCCCGTATAAAACCATTTATGGCGGAACACCAAGTACACCTCATGCATATTTTATTCGCTATCATACAGATGCAGAAGTTATCAAGTTCTATAAATACTTGTATCAAGATGTTCCGGAAAGAATGTTTTATTCAAAAAAGTGTAGTGGTTATTTTAAATTGTGGAATTGGGTCCGAATCTGAAATCATCTAAATCCCAATCCTCAAAAGACTTTCCGGAACTTTCAATGATTTGACTTAAAAAGTGGAATTGACTTTTTGGGATCGATTTCGTGTGGAATATAAAAACGCCTGGAATCAGCCATCAATCAAAGATTCGATTGCTTCCCAAGTGGAATTACCTAATAAGCTGGGATGGGAGTTTGGATTCGGAAGAGGGGATTACCTAATAGGTAAATCTTAAATTTCATCCAGATTAGATAATATGAGGAAATAAATTACCATTTTTGAGTAATTATAGCGCTATTCAGAAACCATTATGCGAATCAGTAACCTTACTATTAAAAATTTCCGTCTGCTTTCGGATGTATCAATTAATCTTGAAGACGACATTACTCTTATTGTTGGTAAAAACAATACAGGAAAAACTTCCTTGCTTGAAGCATTAAAGATCTTTGCTACAGGTGAAGAAAAGTTGTCTTTTGAAGATTTTTCACAATCTAGTTATTCCGTTTTCAAAGACGTATTACAAAAATTCCAGGAAAGTTCGTCTCCTAGCATAACTGAGGAAGAAAAGGAAGAACTAGAGGAATATGTCCAAGAAAATATTCCCAGAATTGAACTAATCATTCAATTTGAATATGACATAGCTGCCAATGACTCACTAATAGAATTGAGCGAGTTTATTTCTGATTTAGATGTGAACCGTAATGATGCAACCGCTTTGATTTCCTTTGAACCAACCAATTCACTTGGAATGTTATCCGCTTATCTTAACCGATCGGATGAAGAGCTTTCACTAATTCAGTACCTTAAAAAGAATCTTGCAGCTCATTACCGATTAACCTGTTATTCACTTGACCCACAATCTGGGCACTTGCGTGAAATTGAAGGTAGTTTTAAAGATAAAATCAAGAAGATCGTATCATTTGAAGACATTAAAGCACTGCGAATATTAGATGATAAAAAGGGCGATAAAAACAAAACTCTTGCTTCTGGTTTCTCACGTTACTACAATGAAAGAGATAAAACAGATCAGAATGTTCAGGACTTAGAAGCAGTATTAGTTGATGTTTCTGCGGAATTGAAAGAAAAGTATGATATTGTTTTGAAGAAAATCCTGGATGATTTACAAAGATTTGGTGCAGCGACTCCAATTGCAATACCATCAATTACCATTAAATCAGAATTCAATTCCGAATCAGTAATAAAAGACAATATCAAATATTACTATCAACATGAAGAAATTGACTTACCGGAAAGTTATAACGGCCTTGGATATAGTAACTTAATTTACATGATTCTAGAGCTTGCAAGTTTTGTGGAAAGGCTAAGAAATTCAAAAGAAGAAAAAGTATCAGAATTTCTAACTGTACTGATAGAAGAACCTGAAGCACACATGCATCCACAAATGCAGCAGGTATTTATTAGCCAAATAAAGGGTATTTTAAAGGATGCTGAAGAGGATGGGATTTTTGTTCAATTGGTGATTACCTCTCATTCATCCCACATCCTATCTGAAGCTGGAATCGATTCACAAAAAGGATTTAACAGAATACGTTATTTCAACAGGGTGAATGGAGAAATTAAAGTTCAAGACTTCAATGATCTTCACATTGACGATGAAAGGCATACATTCAGATTCCTCAAACAATACCTTACTTTGCACAAGTCAGATCTATTCTTTGCGGATAAAGTAATTATTGTGGAAGGCACAACAGAGAGAATGCTTCTTCCCCAAATGATCAAAAAAGTTGCTCCCAGTCTATGTAATGAGTATCTGAGTGTTTTAGAAGTTGGAGGAGCTTATACTCATAAATTCAAAGAAATATTGAATTTCATTGGAGTAAAAACATTGGTTATCACTGATCTCGATTCTTGTGACGCAGTTTCAGGAAAGCGTTGTCCTGTAAATGATGGTAATAACAATGAAATATCTTCTAATTCGACTCTTAAAGAATGGTTACCTGGCAAAGAACTCATCAAAGATTTAATTGCGACTATAGAAACTGATAAAATAACGACTGATATTAGAGTTGCTTTTCAAATAGCCCAAAATGGAAAGATTGGCAGAAGTTTCGAAGAGTCCTTTATTATTGCGAACAGAACATTATTGGAGTCGGAAATAACCATAGATGGGGTGTTGAAAGAAGTGAAAAACCAATTTGGCTTTTTACGAATCCAACAACTCGAAGATATTAAACTCAAAGACACTTTTGTTTTAGCACCTGGATCATCTGGAGGAAAAACAAACTTCACTTTTGATGTAATGTCTTTTAATGAAGCTATTTATGGTGACTGGGTGGTTCCTGCCTACATAAAGGAAGGTTTAGAATGGCTTGCAGGAATGTGTTTAAATCCCTTAACATTGATCGAGGAATGAGTGCATTTGATGAAATAAAATTGCTCATTGATGAGCAAAAAAGCTTTGTTTTAGAAGCTGGGGCCGGATCGGGTAAAACATATACACTAATCCAGACAATTAACCATGTGTTGATTCGAAAAGGAGATCTATTAAAACGTAACAATCAAAAAATTGTTTGTATCACCTATACCAATGTCGCTAAAAACGAAATTATACACCGACTAGAGAACAATCCTTTGGTTATCGTTTCCACTATTCATGAGTTTATGTGGGATTGTATAAAGCGATATAACAAGCAACTCATAATTGAGTTGGATAGATTAAATACTTTAAAACATGCTGAAAAACCAGAGAAATTCTCGCTTGGCTTAATTAGCCGAATCAAAGAAGTTCGTTATGAAGACAGTTCCTTTCGAGACTTTGAATCTGGTCAGATAGAACACGATGATGTGATTACCTTATCTAATTTCATGCTGAAAGGGTATCCCTTACTGACAGACATTTTATCATCTAAGTACCCGTACATATTTGTTGACGAATATCAGGATACGGCAGCTGAAACTGTCGAGGCGTTAATTAATTTCTTGACTGAAAGAAATAAGGAAAAAACTTTAGTCGGCTTTTTTGGAGATTCTTATCAGAAGATTTACGATTCGGGTATAGGATCATTAGATTCCTATGTAACGTCTGCGCAAATTCAACTCGTGAGTAAAGAAGAGAATTACCGATCTGCTGAAAATGTTATCAAACTTTTGAAT
>CAMLDR010000044.1 GCA_946478775.1 uncultured Flavobacteriales bacterium
CTTTTAACTGAATCTTGCCTCTTCCTACTTTTTTCCAAGGCAAAAAAAGTAGGCAAAAATGCCTTTTTATCCCGATTACAGCATTCAAGCAGCCCTCCGTTTCGGGCCGATTCACGGAAAGAAGGATCAGGATCCGGAATGCTATCCTGTAGTAGTTTTGCAAACACTACAGGATTAAGCACTTTCCGGTATCGGCAACCGAAACGGAAGGCTTTTTTCTTCGACCGAACGGTTTGAAGGACGGGTGATGATTTTCAAACGGAGTTGAGATCTTTGTGTCGCGTAATCGGGATGGTGAACGCGGCTTGAAATGCTTCAAATAAGAATTAATTTTCGTGACGAATGGGTAGATTGGTTCTCAAATACAATTTGTCAGAGTAAGCCTGGACGAAAGCACAAAATTAAAAGCCAGTGAACTTTATTTGATCGCCTTAGCAATACAAGTTTCTCCCGCAGAACTTTTAGAAGAAATGTGCGGTGATTTGAAGTTGGTGGATTAGTCAACGAACATTTTATGAATCCTGAATCAGTTCATAAATAAGGATCACAGGTAATAGACAACCTTTTCTGTAGAAAATCACAGTAAAAATAGAACAACAAATAACTAATAATCAATTAATTAACCTCAAATCTGTTCACATCTTTACTAAGAAGTAAATTCTGAAATTTGTGAATTCTGGAAGACATTTTTATTGCAAAAAACCGGACTATTTCGTAACTTGTTAGAAAACACATCCATGAAAACGCTTGAAGAATGGTTTGCGGAATATTCGGTCAGTCATCAAAACGAGACCAATAAAAAGATTCATTACATCTGTGTTCCGGCAATTTTCTTTTCGGTCGTAGGGCTTTTAATGAGCATTCCCAACCGCGGATTGATCAGCCTGGTTCACTCGGATAATTTCCTGTTTGTCAATTGGGCGGTTGTGGCGCTAATCCCAGTTCTCTATTTCTATATGCGTTTGTCCTGGAGAATAACTTTTTACATGCTTATCTTCTCGGCAATCTGTATTATTGGAAATTACTATTTGGCCCGGATCGGCCCTTTGTGGTGGAGCTCTTTGATCATTTTCACCCTGGCCTGGGCCGGACAGTTCTACGGACATCGCATTGAAGGGAAGAAACCTTCATTCCTGAAAGATTTGCAGTTTCTATTGATCGGTCCTGCATGGATCCTGAACAACTGGTTTAGGGCAAAATAGATTCGAAATCAGTTTTTCCCGTAAAAACTCAACACCTCTTACTAATCACCCTTCGTCTTCCTACTTTTTGCCGAGGCCCAAAAAGTAGCAAAAATGCCTTTTTATCCCAATTACGACTTTCAAGCAGTCTTCCCTTTCGGACTTATGCACGAAAAGAAGGGATCAGGATCCGGAATCAGCACTTTTCGGCCTAAGTAACCGAAACGGAAGACTTTTGCTTTCATACTATCAATACCAAGGACGGGTAACAATTCAACCTAATCAGATCAATCTCACTGTCGTGTAATTGGGATTTGAACGCGGTCTTAGATTAGGGAAAAGTAACCGATTCTCTTCCGAAGAGTAAGCCGTCTATTTTTCGATTCGGTCTCAACGAAGAAATGGTGAAATCAAGAGATTGTTATTTTGTGCTATAATCTTTCAACTTACTCAGAACTGAAAACGGCGATTTGGTAAACAAGATCGGGTACCTGTGCAGTAAATGACAGTAAATTTCTCATACTGTTTGAGGCGCAGCTGAGTTTATGAGAGATTCTGTCATAACCTGCTAACAGGTCGATTGGTTTGCCCACGCCTAGACCTTTTTGGCTCCACCTTTTTGTGGCGATGACAAAAAGGTGGAATATAAGCGTTATAGTTGCTCCAGCATCTTCACTACCTCCGCGCGTTTTCTGGTAGAAACGGGAATCATTTTTCCGTCCGTCATGATCAAATGCCCACCTTCTACTTTTACAAATTCCCGGATCATTTTGGTGTTTACCAGGTGCGACTGATGTACGCGGAAGAACCCCAATTCGCCCAAAATGTCTTCAAAATCTTTCAGCGTTCTGGAAACCACGATTCGATTTGAATTGGTGAAAAAGAATTCCGTGTAGTTGACATTGCTTTCGCAGCGAATGATGTCTGCAATTTGCACAATGTGGATTTTGTCCTGCGCATGAAGCGCCAAACGTTCCTGCACCTTATGACCTTGTTTCAGGGACTCATTCAATAAGCGGTAATTATCCTGCTCGTTGTGGTTGTGATTCCGGAACTTCTTCAATGCTTCAATCAGTTCGTCCGGATCAACCGGTTTCAGCAAATAATCGATTGCGGCATACCGAAACGCCTTGATCGCATGTGCGTCACTGGCAGTAATAAAAATAATCTTGAACGGGATTTCGGGTAAAATATCCAATAAGTCGAAGCCGGAACCGTCCTGCATCTGAATATCCAGGAACAAAATATCGATCGGAGTCTTTTTCAATAATTTCGCTCCTTCCACCACACCGGACGCTTCACCCACCACTTCAATATCCGGTGCGTATACCTCCAAATCTTTTTTGAACGTAATTCGCGCCTGTTCTATATCGTCTATTATTACTGCTTTAATCATTTACAAGGGTATAAAAAGTTGCACTTCCGTTCCGATAACCTTTCCTTTTTCGTCGTGCAAATCTACCATTTTGACTTCATGTCCGTTCGAATGGGTGCTCAGTAAATCCAATCTTTCTTTGGTCACATTGAAACCTCTGGAGATATGCTGCGGTTCATTACTCGCCTCCTGGTTCTTCCCGGCAGCTTCCCGCCCGATTCCGTTATCACGGATCACACAGGTGATTCCATCGTTTTCTTCGCGGAACGAACAGGTGATTTTTCCTTTTCTTGAATCGTTTGCATCGTACTTAAAACCGTGTTTGATGGCATTCTCCACGAACGGCTGAATGAGCATCGGTGGAATTTGAATGAAACTGGATTCTGTTTCCAGATCTGCAATAATCTCGTATTCGAAGCGGTTTCCGTTGCAAAATTGTTCGATCAGCAGGTAATTTTCCAGGGTCGCTATTTCTTCCTCGAGGGAAATGGTCGTATTCCGGGAATTATCCAGGATCTGTCGCATTAATCGCGAGAACTTTGCCAAATAATAGCGTGCTTTCGTTTCATTTTCAGTACCGATCAATCCCTGGATCGAATTCAATGCATTGAAAATAAAATGCGGGTTCATTTGTAAACGCAGGGCTTTTTGCTCCAATTCCAGCATATTTCGTGCAAATTCGGCTTCTTTTTGCGCTGCTTTTGCTTTTTTTCGAATCCTCCTCGTAAGAAACTGGATGATTCCTAAAATGATTAGCACTCCGACCAAAATTTCCAATAGAATGAACAGGGTTGTCTTCCAAAAAGGAGCTGCAATCGTAAATTCAATGCGTTCCGGAGTTTGATTGATAAATCCGTCTTCATTCCGGGACCGAAGCAAAAACACATATTTTCCGGGCGACATGTTGGAATAAGTTATCCGCTGGTCCTTTGTCCAGGGCGACCAATTATTTTCGAATCCGCTCATTTTCCAGGAATACTCCACTCCTTCCGGATTTTTTAAGTTGATTCCCTTGAAAATAAAACTCAGGTGATTCTGATCGTAATCCAGGTCAAAGGAACTGTAGCTGTTCCAGGGAAGCATATTCCCGGCATAGCGCGTTTTACTCAACGATTCATAAAACAGCTGCACATCCGGAATGCTCAAAATCGGTGCTGTACGATTCAATTGCAAATTCGAACGATTATAGCAACTTGCCCCATTGATTGTTCCGAACCAGATTTTTCCGTCTTTGTCTTTCCAAACACTGTTCTGACAAGTTTCCACTCCCAGGAAACCGTCACTTTTTCCATAATGACGAATGCTTTTGATTTCAAGGCTTTCATTGAGATCAATTACATCCAGCCCGGATTCCGAACCCAAAATCAGGTTTCCACGAAGATCAAAGACCATCAGGTAAACATTGGACGAATGCAGGCCGGATTCAATGCTTATTTTCTTAATGACTTTCAACTTACTGCCAACCGAAATGCAATTAATTCCCGAACCGGCAGTTCCAACCCAAATACGGCCTTTGGAATCCTCTACAATGGAACGAATGGCATCTGAATTCAGTCCGCTCGTTTTTGTTAGAACTCTACTTTTCCCGGTTTCGGGATCGTAACAAGCCAATCCCGCAGATTCTGATCCATACCAAACCAACCCGCGACTGTCCACATAAACAGATGTCAGACGCATGTGAATCAATCCTTCTTTGATGGTTAGCAACTTGGTTGTTTTCCCCTGATCCGTCACACAAAGTAATCCAGAGCCGGAAGTTGCAACCCACAACCGATTTTTGTTATCACACACCATTTGGCGTACGTAATATTTACGCGTTTGGTCGATCCAGCTAAATCCGCCCACAGACAACATGGCGATTCCCTGTCCTTCCGTTCCGAAATACATCAATCCATCCCGATCTTCCGCAATTGCTTTCACCTTTACTGCTTCAAATCCGTTCTGAAGGTTATGCTGAAAAAAAGTTCCCTTGTCCAACACACTGACTCCGTTTTGCGCCGTTCCAAACCACAATTTCCCGGAATGGTCCCTAAAAATGGAATAAATAAAGTTTCCTCCCAAACCGGAATTGGTGGAATAGTGTGTAAACAATTTACCGGCAAATTGCGAAACTCCGCCGCCGGAAGTCCCTATCCACAAATCGCCCCAGGTATCTTTTATGACCGAACGAACGTGATTGTTCCCCAATCCGTTTCGCTCCGTGTATAGCGTAAATTCCTTCGTATTTCGATCCACCTGGACCAATCCGAGGTTCAAAGTTGCCAGCCAGACCGTTTGATCTTCATCTATTAGAATATCGAATACCGTTTGTTTGTACAATTCGCGTTTCAGGTCAATCCGGAAATAATCGGTTCGGTTGTGAACATAAACACCATCGCCATATGTTCCGATCCATATGCTTCCCTGCTGATCTTCCGTAATACAGGTTATCGCATTTTTCATGACCCTTTCCCGTTTTCCATGATCTGTCAGGTTCCACTTTCCAGCTCTCCATTTCGCCGAAAAAAGCCCATTCCCTGTTCCAAACCATAGTTCCCCGGACTTATCAAAGAACAAGGTATTCACTGTTCGCTCCGTGATTCCCAAAGTACGATTCATGGAACGAATGGAGTCCCCATAAACCGAAAAAATGCCGTGATTGGTGGCTAACCACACATTCCCGAAGCGATCTTCCGTCACATGAAAAACAGCAAAATGGTTTTCGAAGTGAGGTACTTTGATTGTTTCAAATGCTTTCCCGTTGTACCTTGACAGCCCGTCATTGGTTCCAACCCACAATACTTTATTGCGATCTTGATGTAAGGAATAAATGTAATTATTGACCAATCCCTGCTTATCGGTAAACGATTGAAAATCCTGACCGTCAAAGTGGGAAAGTCCGCCGCCTCTAGTTCCAAACCACAAATACCCTTTATGGTCTTGAAGCGAGCAATACACTTGTGATTGTCCCAACCCATTCTCCACCGAAAAATTTCGAAAACTCGCCAATTGGGAGAATCCATGATTCACCGAAATCAGGAAAAATAAGTAAAGTAAAAGCTGGTTTTTCCGCATAGACCAATGAGCATCTTGTGTCGTTGAAATTAGTAAAACTCCGGAAATAGCTGTCATTTAAATAATCAAAAAGAATCAGCGCTTTTCATTCGAGAAGCAACGAATAATAAAGTACTCAAAACGCATCCGTTTTCAGCCATTACTTTCAGTAAAAAAACGATGAAAGAACGGCTTTTTTGGTTGAAAGAACAATACCGTTGGAAAAAGCGGGCCATTAAACGTGTTTTATTTTATTCTTTCCTGATTTGGTACATCCAGGCTTTGCCTGCTGCTTTGTTCAGCGATCCTTATTCAACGGTTCTTGTCGGAAAAAACGGCAAGCTGTTGGGCGCGCACATTGCAAAAGACGGTCAATGGCGTTTCCCTCCGAGCAATAAAACTCCTCATAAAATTGCCGTTTGCCTGGTCACATTTGAGGACAAAAACTTCTATTATCATCCGGGAGCCAGTTTAAAAGGAATTTGCCGGGCATTTTACCAAAACCTGTCCCGCGGAAAAATTGTTAGTGGAGGAAGTACGATTACTCAGCAAGTGATCCGTTTGATGCGAAAAAACCCTTCCAGGACCTATTCCGAAAAGATCCACGAGATTATTCTGGCAACTCGTCTCGAATTCAGTTATTCGAAGGAAGAAATATTAAATCTTTATACGGCCAACGCCCCATTCGGGAATAACGTAGTAGGAATTGATGCCGCTTCCTGGCGGTATTTTGGTCGTGCTCCTGAAAACCTGAGCTGGGCAGAAAGTGCAACACTGGCTGTTTTACCGAATGCTCCCGGGCTCATTTACCCTGGAAAAAACCACAAAAGCTTACTGAAAAAGCGCAATCGCCTGCTAAAAATGCTTTACGAACAAGGTGATATCGACAAACTGAATTATTACCTCGCATTGGAAGAACCACTTCCGGACAAACCACTTCCGCTTCCCCAGGAGGCCCCGCATTTACTGCAGCGCTGTATTTTGCACGGACAAAAGGAGCAGTTGATCCGGTCAACGATTGATGAAGCAATTCAGACAATGGTCAACAATGAAACCGAACAATATGCGCTTCGAATGAATGAATATGGCGTTTTCAATGCCGCAGTCCTGATCACATCTGTAGAAACCGGTGAAGTCGTTGCTTACAAAGGGAACCTGAACCATACGGATGACGATCACGCTTTTGATGTGGATTGCATTCAATCACCGAGAAGTACCGGAAGTATTTTAAAGCCTTTGCTCTATGCAAAATCCATGGAATCCGGATTGATCACTCCCAAACAATTGCTTTGCGATTTCCCGTCCCGTTTCGGAACGTTTGCACCGAATAACTTCAACCGCCAGTTTTCCGGGGCTTTACCTGCCAATAAGGCCTTGTCGAAGAGTCTGAACATCCCGATGGTCTTTCTCCTGCGCGAATACGGTCAGGCTAAATTCCACAATGATCTGAAACAGTTTGGTTTTCGCAACATGAATAAACATTCCAGTCATTACGGCTTGTCGCTCATACTTGGTGGTGCTGAAGCTTCTGTTTGGGAAATCAATTCGTGTTATAATTCCATGGCCCAGCAGCTTCAAAATTCAAATCCGACAAAAATTCATTATACCGGAATTACCGAGAATGCTCCAAAACTCAACTTAAATAAAGCCTGCATTTATTCCACCTTTGATGCACTTGTTGATGTAAACCGACCGGATGAGGAAAACAACTGGCGAGCCTTTGAGTCTTCCCAGAAAATCTCCTGGAAAACCGGGACCAGTTTCGGATTCAGAGATGCCTGGGCGGTAGGCGTAACCCCGAAATACGTTGTTTCTGTTTGGATTGGAAACGCAGACGGGGAAGGAAGACCGGGTTTGACCGGAGTGAAAGCCGCTGCCCCTTTGTTGTTTTCTATTTTCAGGAATTTAGAAGCTCCCAGGCTTTGGTTCTCAAAACCCATGAATGAATTAACCCGCACCGAAATCTGCACTCAAAGCGGACAGATTTCAAACCGATACTGCGAGCACACCCATTTTGAAACTATTCCGAGCAGCTGCCTGATCAGTAAAAATTGTACTTATCATCAGTTAGTCCATCTAAATCAGAAAGAGACATTTCGGGTGAATGCGGATTGTGAAACGAGCACTAGTATCAAACATAAATCCTGGTTTATCCTGCCTCCAAGTATGGAGAAATATTATATTCAGCAAAATCCGAATTATCATTCCGTTCCGCCATTCGATCCGAAATGCACTTCCAATAAACCGGAAAACATCATGAGTTTCATCTATCCCAAACGACAAACGAAGATCTATATCCCTCGTGAATTGAATGGCTTAAGAGGTAAAGTCTTTTTTGAGATTGCTCATACCAGGCAAAACAGCACACTTTACTGGCACATTGATGAAGAATTCATCGGCACAACTTCTGATATTCATCAAATTTCCGTTCAGCCTGAGAAAGGCAAACACCAGGTGACCGTAGTAGATGAAACCGGTGTGCTA
Source organism: uncultured Flavobacteriales bacterium (assembly GCA_946478775.1). The sequence goes on from CAMLDR010000044.1 coordinate 8,074, forward strand.
TTGATTGAAACATTTGAAGTACTCTAATTCTCATCAGTCCAAAACGACTGTTCAATCTATAAAAGGTACAGTTAAGATTTTTTAGGAATTTAAATTACAACTATCCGCTTTTTGTTGCGTTACTTAAATAAGAAACAACATGCTAAAACTTGTCAATCATGAACGGTACAACGATCAATCAACTGGAAACTTACAAAGCTATCGAAGCAGTGTGCGTCAAAAATCATGCTACCTGGACTAACGTAAAAGAATTCCGCGGTCCTTTTTCACGATTTGCTTTAAAAGTAGCGCAGTTAGATATCTTATCCGAAAATGACAATGCTTCGTCTAATCCGCGTTTAGAACATTTGATCAAGGAGATCGAGCATATTTTACAGGTGCATTTCGACCGTTATTTTGATTATTTGCAGCAAAAGAACAGCGAAATTTATCAGCTTTACAACCGCATTCGGAGAAGCAATTAATTGGTTTTATCTATCCCGTTTTGTAGCGCAAAATGACAGATAACCCATGACTTCTCCGATTTTTCAGATACCCAATACTTTTTATTAATTGGTCCGTTGAAGAAGGCTGGAATCAAAATTCCAGCCTTCTTTTTTTAGAGTCTATTGCTGCATCATCTGAACCAGCTTGATGCGTTCCATACTTCCGTCAAAACCAATAGTTTCCAAGATGTAAACGCCATCCGGCAGGATCATATTCGAAAATTCCACTTTAACATCCAGGTTCTCACCATTCGCTTCTTTGAGCAGGCTTCCGCTTTGATTGTAAATACGCATCGTTTTAATTCTCAATGCATCCAAACCGAAATTGCAAACCGTCATATCAAAGGTTGTTTTTTCGCCATTGAGATCCACTTCAGTTAAGCGGTAATAGTTCGCTCCTACAATCGGTTGGTTATCATAGAAAATATAATCCGTGGGTGTAGCGCTTTCTCCTTGTGCTTTCGATTGGAGTAAAGGAAAAAAGTTAGCTCCATCCTCGCTCTTCTCCAGGATAAAATAGTCACTGTTTTTCTCTGTCAGTGTTGTCCAGGCAACAGCCATTGAGCGTTCATCCTGTTTGCAATAGAAATCTTTTAATTCCACTGACAATGGTGCGCAGTTCAATGAAGCACCACCTGTTAAGTTCCAGTCCAGGGTAAATCCGGCAGCTGTAGGTGACCACTGATTGACCATCAGGTAATAGATTTCTCCAGCCGTAACCGGCAAGGTACTAACCCATCCGTCTCCTCCCACATCCTCGGATCCATCAGCAGCAGCATTCCCCATTCCGGTATTATTTACGTTTGCCGCGTAAGAACAACGAATCGGAGTTCCTAAAGCTCCGCATGCAGCACCCGGACCGTAAAGTGCGAAATCGTAATCATCTGCGTTGTTAGTAGGATCTACCGTCAAACCAAGTGTTCCGGTATTTGATACCTGAAATTTATACCAGCTGGAATATACTTCGCCACCGGCCCCGGTACACCCAACGCAGGACTCGGAAGCTAATCCCGGACCGGATACTGTGGAAGAGAAAGGTGCGTCTGCACAAATCTGAACAGCATTCACACAATCCTGGTTTGATGTTCCTGTTGGCCCACCACCACAAGCCACACACGAAAGTGTTGCTGTCCATCCTCCCAATTGAACACTACCGTCTGTGGTATGACGAAAGGTCAAACAACCACTGGGCGATGTAGATGTAATCGTCCCGGGAGATGTGGTACAATTATTATATAAAGCGGGGGAATTTTGCGCCGGTCCGTTCAAGACCTGCAAGTAATCACAGCAACTTCCCGGACCAGTACAAAGAAAATAAGTATCGTTCATACTGAATGCGGTGAAAGTTGCCCTTACGCACATTCCGGCGCTGCTTGGGCAAAACGTCCGGTAAATGGAATTAATATTCGCCGCATAACCACCGGCAGCCCCGCCATTATCATAGTAGGTACCCGAACAGGTATTCACCATACAAGCTCCGGCATAAGTACTTGCTATACCTGTGGTTGGGTGGTTATAAGTTTGAGCCGGCAGCATACCAGGTGCCAGCAGCAAAAGCGCTAAGAAAATTCTCATGATTTAGTGTTTGTTTTGTTGACACTTAAGATCCGAATACAGCACTACGGTATAATTACTTGCAGGATCAAATATTTCCACGTCTGTTTCACGTGCACGATGGGCCGTCAGTTCAACATAAGGAATTAGTAGTAAGCGATTGTTATCCGGTTGTGGGACATCTTTGATTTCATACTCCACACCCAATAACTGCTGAACAGGATACACTAAAGAGATTTGTTCCTTGCCCGTTTGCGCTGAAGTTCTGAAAGAACAAACAGACAGCAAAATAAATAGTAGTAATTTCATAAAAGTTGTAGTTTTCTCAAAACAAAAATAGTCAATTATCTTTATATGAACTACTTAAGGATTTATTTATTAACAATCTTGTTATTCCTTTCCTAATTGATGCAAGTAAACCAACCGCCTTTTATGAGAAATTTACAAAAAAAAGAGGCATCCGTTTTCCGAATACCTCTTACCGATTATCATTGAATTCTTAATTCAAACCTGCCAGTTTTTCTTCCAAAATGGCGATTTTCTGTAAAGCGTCCGCTTCTTTTTTACGTTCACTTGCCAAAACCTGCTCCGGGGCTCCATTCACGAATTTCTCGTTGCTCAGTTTCCCCTGAACGCTTTTCAAAAAGCCTTTGGTGTAATTCAATTCTTCTTCCATTTTTTCTTTTTCTGCAGACACATCAATTGCATCTCCAAACGGAATGAAATACTCATTGGAGTGAACCAGGAACGAATTCGCATTGGCCACTTTCTCATTCGTGTACTCCATCAAAGAAAGGTTCCCCATTTTCAGGATCACCGAATCAAATGAAGCATCCAATTCCATGTTCTTCTTCACGAATAGTTCAATGCGAACTTTATTGGCAATATTGTTCTTCTTACGGATATTGCGGATGTTAGTAACCACATCTTCGGCAACGACAAACTGTTTTAAAACTGTCGGATCAAACGATTCAACCGCAGGCCATTTTGCAATAATGATATCCTCACCTTCTTTACGTTCTCTCAATAAGTGCCACAATTCTTCGGCAACAAACGGAGTAAACGGTTGCAGCAAACACAACAATTTTTCAAAGAAAACAATGGTTTGATCCAATGTAGCCTGATCGATTGGTTGTTCGTATCCGGGCTTGATCATCTCCAGGTACCAGGCACAGAAATCATCCCAAACCAATTTGTAAATGGCCATCAGCGCTTCCGAGATCTTGAATTTATTCATCAACTCATTGATGTTCTCCAATTCCTGGTTGAAACGGGCATGAAACCACTCAATCGCTTTGATAGAAGCTTTCGGTTGTTCGATCGGTTTTACTTCCCACCCTTTAACCAGGCGTGCAGCGTTCCAGATCTTATTGGTAAAGTTTCTTCCCTGCTCACACTGACTTGAATCAAAGGGCAGATCATTTCCTGCCGGAGAAGAGATCAAAATCCCCAAACGAACTCCGTCAGCTCCGTATTTTTCAATCAGTTCAATCGGATCGGGAGAATTCCCTAACGATTTGGACATTTTTCGTCCCAGTTTATCGCGAACAATTCCGGTATAATAAACGTTTCTAAATGGCAATTCACCCATGTACTCGTAACCTGCAATGATCATACGGGCTACCCAGAAGAACATGATCTCCGGTGCAGTTACCAAATCATTGGTCGGATAGTAATACTTGATCTCTTTATTCCCGGGCTGCGTCAATCCGTTGAAAACAGAAATCGGCCACAACCAGGAAGAGAACCAGGTATCCAATACGTCTTCGTCTTGTTTCAAATCGGAAGCTGAAATCGTTTTCCCGGCTTTTAGAGAAGCTGCCTGAACGGCCTCTTCAACCGTTTTTGCAATGACAAAGTCTTCCGAGCCGTCACCGTAATACCAGGCTGGAATGCGATGTCCCCACCACAGCTGACGGGAAATACACCAATCCTTTACGTTCTCCATCCAGTGACGGTAAGTGTTCTTGAACTTATCCGGGTGGAATGAAATATTTCCGTTCATTACATTTTCCAAAGCAGGCTGGGCCAATTCTTTCATCGACACGAACCATTGCAAGGACAAACGCGGTTCAATGACACAATTTGTGCGCTCGGAATAACCAATCTTATTGATGTGGTCTTCGACTTTTACCAAATACCCTTTATCATCCAGTTCTTTAGCAATTTCCTTCCGAACATCAAAGCGGTCCATTCCGGCATAATGCAAGCCATTTTCGTTTACAATCCCGTTATCGTGGAAAATATCAATCGTCTCCAGATCGTATTTTTTGCCCAGTTCATAGTCGTTTACATCGTGTGCAGGTGTTACTTTCAAACATCCCGTTCCGAATTCCATTTCTACGTACTCGTCGCAAATAATGGGAACGGTGCGATTAGCAATCGGAACAATCGCATGCTTTCCATGCAAATGCTTGTAGCGCTCATCATCCGGGTGAATACAAATTGCCGAGTCACCCAAAATCGTTTCGGGACGCGTTGTTGCAATCGTCAGCCACTGGTCATCCGTTCCTGCTACTTTATAGCGAACATGGAACAATTTCGAGTTGACTTCTTTGTGAATTACTTCTTCATCAGAAAGTGCAGTGCGCGCCTCCGGATCCCAGTTGATCATCCGAACACCACGATAGATCTTTCCTTTGTTGAACAGGTCAATGAATACATCAATTACGGAATCAGAATACTCCGGGTCCATGGTGAAAGAAGTTCTTTCCCAATCACAGGAAGCTCCTAACTTCTTCAATTGCTGTAAGATCACACCGCCGTATTTTTCTTTCCATTCAAAAGCATGTTTCAAAAATTCATCGCGGGAAAGATCTGACTTTTTGATCCCTTCCTGGCGCAATTTCTGAACTACTTTTGCTTCAGTTGCGATGGATGCATGGTCCGTTCCGGGAACCCAGCATGCATTTTTCCCTTCCATGCGTGCCTTGCGAACCAGTACGTCCTGGATGGTATTATTCAACATGTGTCCCATGTGCAAGACACCCGTCACGTTTGGCGGAGGAATGACGACAGTAAAAGGCTCACGATCATCTGGTTCTGAATGAAAGTAACCCTTAGCCATCCAATGGCTATACCATCGCTCTTCTGCTGAACGGGGTTCGTACGTTTTTGGAATTTCCATGTTGATTTTTTTTATTTAGTTGCAAAGGTACTAAAATGGGGCAATTTATCAAGATGGAAATCCGTCATTTTCACTATTTTTGAATGAAATGAGCTTATGAAAAAACCCTTGAATTTACTTTCCAAAAGTCTACGAACTTTCTTCGAGATCCTGTTTGCAGGCATTTGCATTTACATACTCATTTTCCTGTTTATTTCCCCGTTTAGTATTCCCGCTGAAAAAACAACTGAACCCAAAACTGAAATCATTTACCTGTCGACTAACGGTATCCATTCGGATGTGATTCTCCCGATCCGGCATCGGTTGAAAGATTGGAAGAAAACATTGAACCTGGAAAAAAGCTTAGCAGTAGATACTTTTCAAACCCATTTAAAATTTGGATGGGGCGATAAGAATTTCTTTCTACGAACCAAAGAATGGAGCGATATGGAAGTGGGCGTTGTTTTGAATACCGTATTCGGAAGAGGACCGGGAGCGATGCATTTGATTTTATGTACTCCAAAAGATCTGAATCGATCGGGTTTAGTGGAACTTCATTTGACGGAGCGGCAGTACCGGCGATTGTGCGGGTTTATCCAGCATAGTTTTCAGTTTGAGAATGGGAAGGCAAAAGCCATTAAAAATCATCCTTATGGCACTTATGATTTCTTCTTTGATTCGAGTATTGAGTATAACATGACCTATACGTGCAATACCTGGACGAACAATGCCTTGAAGCGGGCGGGGCAAAAATCCTGTGTGTGGACTCCGTTTAAAGGAGCCATATTTTCCAAGTATTAAAATCTACCACGGTAGGTGGTGGATAATCTTGCACTTATCCTTGTATAGAAAAAAAGCCCCTTTTGAGGGCTTTCTCTTTATTTACAGAATCGTAAAGTGACTCTCCGCTGAACACTTATCCAGTCAAAGAGAAGCTACTTCTCCCTGATTGGTTTAAATAAAATAGCAATCTTTCCCTTGCCTTTAAGTAATTTGTCATTGCTTTGCAAGGTCTTCATCAGCTATCGCTGACTCTTATTTCTTCCCTTTTCCGTTACCGTTAGATTTTCCGGAATTCCCTTTAGAACCTCCTGAATTTCCGTTTCCTTTCTCACTGCCACCACCGGTTGATTTTGGTTTCGAATTCCCTTTCGATTTCTCCTTAGCCTTTCCTTTCAAAGCATGGAATTCAGCAGAACCGGGCTTGATTCCCATTTCCTTTGCCATTGCACCCCAACCTTTCGACTTACTTCTTTTGTAAACCGTAATCACATCTTCAATCGGTTTTCTTGTGAGACTTGAGATCTGGAAAGCCATAAATGCATCTCCCGGATTCATCCCAACTCTGAAAACAGCTTCTACTTTTGGCATCGGAACGCTGAATGTTTTTGTTAAACTCAACTTAAACGCTGACAAGTCTTTGTTCCCATCGGTATTTACAATTTTCAGGCTCGCATCCAATTCCACGTCCCCTGATCTGTAATCTTGTCCCAAAGCGATACCGGAAACCAGTATCAATCCTAAAAAAATAGCCTTCTTCATCATATCTAGTTGTTTTTAATGGAGTAAGTATACGCTTTTAATGCCACATTAATTCAATCGCTGCAATCCAATCCGTTTCCGCGCTTCATCAATTTCCATTACCCGCACTTCCACATGCTCATGCAGCGAAATGAATTGGGTCGGATCTTCCACATACACGTCCGCCAATTGCGATTTATGGATCAGCCCGTTTTCTTTGATGCCTATATTAACGAAAGCTCCGAAATTGGTTACATTGGTGACAATACCATTCAGGATCATTCCTTCTTTCAAATCAGAAATCGTTTTGATCCGGCTGTCGAACTCCAAAACTTTTGCCTGCTTTCTCGGGTCGCGTCCTGGCTTCTTTAATTCCTTAATAATATCTGTAAAGGTAAAGGAATCGATCTCGGAAAAATCGGACTGCTTCACCTCTTTTAATTTGGCTTCATTCCCTATCAGGTCTTTCAATTCGATACCCAGTTTTTTGACCATTTGATTGACGAATTTGTAGCTTTCCGGGTGAACGGAAGAATTATCCAGTGGGTTTTCACCATCACGGACACGCAGGAATCCCGCAGCCTGTTCGTAAGCCTTATCTCCCAAACGCTTCACTTTTTTCAGTTCTTCACGCGATTTTATTCCACCGTTTTCCGTCCTGTAAGCAACAATGTTTTCTGCCAAACCAATTCCCAAACCGGAAACGTAGCTCAACAAATAAGGAGAAGCGGTATTGAGGTCAACTCCAACCGCATTCACGGCAGAAACAACCACGTCATCCAAAGCGTCTTTCAAAGAAGTTTGGTTCACTTCGTGCTGGTACTGGCCTACTCCAACCGATTTCGGATCAATTTTTACAAGTTCAGCCAAAGGATCCATCAAACGCCGACCAATTGAAACCGCTCCGCGAACAGTGACATCGTAATCCGGAAATTCTTTTCGAGCAATTGGACTTGCGGAATAAATGGAAGCACCGTCTTCACGAACTGAAAAAACTTCCAGATCTCTGTCGAAGCGGACATGCTTGATAAACGTTTCCGTTTCACGTCCGGCAGTTCCGTCGCCAATGGCAATGATCTCAATTTTATACGATTGGACCAGCTGGAAGATTTTAGCCGAAGCCTTGTCTTTTTCATTCTGAGGAGCATGCGGATAGATTGTCACATTGGTCAGCAAATTACCGTGCTCGTCCAGGCAAACCACTTTGCAGCCTGTTCTAAAGCCGGGATCGATTGCCAATGTGCGTTTATTTCCAACAGGTGGTGCCAGTAACAATTGTTTCAGGTTCGTTGAAAACACGGAAATTGCTTCTTTATCTGCCTTTTCTTTAGCCTGGGCCAATAATTCGTTCTCCAGGGATGAGCTCATCAACCGGGAATAGGATTCTTTGCAGGCTTTCGCTACCAAATCACCGCATTCATCGTCTGTTTTTACAAAAAACCGCTCCAAGGATTCCAAAGCATCGTCTTTATCCGGTTGTGCCTTCAAAGACAAAATGCCTTCTCTTTCCGCACGAATAATTGCCAGAAATCGGTGAGATGCTACTTTGTATAACGGTTCTGAGAAATCAAAGTAATCGCGGTATTTTGCTCCTTCTTCTTCTTTGCCCTTCACCAGTTTGGAAGCGAAAATTGCCTTTCGCTGGAACAAAGTTCTTACACGTCCGCGCGCAATGGCGTTCTCATTGATCCATTCAGCCATAATATCCACAGCTCCCTGGATCGCCATGTCTTCATCCACCACATCACCTTTCAAAAAACGTTCTGCCATTTGCTCCGGATCTCCGCCGCGTTGCGACATGATCATACGGGCCAAAGGTTCAAGTCCCAGCTTCTTTGCTTTATCTCCTTTGGTTTGACGTTTCTGTTTATAAGGCAAATAAATGTCTTCTAATATAATCGAGTCAAAACAAGTCAGCACTTTTGTTTTCAACTCATCGGTCAGCTTTCCTTGCTCTTCGATTGATGCAACAATCGTTTGCTGGCGCGAAATCAGTTCGTCGTACTTTTTAGCTAAATCACGTACCTGGGCAACCTGAACCTCATCCAATCCACCGGTCATTTCTTTCCGGTACCTGGAAATAAAAGGAACTGTTGCTCCTCCTTCCAATAAGTTAATGGTATTTTGAATGGCCTTCTCTTGTAATCCGGAGGCCTTTATTACGAATTCATTTTTTTGCATAAGCACAAATATAAAAGTTCGGGAAAACTCTCCGGTATACCTGTTCAAAAAGAACTCCACAATTCCAATTTTTACACATCTAAATCCGCAAATAATAAGATTAGTATCAAACACATACAACCTTTGTTTTTTTCATTAGTCTTTCTAAAAATTAATGCTATGAAAAAGATTTACACATTATTCTCGTTAATCTGTTTAGTCCATCTGACCAGTTTTGGCCAGACAACAGATTATGCTTTCTATGCCGATACGTCGTATGGATGTCAAAACACCTTTGGTGTTCAAATAACAATCGGTAATCTCGCTGAAACAGGAGGTGTTTTAACAGTTGATTGGGGCGATGGAAACAACTCCACCTATAATTACTCGACTACTGTAGGAAACGTTACGGAGTTTACTCAGTTATCACACGGTTATACTCTTCCCGGAAACTACACCGTATCCTTTAATGTTTACAGTGGAACAGCCGGTGCAAACGTAGATGCCGGTCAAACCACGAATGTCAATGCTTATGGAGCTTCAAACTGTGGTTATTTATGGATTTACACCATGCAAACTGCTCCTTCTGTCAATTACACGAATGTTCCTTATCAATTTACGGATGTAAACGGAACAATTACGATCCTGATGCCCATAACAAGCCCGGGGACAGGAACGTTTTATACCGGATTGAATCCTGCAAACGCACCATACACCGTTCAAATTGATCCGAATTGGCTAACACTTAACGGCTTAATTCAAACAAGCCCGAATTTTACGATCGCTTCGTTCAATTCGAATGGAATGGCAAATAATCCACAGCAAACAGTGACAGTAAGCTGTAACGTTCCGAGTGCTAATCCGGATTTTGGTATCAGCTACAGCTGGGCATCCAATTTTGTTGCTCCTTTACAAGCAGGCAACCTGTATGTGAACATTTGTAACTATGCCTGTTCGGACACTTCTGATGTTTCCGTTTCCCTTCAAATGCCGGGGAACTTTGTCCCAAATACAAGCGGTCTTACCAATGCAGTGGTTACCGGAAACGTTCTGACATTTGACATTTTGGGACTTTCAGACTGTCAATACATTCACATTCCGTTTACTTTCCCTGGAAATACTCCGGCCGGAACACCTTATTGCTTCCAGCTTGCCTTATCAAACCCAAACGATTCCTATTTAGCCAATAATATGGATACAATCTGTGGTGTGGTGCTTAATTCATATGACCCGAATGAAAAACTGGTAGATCAGCCAACGAATATTGATCCGGATGCCGTAGAAGAATTCGAATATGTCATCCACTTCCAAAACGACGGAAATTTCGATGCTATTGATGTGGTTGTGCAAGATACCATTGCTGCAAACCTGGATCTTTCTTCCTTCAAATATGTGGGTTCGAAACATGGGGTCGCAACTTCTATCAACACAACCACTCGTGTCGTTACTTTCTCATTCAACGACATCAATTTGGGACAAAGTGCTGTTGATCTGGATGCTTCACAAGGTTTCGTAGTTTATTCCATTTCTGAAAACCCGGGATTACCGGAAGGTTCCATCATCGAAAACACGGCATACATTTATTTCGATTTCAATCCGGCGATTATTACGAATACCACCTATAACATCAATCAGCTGCCTCTTGGTTTAAATGAATCGAAAACAGAAACGATCTCCATGTACCCAAATCCGGCGGAAGATAACATCCGGTTTAGCGGAGCATCTGTAAAAGAAGTTTCCATTTATGATCTGACTGGAAAACGGGTATTGGAAGCGAAGAACATTTTAAGCAACGAGGTTTCTGTTCAAACTATTCAAACGGGAATTTACCAGGTCGTTTTGAAGACTGAGAACAGTATTTCAACTCAAAAATTAGTAATCAAAAAATAGATTGAAAACATCTTTTGTTCTAGTCCGGTTTCTTTATTGAGGCCGGACTTCTTATTTCTTAAAGACCACATTCATTGAAACTAAACCCAATATTTTTGATCTTTTATCGTTTACTCTCACAAAACTGATCAAAATGAGAAAAACAATCACCTTTCTTTTCATCACATTCTTCGGATGGGTCCAACATGTCAATTCTCAATTAATTAATACGTATTACTCAGTTGTCGATACTTCTGCTGCTTGTCAGAATATTTTAATGGTTTCCGGCTCAGTAGGAGTTCTCAATGTACAAGGAACCGTTTCAGTTGATTGGGGAGATGGCACAAACAATCTGTATCCATTTTCAGCAGGTGGATATTCCTCTTTTTCGATCTATGCAACACATACTTATGCAACTGCGAATGTATACACCACCAGCACCCGCATATATGATGGCTTTAACTGGGTAGATACCACCGTTTTTTATCCAGTAACAGCAGATCCTGCAGCTTGCGGCGCTGTTCATATTATCACTAAAAAGACCGATAACCCGAACTATTCTTTCCGCGATGCTCCGGTGGATTTTACAGATTCAGACGGTAAAACCACAACGATTAGTGCGCATCGTAACGGATATCCAATCTATTACAATTACCAGGGACTAAACACATCAAAGTTTCCGTATACGGCAACTTTAAATCCAACCTGGTTAAAAGATCATCATCTGACACAAACAAGTCCTCCGCTGAACATTAGTAACTTTAACGGAACCGGAATTGCAAACCCGCACGCTTACCAATTTCTAACCACTTGTGCAGCCGATACAACTACAACCCCTGATATTAAGCTGGAGAATCCAATGGCTTACCATTTCACAACTTCTGAGCAAAAAGGAACGGTGCATTTTGACATCCGGAATTTAATTTGCTCGGACACTTTAAATGCGACTGTTTCCATCGACTTCCCATCTGACTGTCTGCCTGTTATGACCGGATTAACGAATCCAACCATGAGTGGTCACACCTTAACTTTTAAAGTAAATAACGTTCGTTCTTATTCCGATTCCGCAGCAAGAACAGTTACGTTTGCATTTCCTGCAAGCACTCCTGCCGGAACACAACTGTGCTTTGACATTCATATAAGTACTCCCAATGAAACAAACCTGATTGATAATTCGGCACAAGTCTGTGCAGTTGTTACCAATGCTTACAATCCCATTAATAAACTGGTAAACCTCAACCCGATTATAGACTCACAGAAAGTTGAAACGCTGACTTATAAAATCAATTTTCAAAACAATTACCCTGATCAGTTGAATGTACAGTATTTGAAAATAGTGGACACACTTTCGGAAAACCTGGATTTAAGTACTTTCAAAGTCGTTTCATCTTCTCACGGAGTTGCCACTTATCTCGATTCATCAACCAGAATCGTAACATTTACCTTTCATCATGTGGATATCGTACCCAGCATTTATGGTGTAAACATGAGTTGGGACGAACTGGAAATTAGTTACTCGATTTCAGAGAAAGCGGGACTAACAGGTGGAGCTGCCATCGACAACACGGCTTACATTTATGCCAATTACAAACCGGTCATTATTACCAATACCACCCACAATGTAAACCAGTCTCCCCTGGTAGTGGAAGAATACAATCTTGAAGATATTACCATTTTCCCGAACCCGGCACAGGACAAACTTTATTTTAGTGGGAAAATCAATGACATTCACCTTTATGATACTTCAGGAAAACTGGTATTTAAAGCAACCAATATCCAGGATGACGAGATTTCCCTCAATGGCCTACAATCGGGTTTCTACCAGGTCGTTTTGAAAACAGACTACGGCATTTCAAATCAAAAATTACTCATTAAAAAATAGATTGAAAACACCCTCTTTCAAGTCCGACTTCTTCTTAGAGGCCGGACTTTTTTCTGTTAACGAATTCTAAAATATGGTGTTAGTACTTTTCGGTTTCCCTATCTTAGCTACCCAACTTTTAATTTAGACGGTTTGAGATATTGGATTTTTGGAATAATTGCAGGTGGTTTTTTGGTGAGTTTTCAACTTCAAAACCCTTTCACACAAACAGGTAATGCAAGCTATTACTCGAATAAGTTTCAAGGCAGAAGAACAGCTTCCGGCGCCACTTATCACAAAGACAGTATGTATTGTGCTCACAAATCCCTGAAGTACGGAACAATCCTGAAAGTGACCAACCTGAAGAATGACTCCATCATTATTGTAAAAGTGGTGGATCGTATGGGAAAATCTTCCCCGCACATCATTGATCTGAGTATGGCAGGTGCCCAAAAATTGAATTTTGTCCGCAACGGGATCACCAAAGTAAAAATCGAGGAAGTTGTTCCTACACCAGTAGCGAAAGCAAATTAAGATCTTCGTAATTATCGCTTTTTCTTCTAATTTTAGGGGATGTTTGAAGATTTGATCGTTATCGACTGCTCTACCGTACTGGCCGGACCTTCTGTGGGGACTTTTTTCTCAGAGCTGGGCGCAACAGTAACCAAAATTGAAAATCCTGCAATTCCGGATGTGACCCGAAGCTGGAAGCTGGGATCAGAAGATAAAAACGCTTCCGTTTCAGCCTATTTTTCATCCGTAAATTACCACAAGCAGTATGAGAAACTCGATTTCAAAAACGAAACGCAGTTTGCTCAACTCATTCATTTGATAAAAACAGCAGACATTTTTCTGAGTAACTTCAAAAAGGGAGATGCCGAAAAATTTGGCTTAAGTGATGAGTATTTGCAATCCATCAATCCGAAATTGATCATTGGGAAAATCTCCGGATTTGGTTCTGAAAGCGACCGCGTAGCTTACGACCTGATCCTTCAAGCGGAAACAGGTTTTATGTCTATGAACGGAACATCAGAATCCGGCCCCGTGAAAATGCCGGTAGCACTGGTCGATGTACTTGCAGCACACCAATTGAAAGAAGGTATTCTAACAGCTTTACTGAACCGGACGAAATCCAATAAAGGATCGGTTGTTTCCGTTTCATTGTATGACGCTGCGATAGTTTCATTGGCAAACCAGGCATCCAATTATTTAATGCAGGGCCATATTCCGCAGCGAATCGGGAGTTTACATCCGAATATCGCACCCTATGGAGAGATCTTCACTACGAACAACGGAAAACTGATCACTTTTGCAATCGGAAGCAACAAACATTTCCGGCTGCTTTGCGAATTTTTAGGGACTGCAGACCTGGCTTTCGATGAACGTTTTTCGGAAAATGTAGATCGGGTAGCAAACAGGCGCGAACTTCAGAAGATCATCCGGGAACTCATTGCGAATCGTAATTCCGGAGACATCCTGGAGTTTATGCACACGCATTTTGTGCCGGCAGGACTGATCCGGAACCTGGAAGAAGTTTTTGAAGATCCTTCTGCACAACAACTAGTGAGAACCGAAACGATCGAACAAATCCAAACAAAGCGTGTTTCACAAATTGCTTTTCAACTGAAATCATGATAGAAGTTAAGATTCCGGAATCGGAAAAAGAGTGGGATTCCTATTACGATCTCCGCTACCGTATTTTAAGAGAACCTTTAGGAAAAGAAAGAGGTTCCGAACGAAACGAAGGCGATGAAACCGGAATGCATTTCGCATTGTACGAAAATAAAGTGCTCATTGCGGTTGCACGACTGGATTCTGTGGGCAAAACAACTTGCCAGGCAAGGTTTGTAGCTGTTGAAGCTCATTTACAGGGACAGGGTTATGGGCGCGGCATCATGACAGCTTTGGAAAAAGAAGCGCTTAGCCGGGGATATCAAAAACTGATCCTTCACGCTCGTGATTATGCACTTCCTTTCTACGAAAAACTGGGTTATACGCTCATAGGTCCTTCCTACAAATTATTCGATGTATTGCAACACTTTGAAATGTTCAAGTTATTAGCGTAAGGAGAAGGAAACACAGATTTTCATTCCGTTTGTACCGTCGATATCCAGATTACCATTCAGGTGCTCTACCATTCCGCGGATAATTTCCACCCCGCTTCCCGACAATTCACGATTCTCTTTAATCCCTCTTCCATTATCAGAAATTTCCAATACTCCTTTCGGACCAAGCATTTGAAAATCAATCCGGATTACACCGATCTCATTTTCACCGAAAGCATGTTTGTAGGAATTCAAAACGGCTTCATTGATAATCACTCCGATTGACATCGCCAGGGAACTTTTCACTTCACAACTGTCTATACTGGTCAATAACTGCAATTGTTTTTGCGGAAAAGAAAGACTTTCCCTTAAACTTTGGACCAATTTATTCACATACTGATTCAAGGAAATCCGTAAATTCTTCGAATTCTCAGTCAGCATTTCGTGCAGACTTAAAATACTTTGAACTCGGTTTACTGAATCAAGCATCAGGTTTTTATGGTATGAATCCCTGGCTTTACTTACCTGGATATTCAACAGGCTTGTGGTGATCTTCAGGTTATTTACAATCCGGTGATTGGTTTCACTTAATAAGCGTTTCTGCTGACGCAACGCGGATTCCAGTTCTTGCTGGGCCAATTTTCGCTTGTGTGTTTCCACAGCCAGTGAAACCATTTGCGCCGCAATCAAACCAAATTTCTGGTCATTTAGAGACCAATTGCGTGTTTGTTTCACTTGTTCAAAACAGATTACGCCAATAATTTCCCCTTCGGAACGCAAGGGAATATCCATAACGGAAACAATTCCATGAGGCACCAGGTAGGCATCATTCAACTCCGAAGTATACGGTGAAGTTTGGGCGTTGGCTGCCAGGATGATTTTCTCCGTTTCAAAAAGCATAAAGTAGGTTGGCATTTCAAAAACCGGCAGAGATTCCTGGGGAATCATTTTACCCACGCGGGTATCGTAATTTCCTACACACTCAATATGTTCATGCGGTTCGTCAAAAAGCCAGGCATTTACACGAGTTGTTCCAACGGCCCTGGAAGACATCTCAAGAATTTCATAAATCGCATCGTACAGTTTTCCACTGCGTATTTTCTTTGACTTGGAAAGCAATTCGATGGTTAAGGTCTTGCGTAACAAATCCCTTCTTTTGCGCTCAATTTGAGTGGCATCCACCAAACTTCCAAGCACCAGGTAGTCACTCTCGTTAACTTTCCACGCTGCCATCCTCATCCGTGCTGTAAAAACACCGCTTTTTCTCTTAAGAACAACCTGCAGGTCCATATATCGCGAAGTATTCAGATCCCGCAGGAAATGTTCTATGCGATCATGTTCGTATGTCAAGTGATCATTGATTCTTGTACCAACCAATGACTCCTTCCCCAATAATTTTTCCAGGTCAAAAGATGCGTGGAGAATTTTTCCCGTTTGATCAAAGATCACCAGGCTCTCATCCATTCCTGAGATTAGTTTTCGAAGAGTAGAAAGAATATCTTGTTGTGCCATAGCAGTTTACAATGATCAAATGTAGTCGATTTTTTCTTACCCGGGTGACAACTACTACTAAGTTTTTAGTAAATTTATCGTACGTTGTATTACAATGAGCAAACTGCTGTTTTTACAAGAAATTCTTGTAGATTAATAGACTTATCAATTAAGCAGATTTCAACCGTTTAACTAAAAAAAAGTTTAAACTTAGGATGTCATTGTACTTTTGAATAAGTTGAACTTTTCCCAAATAAACTATTGCTATGCTTGCATAGTAATAGTTTATTAATTATATTAGACGCAAGAAACGAATTTAAAAACAATATAGAATTATGTCACAAGCTATCAAAGGCGGAGAATTCATCATCCGCGATGTTACCCATCAAGAAATATTTACCCCGGAAGAATGGTCGGAGGAGCAACGCATGATTGCTCAAACTTGTGATGATTTTATTGAACAGGAAATTACTCCGCTGCTGGAACGTATTGATAAAATGGAAGAAGGATTAATGCCTTCGCTCCTTCAAAAAGCAGGTGAATTGGGAATGCTTGGTTTATCTGTTCCCGAAGATTTGGGCGGAATGGGTGTTGATTTTAAAACATCGCTTCTGGCCACCGAGCATTTGGGTAAAGGTCACTCCTTCTCTGTGGCATATGGAGCACATACAGGAATCGGGACTTTGCCTTTGTTGTACTATGGAAATACCGAACAAAAATCGAAATACATTCCAAGGCTGGCAAGCGGTGAATGGAAAGCTGCCTATTGTTTAACAGAACCAAGTGCCGGATCGGATGCAAATTCAGGGAAAACAAAAGCGGTCCTTTCTGCAGACGGAAAACATTACGTGCTTAACGGACAAAAAATGTGGATCACCAACGGTGGATTTGCAAACTTATTTACGGTCTTTGCAAAGATCGATGACGATAAAAACCTTTCGGCGTTCCTGGTTGAGGCAGATTCGGAAGGGATCAGTTTGAACCCGGAAGAAAAGAAAATGGGAATCAAAGGTTCATCAACCCGCCAGGTATT
>CAMLDR010000045.1 GCA_946478775.1 uncultured Flavobacteriales bacterium
AATTGCAGATTCGGATTTTCTCTTTTTACAGCACCTAATTGGAGATACTTCATGTTGTGTGATTGATGCTTTGAAAATACTACTTTTTGACCAATTGAACAGCTATAAAAAAGCATCCCCCAACTCATTGAATGAATTGAGGGACTAATTTATTTATCCGAATTCCGATTAACGGTTCAAATGAACCAGTGCTTTTTGGACCTCCTTATCGTAAGAAGCAACGATGAAAAAATAACCTTCTTCAATAAACAGCTGACGGGCAATTTCTGCTTTCATCACGTGTTTGATCAACTCTTCACTTCGCGCAAAATCAGCGACATCGTATGGAATCTTTAATTTCTCTCCTTCAGCGATCAACTTTTGGATCAGTGGTTTTGACGGATTGAATTCCTTATTGAATTCCTGAATAGAAGACCACGCATTTCGTTTATTCGCTACGAAATCAAAAGCTACCTGCTGGAATGCTCCGGAATAGCGAAGTGTCAGATAGTAAATCGTGGAATTCGAGGTGTCTAAAGGCACAAAAATATCCGGCATGATTCCGCCGCCATCGTAGACGATTCGTCCGTTAAGTGTTTTAAACTTGTTGGCGTTCTTGAAAACAGAAGAGTCCGGAGTAAAGTATTCTCCGTTGTCCCTTCTTTTATCGTTGCTGTGGTAATAATCCTCATAGCTTTCACCGAACGGTTTCTGGATACAACGACCCGAAGGAGTATAATACCGGGCAATTGTTAATCTCAGGTCACTTTTATCCGAAAGCGAGAAATCCTGCTGCACCAATCCTTTTCCAAAAGATCTTCGCCCGATGATCATTCCGCGATCATTGTCCTGGATTGCACCTGCCACGATTTCAGAAGCTGAAGCGGAGTTTTCATTGATTAGCACCACCAGCTGTGTTTTTTCCAGCAATCCGCCGGCCCTTGCATAGCGGGTGGTATTGAGGAATTTTTTTCCTTTGATCATGACGATTTTTTGACCTTCCGGTAAAAATTCATCTGCAATCTTAACCGCTCCGTCCAAAACTCCACCCCCGTTATCTCTGAGATCAAAAATTAACTTCTTCATTCCTTTACCTTTCAGCCTATCGGCGGCATAATGGAATTCTTCCGCACTTGAAAGCGAAAAATTGTCCAGACGGATATACCCGGTTTTTCCATCAAGCATTTGAGAACATACGATGGAAGGAATAGGAATTACTCCCCGTACAATGGTTTTTTCAATCTTCTTTTTATTGCGGTAAAGCTGAATTTTTACTTTCGTGTTGGGTTCGCCCTTCAGTTTCCCCAGTACGTCCTCGTTTTTAATTTTTTTGCGGGCTATATTTTTTCCGTCGATCATCAGGATCTTATCTCCAGCCAAAACTCCCATTCTCAAAGAAGGTGAACCGGGAATCACATTGGTAACACACAAGGTGTCGCGGATAATTGCAAAGCGAATTCCTATTCCCCCGAACTTGCCGTCAATTTGCTCGTTCACAGCCTGCAGGTCTTCAGAAGGAATATAGTTTGAATGCGGGTCCAGTTCATGGAGCATATCCGAAATGGTCTTTTCAAACAATTTCTTGCTTTCGATCGAATCCACGTATTCCCTGTCCAGCAGGTTGATAATTTCCTGCATTTTGGAGTAAGATCCCGAAACCTGCTGAGGAGCCGGTTGATTTAATCGGGAGCCAAGCAACAGACCAATGACCAAAAAGACCATTAATAAGGCGGGATAAACAAAGGCGTATTTTCTATTCATTTAGTTTGGGTCTGAGATATGGACAACTTCAACACCTGCGCTCCGTAAGAAATCAACGCCTGTGGTATCTTTATATTCCGTCATGTAAACAACTCTTGTGATCCCGGCCTGAAGCACCAATTTACTGCAGTCTTTGCAAGGAGATAAAGTAATAAATAAGGTTGCGTCGCTGCAATCATTTGTAGAACGCGCTACTTTCAAAATGGCATTTGCTTCCGCGTGCAGTACGTACCATTCGGTTTCTCCCTGCTGATTTTCGCAGCAATTTGGAAATCCGGCCGGGGTTCCGTTATATCCGTCAGAAATAATCCTTCCGTTACGCACAATGAGTGCTCCCACTTTTTTGCGCTCACAATGGGACAATTCGGCCCAGGTTTGAGCCATTCTCAAATAGGCTTTATCGTAACGCAATCTTTTTTCTTCTGTTATTTCTCTGTCAAGTTCTACAACCATGCTGCAAAGATAGGATTAATCGGGTAAGGTAAATTTATATCCAACACCCCGGATCGAATGGAAAAATTGCGGGTTCTTCGGATCTTCTTCAAATAATTTCCGAAAATTCAGGATGTAATTATCAATGGTGCGCCCTGTAGGAAACTGATCATTTGTCCATAAGGTGTTGAGGATTTCATCGCGGGAAACCACCTCGTCTTTCCGGGAAAAAAATAACTGGATGAGCTCCATTTCACGTTTGCTTAATTCCTGTTTTTCACCTGAAAGCATATTTTCCACTTCAAATGAAGCAGCCAGTACACGGTGATTTCCAATTTTTATTTCCGAAGGAAGATTCACTTGTTTTTTATTCGGCTGAACCAGAATGGAGCAGCGCAGGATAAATTCTTCCAGGTCAAAAGGTTTTGGCAGATAATCGTTTGCTCCTAATTTCAACCCGGCAATGCGGTCAATCGTGTTTCCTTTGGCAGAAATAAAAATAATCGGCACATCAGAAGCTTCTCTGAACGCTCTGCAAATATCCAATCCGCTGACTTCCGGTAGCATCACGTCTAAAATCACCAGGTCATAGTTGTCCAATCGGTCTTTCATCGCTAAAGCCGCTCTGCCATTGTTGATCGTGGTTACAGAGTAGCCTTCCAATTCCAGATTAAACTGAATTATTTCAAGCAAACTTTGCTCGTCTTCGATCACTAAAACCTTATTCATAAGACAAACTTCTATAAAAAAGCGTTTTCAAGTTGGTATCTTGTGTTAAAAGAGTGTAATTTTGAGTAAACTACACATAAATATAAGCACAATGCTAAAATATCTTTTAATGCTCGGCATATTCCTGTCGTTTAACACAGCATTAAATGCACAAGTAAGTGAGGGCGGACTTCCGATAGGGTTACAAAAGGTAACTACTACCGGCATTGCTCCATTCCAATATGACCCCACTGTTTACAGTGTTAGCAAACCAAATATCGCTGCAGCCAGGAATGAAGATGCTGCAAATGATTCAAAAGGAGCTTATCGTGTAGGTTTGAATGTTCCTGTTTCTATCACCATGAATAATTCGGGAACGTGGACTTTGCTTCCAAACGGAACGAAAGTTTGGAGATTGATTATCAGTGGAAAAGATGCTCAGGCATTGGGGCTGTATTTCTCAGAAGCCGTTCAAATCCCTGCCGGCGGAAAATTATTTGCTTATAACGAGAACGGCTTGCAGGTTTTGGGAGCTTATACTTCTGCAACGGATTATTTCCAGGCAATGGAAATGGTTCAGGGAGAAAAATTGTACCTGGAGTACAGCGCACCTGCATGGGTTCAGGAAACTCCTGCTTTCAGTATCAGTGAAGTGGTTTATTTCTATCGCGGAGTGGAAGAACATATAAACGCATTTGCCGGGAACGAGATCCCTGAAAAAGCTGCAAGCTGCGAAGTCGATGTGGCCTGTTCCGAAGGAAACAGCTGGGCAAATCAGATCAAATCGGTGGTTCATTATACGTTTAATATCAATAGTTCAACCTACGTTTGTTCTGCAGCAACCATCAATAACACTTCCAATAACTGCAAACCTTATATCCTCACTGCCTGGCATTGTGGTGAACGTGTAGCCGGACAATCTATCGCAACATGGGTTTGGTACTGGAAATACCAAAAAACAACTTGTGCTACAGGAACAGCCAATTACAACGATCCTTCGAAAGGAACCAAAACAATGACCGGCGGAACTGTAAAAGCTTCTTCCGGAAACGGAACGCTGAATAATCCCCCAGGACAATATGAGGTAGCGGGATCTGATTTTTATCTGGTCGAATTGAATGCACAGCCTCCCGCTTCCTACGATGTATATTATGCGGGTTGGGACAGAACCAATTCATCTTCCGGAAACGGAGTAGGAATTCACCATCCTGCCGGAAGTGCAAAGAAAATTTCTACCTATTCCGAGGCTTTAACAAGTGAGACTTACAACAGCGGTGCTGCGAATGCACATTGGAGAGTTATCTGGACAACCACTGCAAATGGTCACGGTGTTACCGAAGGTGGGTCTTCCGGTTCGCCCATTTTCAATACAGCAGGAAGAATTGTAGGGCAGCTTTCCGGAGGCCGCTCTGCCTGCACGGCAAGTGGTAATACCGGACCCAGTCAGCCGGACATGTATGGAAAATTGTATTCCGATTGGGACCAAAACGGTACGGCGGCAAACGCACAATTGAAACCCTGGTTAGATCCAGTGAATACAGGAGCAACTAACCTGGCAGGATTGGCTGCTCCATGCGCTGTGACTCCTACTTCGCCTGTTGCACAGTTTATTGCGAATCCAACTACCGTAAGTGTCGGAGGAACCTCTCAATTTACGGATCAGTCAACCGGAACTCCCACTTCCTGGTCTTGGATAATCACTCCGGCAACCGGCTGGACTTACACAGGCGGCACGAATGCAAATTCTCAGAATCCCCAGCTTACTTTTACTTCAGGCGGAACTTATACCGTTGAACTGACCGTTTCGAATGCATCCGGCTCTGATTCAGAATTGAAAACGGATTACATTTACGTCACCACGGCAACATCTCCATGTACGGCAACATCTGTTTATTGTGATGAGTTCATTCAAAAAGTAGTTTTGGAAACGATCAACAATGAAACCGGTTGTAATAATTACACGAATTACAATTTAAGTGCCGCCTTAATAAAAGGTCAAACTTACAGCATTACGATTATTCCACAGATTAGCGGAGGACAACCGGGAAGTGCTTACATCGGTGATGAAATTGCTGCCTGGATTGATTTCAACAGTGATTTTGACTTTGACGATGCCAATGAGCGCATTGCTTTTGTATCCATCGTGGCGGGATCTTCCCTGGTTTTCAATTTTACCGTGCCTTCGAATGCAGTAACGGGAATCGTTAAGATGCGCACGCGAATAGTGTTTAATCCAGCCCAGGGGGGAGAAGGACCGATACAACCTTGTGGAAATACCAATTACGGTGAAGTGGAAGATTACAACATTGTTCTTTCGAATTCCCTTGGTTTGGAACAAAATCACCTGGATGGAATCTCCATTTATCCGAATCCGGCACTGGATGAAGTAACTGTGGACCTTTCAGGAGTTGAGACGGAAAATCTCTCAATCGAATGGATGGATATGACCGGAAAAGTGATCCTGACTCAGCACAATATCTCGGGAAACAGCGCTGTTTTCGATTTAAGTTCAGTGGCAAAAGGAAGTTACCAAATCCGAATTTCAGACGGAACCATTCAGCGAATTGCACGAATTGTAAAACTATAGCTTGAAGAAACCAAGGGTTATTGTTAGTGTCATCAATGATTTGAATACCGATCAGCGTGTTCATAAGGTTTGTTCGTTTATTGAAAACCAGGGATATGAGGTGTTGCTGGTAGGGCGCGCACTCAGGTCGAGTCAAAAAATGGAACACAGAAGCTACCGCACCAAACGGTTCCGGATGTTTTTTGAAACCGGCGCCTTATTCTATGCCTGGTTCAATTTTCGCTTATTTTGGTTTCTGCTGTTTCATTCTTCCAACATCCTGGTGGCAAACGACCTCGATACTTTACTTCCGAATTACCTGGTTTCGAAACTGAAAAGGACCAGGTTGGTTTATGATTCGCATGAGTATTTTACGGAAGTTCCTGAACTAATCAACCGTCCGAAAGTAAGGGCTGTTTGGGAACGGATAGAGCGCTTTATTTTCCCCAAACTCAAATTGGTCAGTACCGTTAATCTTTCTATTGCTCAAAAATACCAGGAAAAATATGGCGTTCCCCTCAAAGTAGTCCGCAATGTTTCACCCCTTTGGAATCCATCCCATATCCGCTCCAAAAACGAACTGGGAATCCCGGAAGGAAAACACGTTTTGATCATGCAGGGCGCAGGACTGAATGTCGACAGAGGTGTTGAAGAAGCAATCCGGATGATGCCTTTTTTGGAAAATGCGGTGTTGATTATTGTTGGAGACGGTGACATTATTCCGAAGATGAAGGGTTTGGTTGAGAAAGAAAACTGGCAGGAACGAGTACTTTTCTTTGGAAAAAGACCTTACCGGGAATTGCTTCAATTCACGCAGCAGGCAGACCTGGGGTTGAGTTTCGACCAACCTACCAATCCCAATTATTTGTTTTCACTTCCCAATAAGATTTTCGATTACATCCATACTTCAACGCCAATTATTTGCTCCGACCTGGTGGAAGTTTCCAAACTCGTAAAAGGGTATAACCTGGGAGAAGTTGTAACAAATTTTGACCCGGAGCACCTCGCTCATCAGATCCAAACTATTTTGAACAACCCGAAATTGAGGGAACTTTGGAAAAACAATTGTAAAATTGCCGCAGGTAAAGAAAATTGGGAAGTTGAAGTACAGCAATTAAATGAGTTCTATCCGAAAGTGCATGCATAATAAAATTCATATCGTTTCCTTTGACGTCCCGTTTCCTCCGGATTACGGCGGAGTGCTGGATGTTCACCTAAGAGCGAAAGGGTTAAAACAATTGGGTTATTCGGTCATTCTTCATTGCTACGAATATGGACGAGGACGAGGCCATGACTTTTCCGAGATTGCAGACGAAATTTACTATTACGATCGCAAAAACGGCGTGAAATCTATTCTTTCAAACCTTCCCTACATCGTAAAAAGCCGGAATTCGGAAGAGTTGCTAAACCGCTTGCTTGCAGATAATTTTCCTGTTCTGCTGGAAGGGCAGCATGCGACTTTTTGGATCAAGGAACTAGTCAAAAATAATCGAAAAGTGGCTGTACGTATGCACAACATCGAGTGGCAGTACTACCGGGATCTGGCAAAAGATGCAAAAACCACTTCCGAGCGGCTATTCTTTAGTCTGGAATCGCGAAAACTCCGAAAACACGAAAATCAGCTGAAGAAAGTTCCGGTTTTGTGCATTTCGGAAAGTGACCGGGAGTACTATCAAAACCTAGGTTTTCAGGCGGTTTATCTTCCCGTTACAATAAATCCGGATTTGATCTTAGCTCCCAAAGAAGCTGCTCCTTTTGCATTGTATCATGGTAATTTATCGGTCCCGGAAAACCGGGAGGCGATTGATAAACTGATCCTGGAAAATAAACGGAAGCAATTTGAACTTCCACTAGTTGTTGCGGGCAAAAATCCAGGTCCCGTGCTAATTAAAAAAATTCAGGCTCAAGGCTGGCAATGCATTGAAAATCCGAACGATATCGAATTAAACGATTTGATGCGAAGCTGCTCGTTGCATTTATTGATCGGGTTCAAGTCGTCGGGAATCAAGCTCAAAGTTATCCGAGCCTTGCTCACCGGAAAACCTTGTATTGCAACGAAAGAAATGACCGGAACACCCGGACTAGAGAAACACTGTGAGATCTGGGATCCGATTTTACCTTTGGCCGACAAGCTGAGTAATGTATTCAACTCACATCATTATCCCACCAATCGATTGGAAGAATTGCAGGAAGAGTTTGGGGTTGAAAGGCTGAAGCTTGCATTGGAAGAAATAGGGTTCTGAAATAAAATTCTAACAAAGAGGATCTTAGGTTTCCCTCTTTGGAGAAGTATAGCTAAATTCTGTAATTTCCTTTAAATTCCCTAAAACCCAGGTAATAACTCAAAAAAACCTAACTGCCCAGTTGTGAGTGGGCAGTTAGGTTTTTATTAAAAATTCAACCAAATTTCACTTCAAATTCCAAAAATGAAAGTAGCATGAGAAGAGAATCGTCATTTTGGCTACAACATCACTCAAAACAGCTACAATGCAACTGTTTTTTCTTCCGATGTTTGTATCCGTTTTATTGAAGGGATCAGGCTTTTATTTGAATGATTATGAACTAAATTTGAAGGAGTGAAAAAGGAAACCAACATCGAGAAGTTTGATTCTCTTTCGGAATTGAATAGAACCCTGGGATTGCCTAGGCCGCTGCATCCTTTGGTGAGTTTGGTGAATTATGCCGATATGAAGACACCTTTTGAGGATCAACCGACGGCTTTTTTGCTCAACTTCTACAAGATTTCCTACAAGTTGAATCTGACCGGTAAAATCGGATACGGACAAAACAGCTATGATTTTGACGAAGGGAAGATGGCGTTCGTATCTCCGAACCAGGTACTTGCCAGAGGAGAAGCAGACAAAGATCTGTCGGGCCATACCTTATTGTTCCACCCGGATCTCATTCGAAATTATCCACTCGCTACCAAGATCAAAAATTTAGGCTTCTTCTCATATTCCGCTAACGAAGCCCTGTTTTTATCCGATAAAGAAAAACAGATCATCTTTCGTGTCTTCGACAGTATCAGAGAT
The DNA here is from genome assembly GCA_946478775.1 of uncultured Flavobacteriales bacterium. The sequence continues at coordinate 8,479 of CAMLDR010000045.1, forward strand.
GAATTGAATGGAGCTATTGATGAAACAACCCAGGACGTGCTTGTTTCTCATATTGAAGTTTTGCTCAATTACTGCAACCGTTTTTACAAAAGACAATTCATTACGAGAAAACCGGTGAGTACTGAGTTACTGACCCAACTCGAAAAACTATTGGAGGATTATTTTGAGAACGAACAGTTAACGGATGAAGGAGTACCGACAGTAGAATACCTGGCCTCCAAACTTCATGTGACTCCCAGGTATCTGAGCGATATGCTTCGTTCCACAACCGGTCAGAACGCACAGCAGCACATTCACTCAAAATTGATCGAAAAAGCGAAAGAATATTTAACTGTTAGCAACCTGTCTGTAAGTGAAATTGCTTACAAACTGGGCTTTAAACAGTCTCAATCTTTCAATAAATTATTCAAACGAAGAACCAGTTTAACGCCTATCCAATTTAGACATTCATTCAATTAATCATGAGTTATTGCAGCTATATCTCCAATATGTCGGGTGACAAAAAGGAGATTCATAAAAACTATCACGACAAGCATTACGGTTTTCCTATTCACAACGACAATGAATTGTTTGGCCGACTGATTCTGGAAATCAATCAGGCAGGTTTAAGTTGGGAAACCATCCTGAAGAAAGAAGTTACATTCAGAAAGGCGTACGACAATTTCAATATTCAAAAAATTGCGTTTTACACAGAGGCCGATAGGGAAAGACTCTTGTCTGATGCTGGAATCATCCGAAACAAATTGAAGGTGAATGCTGCCATTGAAAATGCCAAAACCATTCTTGGTCTTCAGAAAGAGTATGGTTCGTTTGAGAAATGGTTAGAACACCATCATCCTTTGACAAAAGAAGAATGGGTGAAATTGTTTAAAAAGACCTTTCGTTTTACGGGCGGAGAAATCGTCAATGAATTTCTAATGAGCATCGGCTATCTCAAAGGAGCGCATAGTGAAGAGTGTCCGATTTACCGGGAAGTGCTGCAACAAAACCCGATGTGGGCAAAAATCAAATAAAAATGATTCAAATAAAAAAGGGAAGTGTTTACTTCCCTTTTTTTGATTGATGCTGTTTATTTCTTCTAAATCAGATCTGCTTTACCTGAACGAATTTTATCTTCTTTCAAAACAAAGTCAAGTGTTCCACGGATTCTTCCCCCCGGAAATTCACCTGTAAATTCTACTTCCAGGTGGGCTTCTGAAGGACTGTTTATTTCCAGTTTGATCAATTCCGTTTGTGTTTTATAACCGATAAAGTAATCTTCGAAATACCGTCTGATTCCGGCATGTCCTTTAAAAACTTCACCCACTGAAGCATCATCTAGTATCGCGTCGGTGTGCCACAAATCTAAAAATCGGTTTGTATCAAATGCATTGGCAGCCGCGAGCCATTCCGTTACAAATAGTTCAATGTTCATCTTGTTCTAATTAGTTTTGGGTTGTAATGTTGATTCAAAAGGTGATTTCAAATTCAACGATTTTCGAAGTTCTTTTCGGAAGTTTTCATTTCCAATATCCAAACGTTGCTGTGCAGTTCTTACTGCATCAATCCCGGCTAAATAACGCAGCTGATCTTTACCATCCGTTACTGCTTCAAAAACAACTTCAGCTATTTCGTCTACTTCGTTAAACCGGAATAATGCTTCGCTTTTGATCAATTCACCCATCGATTCATTCAAGGCCGCATATTCATCTTTTACAACAAATTGTGCCGCATTCACAAAATTGCTTTTGATTCCTCCCGGAGCAACTGTTTTGATGCCGATATTGAACAACGCCAAGTCATAAGAAATGCTTTCGCTGAAACCTTCCAAAGCCCATTTGGTGGCATTATATACGCTCGACATCGGGCAAGAAGAATAACCAAAAAGAGAAGTTGTTGTGATGAACAACCCGCTTCCCTTTTGTTTGAAATAAGGAATAAATGCTTTCGTCACCCGGATTACTCCTGTCAAATTGGTTTCGATTTGTTGTACGATCTGGGCATCAGAAGTATGCTCCAAAGGTCCGGCTAAACCATAACCGGCATTGTTGAAAACGACATCGATGGTCTGTTTCGAAGTAATACTTTCCACTACTTCATTCAGTTGTTCCGGATTTGTAACATCCAGAGCAATCAAGGTTACGTTTTCCAGGGTCGAAAGTTCTGTTTCTTTTTCAGGGTTGCGCATCGTTGCGATCACGTTCCAGCCTTTCGACTGAAATAATTTGGCTGTTGCCTTTCCCAGTCCGGCAGATGCACCCGTGATTAAAATTGTTTTCTGCATTTGAATGTGTTTTTGATTTGTGATGCAAAGATCAATCTTAACAGCAGGGCGCATGTTGCCAAAATGAGTTGGATTGTAGCCAAAATGACCTCACCGCTTTTCTCCTTTCTCAAATATCAAGTCAAAGTCCTTGGTATCCAGAAAAGCCGTCACTTTCACGATCTTTCCTTTTTCCAGCTGCATGAACCATGCATAACTTACGTTGTAAGGATCTCCATTAAAAGCGGTTGCTTTTCCGTCCCAGATGGCAATGACCATATTGCCTTCAGCATAGAGCTCACGCACCGTTGGAACGATTTTTTGAGAAAGTAATTCATTCAATGGAACAATTACCTCATCAAGCAACTGCTGTTTGGAGGTGTAGGTTTTAGACAAAGACGAGCTTCCTGAAATGGTCCAGCGGACTTCTTCGGCAAGCAAGTCGAAAAAGCTTCCTGTTCCAGCTGTCCAACGGTCAAAGCCTTCTCGAATGAGTTGTTTGTTTGCTTCTTCGATTTGACCGAAAGCATTCATCCCAAACAAACTAAAGAAGGTAAATGCTGCTAGTTTAAACGTTTTCATAATTTCAAGGGTTTAGTTGTTTGAAAAGCCTGCCGCAAGTGTCAGGTACTTCATGCGCTCAATTTCGGCCTTCATATCTTGCAATTTTGCAACAACACGGCTGTAAGCGTCTTCGCCTAGCATTAATCGCAAAGGTGGATTTTCCATTTCGGAGATTTCGAAAATGAATTCGGCTGCCTTTTCAGGATTCCCAATCTGTTTCCCATTGTTTGCGTGAAGCATGTTCTTAAAGTTGCCCGCAGTAGCATCGTAGTCTGTAATGGTATTTTGAGCTACCGCCAGCGAGTTATCTAAAAAATTGGTTCGAAATGCTCCCGGTTCAATGATGGTTACTTTTATTCCCAAATCCTTCACTTCGTAATGCAATGCTTCCGAAAAACCTTCAACAGCATATTTTGAAGCGTTGTAAATTCCAAAACCCGGTGTACTCGCCAATCCGGCTACGGAAGAGAAATTGATGATATGTCCTTTTCTTGCCTGGCGCATGAATGGCAGAACGTAACGCGTCATTCTAAGAGCTGCTTCTACATTAATTGCAAGTACTTTCTTTATTTCAGATTCGCTGGCTTCTTCAATGGCTCCGGCGAATCCGAATCCTGCATTATTGATCAACAGATCGATTTGTCCGTATTTCCCGGCAACGTAGGCTACAGCATTACGAACTGCTTCTTCGTTTGTGAGATCGAGGTCTATGACTTCCAGCTGAGGATGGTTTTTAAGTGATTCATCAAATCGCTTTGCGTCCCTAGTGGTCGCAATGACTGTTTGATCTTTTGACAAAAGGTATTTAACGGTTGCTAAACCAATTCCCTGTGAGGCTCCGGTAATGAGCCATGTTCTTCTATTTTCCATGATTGTTTTTTTTACGTTATTGTTTGTATTCAACGGCTGTTCTTTCGGTGTACATTTTCCAGAATAGGTCGGCAAGGACCTTTGGAGAGTGTGTTTCACTGTCTGGATTGATAAATCCCGCAACGGTTAGTAATCCGACGTAAATTCCATCTTCTTTCAGTCTTTCGTTGAGCTGGTATGCCAGGTTTCGAAGTCCTGCTTTTCCAAGAGATAGGGATCCATAAGCATGACTTGGATTAATTCCCAAACCTCCGCCTGTTAAAAGAAAAGCGCCTTGTTTTTGTTTCAATCTTTCATAAGTTGATTGCAAGGCATGAAGCGCATTGGCAACGTTGATGGTAAATTCTTTCGTCAGGGTTTCTGATGTTTCTTCCAAAATATCCTCTTCCTTTAGAACAGCAGCATTGTAAAGTACTGCGTCGAATCCTGAATTCCATTCGGATAGTTCCCGGATAGCTCTACCAAGCTCTTCGGTGTTCCCTGCATCTGCAATGGCGTAATCTACCTGAATTCCTTTGGCATTCAGGTGTTGTTTCACCCGTTCGAGGTTTTCCCGATTACGGCTGATCAGGTTAATGGAGAATCCTTCGGCGGAAAATTTTTCCGCAACTCCTAGACTCAGCCCAAAACCCGCTCCGATAATTAATACTGATTTTTTCATGTTGATTATTTTTGTTTATTGAAACAAAGTTCCGGATAAAGCACACCGTCCTTCATAGCAAATACAAAGCGGGAATTATGAATATCAAAGATTGGAATGGAGACATACAAAAACAAAAAAGTCCCCTCGATTAAACCAAGGAGACTTTTGACTTTATGTAAATAAACTGCTTAAAAACTTCTTCTGAATTCAGCAGGAGTAAAACCGGTATTTTTCTTAAAAAATTGGCTGAAATTGGGTTGCTCTGCGAAGCCAATACTGTAACTGATATCCTGAAGGCTCCAATCGGTTTGTACCAACAATGCTTTTGCCTCATCCAGGATACGGTTGCGGATATGTGTACTTGCATTTTGCCCGGTATGTTTTTTAAGAACTGCATTTAAATAGTTCGGATGCATTTGAAGGTCGTTTGCAAATTCTTTGGCAGTTTTGATACGTATAGGCGTGGTGTAGTTAATTCCGGAAGTTTCCTTTTCAAGCAAGTTAAAGAAGTTGTGGATATTGGAATAATCTTCGGTTACTTCATCCGGTTTTGGAAAACGCGCCACTTTCATACTTTCAACCATTAATAGCTGAAGAAAGGCTTGCATGGAATCTTCTTTAAAGTCTCCGTTGGCAGGATCCAGTTCTTCTTCCTGCATCTTTTCAAAGTATTGGCTGATTCGCGGGACTTCATTTTCCGTCAAACGAATCACACTTTTACTTTTGTCGGAGAACAAGGCAAATTTGTCAATAATAGCTTTTAGCTGCAAATGCTTACTAACAAAAGACTTTTTGAACAACACGTAAAAACCACCGGATTCTTCGGAAAGATTCTTCCACGAAATAATGTCGTTCGGATGAATGAATAAAAGAGTTGGTTCTTCAATGTAATAGGTATTCAGCCCCATGGTAAAGACACCAGTTCCTTTGGTGATCAATAATGCTTTGTAGAATTCGCGTCGATTGGGAGAAAGGTAATTCCTGCATTCGTGCTGCTCCCGATTGAATACCCGAATGGTCCAGTCTTCAAAAAACTCACGAAAAACCGGAATCATATCCGGTAAATCCCTCAATGTATTAATTTCCTTACTATCCAATGTTTCTCTGATCATTTGCATATCGATTAGCTTTATAAAGTTAAACTTTTTGGATTAAATTCAAACGGACGACCAATGAGCCGTCCGTTTAGAAAATTGATTACTGATTGATTAGATTTGGTTTTCCCAAGCTTTCAATTGGTGTTCTTTCAGCATGTCTTCCACAAATTGAGGAACCACATTTCTGAATTTACCGGTGTCAGAAGGAACGATTTCGATCATAGCATCGATCATTTCTTTTGGATCCAATCTTCCTTCAGGTGTCCCCAACAGTGAATCGAAATTGGCTTTCATATCCGCACGTTTTGTGAAGTTTTTATCGTCATCCAACCAACGGAATGCATTTTCAGCCATAGTTTCATTGTAACCTGTAAGGTATGCTCCCGGATTAATTGTCTGAACTTTGATCCCGTAAACTTTTAATTCATCTGCCAAAGCTTCTGCAACTGCTTCCAAAGCATGTTTGGTTGAAACATATATCCCGTAACCGGATGGTGTGAACAAACCTCCCATGGATGAAGTGAATACGATTTTCCCTTTTTTCCCTTCAGTAATCCATTTGGTACTGAATCCCTGAGCCAGTTCAAGCGGAGCGAATACATTAGTCTCGTAATTTCCACGAACCAGATCCATTGGGATTTCGAATACCGGACCACTTTCACCGATACCTGCGTTACTGAAGAACACATCGATGTCCAGTTTTAAAGCATTTTTCACATCGTATTTGTCGAGAATATCCAGTTTCATAACCTGAATGTTGTCCTGCAAACCAAGTTCTTCTACTTTTTGTCTCATTGCAGTTACTTGCGGAGCAATTTGAACACCTGCGATGATTTTGTGTCCCAATTTAGCAAGTCCGATTGCTGTTCCTTCTCCAAATCCGGAACCTGCTCCGGTGATCAAAATTGTTTTTGTTGTTTTCATGATATTTGATTTTAAATTGTTTACTTATTAGTTATTATGCATCAGCGACCGCTGTTATTTTTCGTTTGCCGCTGAAGTTTCTTTTATTGATTACTTCTTATAATTGGCTTCCTGCGGTTGCGATTTCAAAATCCTGCTCGGGGCTTCCTCCTGAAACACCGATGTAGGCTACAATTTGATTTCCTTCTTTTACAGGAACACCGCCTTTGAATCCTACCAGTCCGCCATTGGTGTTAACCATTCCGTAGGTTTTGTTTTCCGGGTTTAGGAATTCACCAACTGATTCAGAGTTCATTCTAAAGAGCATTGCCGTTTTTGCCTTGCCCATTGAGATGTCGATAGATCCGAGGTATGCTTCATCCATTCTGACAAATGCTTTTAAATATCCTGTAGTGTCAAGAATGGTGATATTGGCATTCACTCCAATTTCGTTTGCTTTATTGATCGCTTTTTCAAGTGATGCAGAAGCTTGTTTGTTTGTTGTTTCCATGTTTATTTATTTTTTGTGATTTTCTATGAAGCAAAGTTGCGGCATTTGCGAGAGGGGCATTATACGGATAACACAGGCTTTATTATGAAAATCAAAGATGCCCGGGAAAAAGTAAAAAATCTGTTAGAATCGGATATATATAGTAGTGTATGTGAATAATGAAAGACGGAGGAAGCTGGTAGACCAATCCTACTTTAGTATATAGTATAAGCACACCGTTTTTTGGAATCTGTCCATTTATTGTATGCATAAACCCTTATGAATAGGGTTTAATAACAATGATTCATGAAATCTTTGATTTTCATAAAGATCCCTGTGCAATGACTATAAGAAAAGGAGGTGTTTGCAATGAACTTTGTGGTATTAAATTATTCATTATTAAAATTTAGAAATCATGAAAAAAGTTATTAAAAACACATTGATCGCATTCAGCTTATTTACAGCACTTACAGTAAATGCGCAAACACACGACCATGAAACTGGCTTCAATATGCCAGCTTTAAATCCAAAAAGTCCATTGTCTGAATTGGTTGGTAACCATGTAGGTATTCGTGTTCCGGATTACGATGCTGCAATTAAATGGTATACCGAAAAACTCGATTTCCGTGTGATCCACGAATGGCCTTATGCCGATGAAAAACTGGCGTATTTAGCTCCTGCCAATACGAATGATTTTTGGATTGAAATTCTTGGGGGTGGAAAACTAAATGAGCCCGTAATCTACAACGACCTTGGAAAAAGCCTCGAAGAAGCCGGGTTTCACCATATCTGTATGGACGTAGCAAACGTGGATGAAATTGTTGCAGAATTGAAAAAAAGAGGAGTTACTATTGTAGGCGAAACATTCTATTTAGAAGCAATCGGTCGCAAATTAGCATTCTTTCAAGACCCATGGGGAAACATGATCGAATTATCAGAAGTAGTAAAAAAATAGTTTGCATGGTTTTCTGATCCACTCCAAATAAAAAAATGAAGCGCACTTTAGGTGCGCTTTTTTTCGTAAATAAAATCACTCTTAACATTGCGAGTAAAGCTTCGTTAGTCTAAAGCTCTGTAATATTATTCATCAAAGTAGAATCTTTCAATTAGGTTATCCGAGGGAGTTTAAAGGATTATTTAGAATCCTCTAGAAACGTTAGGAGTACAATTGTACCCTTTTTAGCACCCCAATTCTGATTTCAAATCATAAAACACTGATATTCAATATTTTTTAATCTGATTTAAACAAAAACACTCCCCCTTTGGAGGGGGAACACAGATACAATCAATCAAACAGCGGCTGGAACGGATCAAAACGGTTCATCATATCCAATGATCTCAATTCTCTGTTCTCCACTTTATAGACTTTACCCGGGAATTTTTCGATCAATGACATATCATGCGTTGCCATGATCACAGCTGCTTTTTCTTCTTTTGCAACAGCAACAATCAAATGCATGATCTCGGTGGAAGTTTCCGGATCCAGGTTCCCTGTGGGCTCATCTGCAATGATCACTTTCGGGTGATTGATCAGCGCACGCGCAATAGCAACACGCTGCTGTTCTCCTCCCGAAAGGCGATGCGGCTGAACATGCTCTTTTCCTTCCAGTCCAACCATGGACAAAACCGTACGAATCCGATTATCCATTTCGCGTTTGTCTTTCCAGCCGGTAGCTTTCATCACAAAACGCAGGTTGTCATTGATCGACCGATCGGAAAGCAACTGGAAATCCTGGAAAACGACCCCCAATTTTCGGCGAAGATTTGGAATCTGTCTCTTGGTAAGACGCTTCAAATCATATTCTACCATGGAACCCGAACCTTCGCTTAGTTCCAGTTCTCCGTAAAGCACTTTCAATAAACTGCTTTTCCCCGAACCTGTTTTTCCGATTAAAAAAACCAGTTCATCCGATTCCACCTCGAAATTGATGTTATCAAGAACCGTTTGACCAAGCTGATCAATTCGTCCGTTTTGAATGCGAATAACTTTCTCCACCTCTTTTGAGTTTATTTAATGTTCAAAGCAGGTTCAAAATGTTCAATGGGTTTAAAATGAAATTTGAACTTTTTCAACCTTTGAACTCTTTGAACACTCTTGAATGTAAATTTCAGGATTCCGATTCATGAAATTCAAGTGTAACGAGATTATCTCTCAACAGTTATACGTTTAAAACTTTTGAACGCGCGCGCCCTTTCTCCCTTGGGACTACTTAATTTTAGGATCTTAAAATAGTTGTAATGCGTTTTATTCTTTTCCTCTTTCTATTGGTTGCAAGTTCTTCGGCATGGTCCCAGGCAAGTGAGAAGTACCATTCTCCGCTTAGTGGGTTCTACAAAGCAGAAGATTTGTATGAGAAAGAACAGTACAGTGCAGCACGTAAGGAATTCCGTCTTTTCATCACTGATTACAAGGGATCCAAAAACGATTCATACTATGTGAAAGCCCTGTATTACGAAGGACTTTCCGCTTTGGAACTCTTCAATAATGACGCAATTGACCTGCTGGAAACTTTTAACCGGGAATATCCGGAAAGCATTTACCGGGGAAATATACTCTTTCAAATCGGCCGTTATTACTACCAAAAGAAAGATTACAAACGGTCCATTCAATACTTCAAACAACTCAACAGGTCTACCGTCGATAAAGAGAATCAGGAGGAATACTACTTCAAATTAGGTTATGCCTATTTTGACGAAAAGAATTATCCCGAATCCAAGCTGGCATTTTTCGAAGTAAAAGATTCCACCAGTCAATATGGCGCGCCCAGTTTGTATTACTACTCGCACATTTGCTACCTGGACAGTTCTTACCAAACCGCATTGGAAGGGTTTGAAAAACTCCTCACCGATAATCGGTTCAACCGGGTGGTTCCATACTACATTACACAGATTTATTATATCCAGCACAAGTACCAGGAAGTAGTTGACTTCGCTCCGAGTAAGGTTGATAGCCTGAAACCCGCAGAACAGGTTGAGATCAGCCACATTATCGGAGACAGTTATTTTCATTTGGAGAAATACGATGAAGCACTTCCCTACCTGGAACTATACAATTCCAAATCGAATACCACGCGAGACGATGATTATGCTCTTGCACTGGCCTATTCGCGCACATCGAATTGCACTAAGGCGGTTAAATACTTTGACCGTGTAGCCCGTGAAAAGGATGTTTTGGGACAAATTGCCCTTTACCACGCCGGAGAATGTTACACGAACCTGGGTGAATTGGTTTATGCACGAACGGCCTTCGAAGCGGCAAGCCAGCTGGATATGGACAAAATGATCCAGGAAGATGCCTTGTACAATTATGCCCTTCTTTCATACAAATTGGATATGAATGCCTATGACGAGGCGGTTGAAGCGTTCAAGCTGTACCTGGAGAAATACCCGGATTCCAAACGCAAGCCGGTTATTTACCAGTACCTGGTCAATGTCTACACTTCTACCAAGAATTACCAAAAAGCATTGGAATCCCTGGACCAGCTGACCAATAAGGATATTAAACTGAAATCTGCCTACCAATTGATCGCTTTCAACAGAGGCGTTGAATTATTTCAGAAATCGGAATACCAAAATGCAATAACAGCCTTTGAATTAGTAGACAAATACCCAATAAGTCCGGAGGTTAGTGCCAAAGCGATGTACTGGAGTGCAGATGCGGAATTCTATTTGAAGAAGTATTCGGAGGCGATTAAGAAATACAACCAGTTCATGGCAATGTCCGGTTCTCAAATGAGCGGTTTGCGAAACGATGCGGTTTACAATAAAGGCTATGCTTACCTGGCACTTGGAGAATATAAGCAAACGGAAACAACTTTCAGAGATTATTTGAAACAGCCAAACCTGACGGATAATCACAAAAAGGCAGATGCATATATGCGTTTGGCAGATGAATATTACCGGATTAAAAATGCCGATGCGGAAACCAACAAATCAGCAATTGACAATTACAAAGCTGCTTATAATTTGAAGCAGGGTTATGATGATCAGGCACTTTATTACATGGCCCGGGTCTATAATTTTATGGACAAGCAGAATGACCGCATTCAAAGTTTAACGGACCTCATCAACAATTATCCGAAATCCAGGTATATGCAGCGCGCTATCATGGATGTAGCACGTGCTCATTTCGAAGATGAAAATCTCGATAAAGCAGAACGTTACTATAAGCAGATCATTTCCGATTATCCGGCAAGTACCAACGTAAAGGATGCTTACCATTATTTGGGGGATATTGCTTTCAAACGCGCTAATTTCAACCAGGCAGAAACTTTTTATACGAAGGTCCTCAACGAATTCACCGTCAATGATACCATTTGTGAGCGCGAGGTCAGTTCATTGGTTGCGGTATACCGTGCACAACGGTTGTTGAATAAAATAGAAGCCATGGCTGGAAAATACAGCTGTGCCGATTCTGTTGCAACACAAGTGGAAGACGAATACTACCGACTTGGATTTGATCAGTATGAAAAATCAGAATGGAATGCTGCCATTACCGAGTTCGACAAGTACCTGAACAAATATCCTAACGGGAAGTTCTACCGCGATGCTATGAATCAAAAAGCAGATGCCTTGTACCGTCTGAAAAGAGAATCGGACGCTATCGCCATTTACAAGATCACGCTTGCCGGCCCGAATGACGATTACACGGAATTAGCTTCGGTCCGAACTGCCAAATTCCTGTTCAACGGGAACCAGAAAGAAGCAGCTCTTCCTTATTACAAACGTACGGAAGAAACCAGCTCCAATCCGGAATATTTGAACAATGCCCGAATCGGGCTGATGCGCTGTCATTTCTTATTGGAGAATTACGCAAATGCAGTTGAATATGCTCAAAAGGTGTTGGGCGTTCAGCAAACTACCCAATTGAAACTCGAAGCCGAATACATTAAAGGGATTTCGCTTTCCAAAGAAAAGCGCTATGCCGAAGCTCAGCTGTCTTTGGATTACGTCATCAAAAATGCAACAACCGTTTGGGCAGCAGAGTCAAAATACACGCTTGCTTTAAATGCATTTGAACAGGCAGATTATACCAAAACAGAAACGGTGATCCGTGAACTGCTGAAAATGAAACCGGGTTACGATTTCTGGATCGCAAAAGGATTGATTCTGCAAACGAAAGTATTGCTTCAGAAGAAAGACCTGTTCCAGGCAGAAAATACCATCAAGTCTGTTATCGATCATTATTTGGTAAAAGATGACGGAATTCAGCAGGAAGCGGGTGAATTGTACAATGAGATCATGCAGTTGAAAACACAACCAAAAACTTTAACCAATCCAAGCGAACCGACGGTAATTGAAGTGGATGAAAAAACAGGGGAGTAATGAATAGACATACACACATAGTAACACTTTTAAGTGCAGTATTGATCGGATCATTTTCGCAGGTTTTCGGACAGGACATAAGTGATGTGATCATTTACGCAACCGGTGAAAGAAGGGTAGAAACTGCCAGTCGTCTGAATGCTCAGCCAAAGATCCTGGACACGGTTTTCCCGATCCCAACCACTTCTTACCCTTTACTTTCCATCAACTACGAACCTACTTTTGAGATCCCTAAAATCGAACCGGCAAAAGTAAACCTGCAGCAAAAGTTACCGCAATTATACAACGGTTATGCCCGCATCGGGATTGGCTCCTTACTCATGCCGCTTGCAGAAGTTTATTACAACAACGGCCGCAGCCGCAAAATGAATTACGGAGGAAGCATTCAGCATTTGAGTTCTTTCGGGAAAATGAGAAATGTGGCTCCGGCTAACTTCGACCGCACCAATGTGCGCGGATTTGTCGGCGTTAATGAAAAGAAATACAGCTGGGACGCAGAATCCTACTACCGCAATCAGGGTCTTCATTTTTATGGTTTCCCGAATGAAGATGCGGACAAAGACAGCATTGCTCAGCGTTTCAACACTTTTGGGTTAAGAGGAGGTTTTCACTCACATGCAAACGATAGTTTAGGCCTGAACTGGAAACTTGGAGTAGAATACCGTCATTTCAACGATAAAAAACCGAAAGCCGATTCCCTGAAAGACTGGAATGCACGCGAGAATTTCTTTGCAATCCGTACAGGAGCGGAATACAAATGGGGAACAGAAATTTTTGCTGCTGATTTAGACATTCTTCATAACTCTTATAAATACGGCGTTATCAATGATACCATGCCCGGATTTTCGAATTTCGGTCTGGAAAACAAAAACACGATCATCAGTCTGAAACCCAGCATCAGCACTTATTCCAAGAATTTGAAGCTGAAAGCTAAAATCGGAGTGGACCTGACAGCCAGTTTCGGAGCAAAAGACAAAGTATACCTTTATCCGATTGCCGAAGTAAAATACTCCCTGTTCAATGATATCCTGATTCCTTACGCTGGGGTTACCGGAGGTTTGACCCAGCAAACATTCAAACGCATCACAGATGAGAATGAATTTGCTTTGTCTAATGTTTCTTTGCAAAATGAACACAAAGCAGCCGACGGATATATCGGGATCAAAGGAACCTTGTCGAAACGAATCGGGTTCAATGCCTTTGCGAGTTTTTCGCATGTGAAAGGGAAAGCACTTTTTGTAACGGATACCGTTTATTCCGGCCGCAACCGTTTCAACGTGATTTACGATACCATGAACATTACGAAACTGGAAGGATCGATCTATTACCAGTTGAAGGAAAAAGTAAAAATCGATGTAATCGGAAGGTATTATTCTTACAATGCTAAGAACAACATCTTCGCCTGGAACCTTCCTCAATTTCAATTGATTTTAAGAGGGACTTACAACCTGTACGACAAATTCATTTTAACCATTGATGCTAACCTGGAAGGCGGAAGAAGAGCTAAAGTCTTTGGTCCGGGCGACGATGTGCTGGAAGAAAATATGCAATACGGTTTGAAACTGGGCTTCCTGGCTGATGCTAATATTGGCTTGGAATACCGTTATAACAAACGGGTCTCCGGATTCGTTAATTTGAATAACGTGGCTGCTCAGCGCTATAAAAGATGGTACAATTATCCAACTCAGGGCTTCCAGGCAATGATCGGTGTAACGATCCGCTTTTGAGAAGTTCAAAGGGTTCAAAACGAAAATAGCTGTTTAAGGAAAATACATTTGAATCAGCAGCGGCGAAACATTTGAACTTCACAAAAAACCATCAATCCGCCACCCAAAATACGCATAGATATGTGTCTATTTGGCCTCTGGGAGCGTGGGTTTCAGGAATCTTTGGTTTCTAAGCTTTGAATTTCATACCTTTGACGCATGAAGAGCATTCTACCCGTTATAGCACTCCTTTTAATTTTGGTCTCTTGCAAAGATCCTAGTGTGAAATACAATCAGGTTATTCAAAATGATTCTGATTATGACGTTTGGGTAAGGGTTTATGAACGAACCGATTCCGCATCAACCGTTTTTTTTACGGTAGATAGTTTCTTTGTTGCGAAGAAAAGCGAAACAATTATCCTGGAAAGAAACGGGCATAAAAACATGGCTCAGTTCCAGCCATGCAGAATGTACGTAGATTCCATTAGCGGAAGAGCGGCCGATACCTTGTTGTTCGTCAACAGGAACTTAAACAGCGATACAAACTACGTCTTTACCGAAGTGGACAAAAACAAAAAAGGCGGAGGCACTTGTGAATGCCGCGTAATTTTCAAGAACATCCACCTGAACTAAGTCTATCAACTTTTGCTGAATAAATGTTTCCGGTGATTGGACCCCCAAACTGCCAATTCTGCAATAATGGGTTCCAATGTCAATCCATAAGGAGTAATTTTGTATTCAACCGTAATGGGTTTGGTATCACAAACCGTACGTGTGATTAATTGATTGATTTCCAATTCCTGCAATTCTTTTGAAAGCATTTTGGCACCGATTCCGGGGATATTCCTTTTCAATTCCATAAACTTCATGGAGTTCTCGAAGATCAAAGTTCCAATGATTTGAATTTTCCATTTTCCGGAAAGCAATTCCAGAGTGTCTCTGATGGCCAGCATTCTTCCTGCACAGGCGGCCGGCTCATGAATTAGTTTGTTTTTCGTTACCATGATACAAAAATACGGCGTTAAGCGTCTGATTTTACAATTAGTTTCTTCCTGGAAACTAGTTTCCAAAAGGAAATATAGGTAAAAAATAAACTTATTATCATCTAGCTTTACCAAAAAATTCAAACAAACGACAAATGAAAAAGAACAACATCATCTATTGGACAACAACGGGCATATTTTCAGCCATGATGCTTTTCTCCGCATCCATGTATTTCACCTCACCGGAAGTAAAAGCAAATTTTACAAAAATGGGTTTCCAGGATGCTTTTCGCGTGGAGTTGGGAATTGCAAAAATCATCGGTGCTTTGGTTCTGCTGATTCCATTTTTCAACCGATCGGTCAAAGAATGGGCTTACGCAGGTTTTGGAATTACATTGATTTCAGCAAGCATTATGCACGCGTCTGCGGGTGATCCCGCCTCCAATGTGATTACACCACTGATTTTCTTAGGGATTTTAGCCGCTTCACATATCTTTTGGAAGAAACAGCTGCAAAAAGCAGCTTAATTGAAAATGTATAATTGAGAATTGAAAAGGCTAAGAGTTATCTCTCTTTTCAATTCTCCATTTTCAATTTTAAAATTATTTCAATATCCACGGAGCAATTCCCAATGCCTTCAACTTGGGTTCCAATTGAGAGAACTGGGATGCATTTCCTGCAGTAACACGGATTTTACCATTGGTTTCCATAATCTGACCGGTCATTCCGTTGGATTCCAACAAGCGGATCAAATCTTCCGCATTCTTTTTATCAGAGTAACTTCCTACAATAATCTGCCCGCCTTTGGGAACTGTTGTAACAGGAGTTGCTTTTGGTTGCTCCACCACTTTTTTAGGGGCTTCAGTCACTTCCGGCTGTGCTTCCGTTGCTTCACTTACCTGTTCGACCGCTTCTTTTTTCTTGTGCAGAGAAACCGGTACATACGTATCTTCATCTATTTCGTACGAAAAGGTCTCTACGTTATGTGGTAAGTTATCAAGTTGCTTCTTGCTCTCTCTCTTAGGGAAAGTATAGTTCGTTTCCGGAAGCGTATATGTTCCCTGCTTGCTTAAATGAAAGGGGTTAAAATCAGAAAGTGAAATAACACCTGATTCCAGCACATCTGTTTTTACAGGAATCCAAAAGGAATAAAATGCAATGGGCAGCAAACAAGCAGCAGCCACGTATCTCCAGGTAGTTGACTTCTTCTTAAATGGAAGTACTGATTGCTGAATAGGCTCTTCGTGAACCACTTCCAAAACAGGAACAATCGGTTCTTCATTCAAAACAAAAGAAGGTTCTGAAGTCGGAGTGATTTGTTTCTGCTCCATTTCAACCGCTTTCACCACATGCAAAATCGTTTGATGCGATTCTTTGGCTTCCGCATCAGCAACGGATACAAAATGCACGGAACTCAATCCGAATGATTCCAGCAGTAAATTATAGAAACGGTCTTGCTCAAAACACAAATTTCGTTCCTGGTCGTAAAACAGGTTTCCAACACGGTCAATCGTGATTCTTCCACCCATTTGAAGTCTTGCTTCCCATTCATTGATATGTGCCTGAACTTCTCCGGCAGCTTCTGAATAAGGAATGGAATTCGCCTGGGAAAGCGCTGCTATCAATAAACCATCGTTGTTGATCAATTGCTTATTGAACAGCACGGATTTCTTTGGTGGAATAATGACTCCTTTCGCCGAATCAATTTTTGCAGACGTACGCTGTGCCACGAAACCCCCAAAGGAAGGAACGATCACACAATTGTGCTGTAATAATAAATCACCGATAAGTTGTTCAACTGTCAACATGTCACAAAGTTATGAAAATCACACCT
>CAMLDR010000046.1 GCA_946478775.1 uncultured Flavobacteriales bacterium
ACAAAAAGAAATTTGAAGAGATCGATTATACCGAAGGAAGTTACCGGGCTGAGTTGAACCGTATCGAAGAGAAATTTACACCGCTGGTTTTGCTTTGTAAAGAACACGGAACTGCTATGCGAATCGGTACCAATCACGGATCCCTTTCCGACCGCATTCTGAGCAGGTATGGAGATACTCCTGAAGGGATGGTTCAATCTGCAATGGAATTCATTCACATTTGCAGAAAGAATGACTACCATGAACTGAACATTTCCATGAAAGCAAGCAATACGCTGGTCATGGTACAGGCATATCGGCTTTTGGTAAAAACCATGAAAGAGCAGGGTATGAATTACCCTTTGCATTTGGGAGTAACAGAAGCTGGCGATGGTGAAGACGGAAGAATCAAATCGGCAGTTGGAATTGGCGCATTGCTTGAAGACGGACTGGGAGATACTATTCGTGTTTCACTTACAGAAGATCCGGAATTTGAAATACCTGTTGCAAAAAAACTAGCAGGAAAATTTCAGGAAAATTCAAATCAAAAACTAAATTATTCGTCGAATATAAAATTCAATTATTTCGATTATAACAAACGAAAAACCAATGAATTGATTCGCATTGGTGGAAGCAATGCTTCTATTGTTTTTGCCGACTTATCAAAGAAGAAAAAAATAGTTTCAACTAACTTCTTTGGTTTTGGTTACAGTTATTCCGAATCCCTGGATAAATGGAACATTTCCGACCAGGCAGCTGACTTTGTTTATTTAGGAGACCACACCATTGACTTTGAAATTCCGGGAACACTGCGCCTGGTCCAAAACTACGAGGCCTGGAAAAAACACAAGCGGTCTGACGCTTATCCGTTTTGTACCCTGGAAGAATATCAGCAAAATAAACCCCAGGGAATTGTTTTTCTAATGGTCAATTTAGATCAGGAATTTTCAGTTTCAGAACTTCCAACAGAACAGATGGTCTATATCATCGAAACAAAACAGAAGCAAAAAACACAATTAATTCGCAAATTTCAGTATGAATTAGCGGAATTAAAAAATTCAACTCCCGTTATTCTTAAGTTAAACTACGAACTGGAAGAATTGGAAATGCTGCAATTATATGCCAGTTCAGATGCCGGCATTCATTTTATCGATGGGTTTACGGATGGAATTTGGATCACGGCTCCGCGATCTTTAGTTGACCTGAACAGTTTATCCTTTGGAATTCTGCAGGCCACACGCACGCGCATATCCAAAACAGAATACATTTCATGTCCATCCTGTGGGAGAACCTTGTTTGATCTCCAGGAAACCACCGGTAAAATCCGGGAGCGTACAGCACATTTAAAAGGCCTTAAAATCGGGATTATGGGATGTATCGTAAATGGTCCGGGAGAAATGGCTGATGCAGACTACGGATATGTGGGAACCGGGCCTGGTAAAATTAATCTCTACAAAGAAAAAACGGTGGTGCGCAAAAATGTTTCCGAAGAAGAGGCGGTTGATGCTCTGATCGATTTGATCCGTGAAAATGGTGATTGGATTGAACCGAATCAATAATTAAAATCGTCACGTCGACTTCCCTGCGCCTATGCTAAAGTTACAGCGGAAGCATTCTGCGACCTAATAATTATTTTTGTAAAATTAGTGAGTTGGATTTATATCGGAAGGTCATCGATAGGAGTCGAGATGCCGAAAACCGCCCAAAAAGTTAAAAATTTCACTTGATTTCCTGAGAGATCTTCCACCAAGAAAGGTGTTTCCCTTTGAAACACAAAAAAAGCCCTTCAGAGGGCTTAAAAACACTATTTCTTACGGAAAATATAGATCTGAGAGCTCGACAATCCTTCCTTGCCCTTCCTGTTTGACAAAAATCCAATTCTCATGGCTTTCAGCATCGAACCTCCTTTGTATTTTTCACTCAGCATCGAAACATAATAGCTGTCGAATTTCATCGGAAGCATTTTTTCAAATTTCAATCCCTTTGATTCAACTAAAGGAATAATGGACTTGGGGGAGAAATGGTACAAATGTCGTGGGACATCATAAGCTGCCCAATACTCTTTATAATATTGTGCATCAAAAGACGTATAATTTGGAACCGCAATGATCAGCACACCATCCTGGTTTACTAAAGAAACTATCTTATCTAAATCGGTTTGCAGATTGTACACGTGCTCCAACACATGCCACATTGAAATGACATCGATTGATTGATCCAAATCATGAAGCAAGCTAAGATCTTGCAATTCGATCCCACTTTCTGCTAAAGCAACTTTTCTAGCATCCTCATCCGGCTCCAGGCCCAACACATTGTAACCCGACTCTTTTGCTTTTGCCAGGAAGTGGCCCGTACCGGCTCCAATATCCAACAAGTTCTTTCCACTGGTTAGTTGCTTCAACAAAGAAACCTTCTGCTTCAAAGTATAAGAGCGAACCCAGCCATAAACCTTATTGACTAATCCTTTCTTGGTTGAACTATGAGACACATACTCTTCCGATTTATAGTAGTCACCAATTCGATCCAATGTCGGTCTTGGATTCGTAAACAGTAAAGAACACGAATTGCAAAGTTCCAAATGGAAGTCTTCCTTCGAAAGAAAGTGATCCTTTACGGTCAAATATCTACTAAATGATTGTGCTCCACAAGCGGGGCAAGTTGATTGGTTTAAATGTTCCACGTGAAACTATCTTCCTAAATGAATTAATAATACGGAGATATCGCTTGGAGAAACACCACTAACGCGTGATGCCTGACCAATTGTTACCGGTTTAATTTTTGTTAACTTATCTCTTGCTTCCAAAGAAAGTGATTTCATCCCGTTATAATCCAATGAATCCGGGATTACAACCGATTCCAGTCTCGAAAGCTTTAATGCCACTTCTTCTTCGCGGGCTATATAACCTTCATACTTCAATAAGATTTCAGCTTGCTCAACAGCATCAGCATGTTCCACGTGTAACCTTTCAGCCAATTCACGCACCTGCTCACTCATCTCAAGCACATGCTCCATCGTTATATGAGGCCTTGTAAGAACGGACGCTAATTTAACCTGCTGTGAAAGCGGTGCGCTTCCCATTCCTTCCAAAACCGGATTGGCTTTCTCAGGCGTTACTCCCTCTTTACGTAAAGCACCGATCAACTCCTTTGCTGCATTCACCTTTCTATTCACATGATCCAAAGCATCCTGATCCTGCAAACCTAACTCAACGGCCATGGGAGTCAAACGAACGTCTGCATTATCCTGACGCAACAGAATTCGATACTCAGCACGTGATGTAAACATCCTATACGGTTCCTGAGTGCCTTTTGTGATCAAATCATCTATCAAAACCCCAATATAAGCATCGCTTCGTGATAAAATCAACGGATCCTTTTCCTGAACCTTTAAAGCGGCATTAATTCCAGCCATCAAACCCTGACAAGCTGCTTCTTCATATCCAGTCGTACCATTAATTTGTCCGGCAAAATACAATCCTTCAATCAACTTGGTCTCCAACGTATGTTTTAGTTGGGTAGGAGGGAAGTAGTCATACTCGATTGCATAACCCGGTCTGAACATCTTCGCATTTTCAAAACCTTCAATAGAATGAAGTGCTCTTAATTGAACATCCTCCGGCAAACTGGTTGAAAATCCGTTTACATAAATCTCAACCGTATTCCACCCTTCAGGTTCTACAAACAACTGATGCCTGTCTCGATCCGCAAAACGATTAATCTTATCTTCAATACTTGGACAATATCTTGGTCCGCTGCTTTTGATGGCACCATTAAACATGGGTGAACGATCAAAACCTTCACGCAAAAGATCATGTGTTAAGGTAGAGGTGTAAGTAATGTGACATGCTCTTTGAACCTTGAGAGCTTGCGTATTTCCGTAAGAAAACTTACTCGGGTTTTCGTCTCCCTCCTGAATTTCCATTTTGGAATAATCCAGGGAGCGACCATCAATTCTTGGTGGAGTTCCGGTCTTCATTCTTCCGGATTCAAATCCTAAAGCGATCAAATCTTCCGTGATCCCTGTTGAACCCTTTTCACCAATTCTTCCTCCGCCAAACTGTTTTTCACCCAAATGGATTAACCCATTCAAAAAAGTTCCGTTAGTCAAAACAACAGATTTACCGTAAATAGACATTCCCATAGAAGTTTTCACCCCTACCACTTTTCCACCCTCAACGATCAAGCCATTTGACATATCCTGCCAAAAATCAACATTTGGATTTCGCTCAAGCAGCAATCGCCACTCTTCAGCAAATTTCATTCTGTCATTTTGGGTTCTCGGAGACCACATCGCCGGACCTTTTGAACGATTCAGCATTCGAAATTGAATTGCCGACAAATCCGAAACAATTCCGGATCCACCACCAAGCGCATCAATTTCACGAACAATCTGCCCTTTGGCCACACCACCCATTGCCGGGTTGCAACTCATTTGAGCAATTGTATTCATATTCATTGTAACCAACAACACCGAACACCCCAGTTTTGCAGCTGCATTTGCAGCCTCACAACCGGCGTGTCCACCACCAACTACAATGACATCATAATTCTTCAACATATTATTTCATGTTTCACGTGGAACAAAATTACTACCAACTATCCAAGCCTTCAAATGTTCCACGTGAAACTTACGTAACATTAACATCCGGCACTCCAAACTAACCTTTCAAATGTTTCACGTGGAACTCACGCAACAACAACATTTCATTCTCTTTAGACCTCATTAATTGCTCATCGGTTTCAGACTTGTCTTTGTATCCACACAAGTGCAACAACCCATGAACACACACCCGGTGTAACTCATCCTGAAACAGAACATCAAATTCATCTGCATTGTCTTGTACCCGATCAACACTGATAAACAAATCGCCTGAAACTAACTGCTCATCCGAATAATCAAATGTGATAATATCCGTATAATAGTCGTGCTCCAGGTATTCCTTATTCATACTAAGCAGGTGTTCATCCGAACAAAAAATCACAGAGACTTCACCCATCACTTTAGACTCTGCTTCACAAACACCGGAATACCATGCAAACAAAAATTCCGGATTTACACCCGGAACTTCTTCTATATCTTCAAAAAAAACTTCTACCATTATCTATTAAAAAAAACACTCACCTCATTTCCTCTCTCATTAAACAAAACCTCATCTGCCAGGTTTCTCATCAGAAAGATCCCTCGTCCATTTTCCTTTTCGATATTCTCAGGAGCAGTAGGGTCGGGGAGGTGAAGATGATCAAAGCCGGAACCTTCATCACAAATTTTAAAGCCAAAACCATCACTGGTTTCATAAAACTCCAACGTCACTTCTTTACTTCCATGCATCGAGTTGCCATGAACAATTGCATTGTTGACTGCTTCAGTTACTGCTATCAAAACATTGCCATACATATCTTCATCTATGCCAACGGTCTGACAAGCCTTATCTATCATCGACTCAACAACCGGCAAATTATTCAACTCCGAAGGAATGCTTAACGAATCAATTAAAGTAAACCCTTCTTTCATTCTTATCATTTAATGTTCTACGAATGCTAGAACTGATTGAAGTACTTGCCTGCTTTATCTTTGTAATACTTTGTCAACAAAGGATCAACCGCACGCAACAACTCAACTTGTCCAAGCTTGTTACGCTTATACTCGTCAAACCGAATAAGGTTACCATAATTTGTGTTTTTTTCGGAAGTTGATTCTCTCTTCTCTTCAAAGCCTCTTTCCTTCAATGCTTTCTCACTTTCCAACAGACGGGTAAGGATGTCCTGCTGACGACGAATCATGTCAGGAGAAAACTGTTTGTTGATCAATTGCTTCTCTTGCTCTTCCAATTCTTTGATCAAAGGATTCAACTGATTTCCTTTGCCGTTTCCTTCCTTATTCATTTCATTTCGAATTTGCTCCAAACGCTGGCGAATTGCCGTTTGCTGAGCAGCCATTTTTGCAATCTCCTTATTTCCCAATCCGGGCATTCCCTGATTTCCCTGACCAGGCTTGTCTCCGGGTTGCTTTCCACCCGGATTCGGACCTTTCTTCATTTGCTCCAATTGCTTTTTCAGCATCTCCTTCATGTCTCCCGGAGACATTCCATCACTCGGTTTCTTTCCGGCACCACCAGGATTGTCACAAGAACCCGAACCAGGCTTCTGCTGTTGGGCCTGCTGCTGCATTGATTGCAGACTTTCATTCAGCATGAGAGCCAAATTGTTATAACTAGTCATTACATACTGCTGATGCTGCAGCATTCCGCGGCGATTGTGCTCTCCAATTTCATTTGTAATCAAACCAAAATTTGAGCGAATATCCTTCAGTTCCTTGTCTATAAAAGGAGCGATCTTCGTTTGGCGTTTCGCAAGGGCCATTAAACTGTCTTCAATTAATTGGTTGTCGTCGATAATACTTCGCTGCTTTCTTCCCAACTTATTATAGTACGGATCCATATCCTTCACCTTGCCGAATCGATTCATCACATACTCCTGATCAAAACTCAAAGACATCAGATTCTCCAATAATAAACGGATCAAACCCATGTCTTCTTCATTCTGTTTCTTGTTGGCCTCTTCCTGCTGATTGTTCAATTGATCCGAAAGCTCCTTCATCTTCTCGGCTGCCTTCTTTTGATTTTCTCCGGCCTTGCCTTTCTTCCCCTGATCCAATTTGCTTTTTGCATCATTCATTTCCTTCGAAATATCCTGCTGCTCCTGCTCAAACGAATCCATCGGCATCGGACGTTCCAATTCCTCATTCAACTTCTGAAGTTCTTTCAAATCTTCCTTCAGGTCATCAAATTTCTTGTTCAGCTCTTCCTGTTTCTTAGCCGCTTCTTTTTCGGAAGTTTTCTCCTCCTTGATATCTTTCTCCAGTTTCTCCTGCTCCTCAGCTAACTGATCCAATTCTTTCTCCAAATCGTCGATCTTTTCATTTACCTGCAAACGCTTCAGCATTTCCATTGTACGATCCAGCTGCTTTTTCATTTCATCACTTGATGCGTCCAATTTCTCAGTCTCATTCTTCATCTGCTGCTGATCATTCTTTTCCATCAACTTCTCCAACTCATCAAGCAATTTCTTCAGTTCGTCGTCCATGACTTCTTTCAACAACTCCTCAATCAGTTCCTGCTGCTTCAATAATTCCTCGTCCTGCTCGCTTAACTTATTCTTCTCCTGGTTACTCGCATCCAATTTATCCTTGATCGACTGAAGCTCTTCCTGTAAGGATTGCTGCTGCTGTTTCAGGGACTGAACCTGCTCCATATTCTTAAAGTCACTTTTTGATTTATTCATCAGTGATTTCTGCAATTTGTTGACATCCTTTTGGAACTGTTCTGTTTTCTTGAATACATCCTTCAGGGAATTTTTTAACTCCTTTTGAACTTCATCACGCTTCTCGTTTAAATCGGTTAGCGTTGGCAGTTCATAAACGAAATTCTGAGACGAGGTGCTTTTTGATCCGTTTACTCCATCATTATCTAACACCTGAAAGTGGTAAGATATTTTGTCTTCCACATCAATATTATCGCGACTGAAGTCAACCGCAAACGAGAACTTCCCATTTGTTGAGCTGTACTTGTCAACCAACATTTTTCGTTTGAGTTCCGATCCGTTCTTCTTCTTAATCGTGTACATAAAATACAACGATGTCAATCCGTAATCGTCAGAAATCAAACCTTCGAACAAACGAACCGAGTTCTTTACGGAATCCACACTCTCCGAAACCAAAATCGAAGGATATGCATCCTTGACAACATGAACCTGAACGTTAGATGTGTCCAGCACATTCAAATCTTTATTTTTCAGCACAAAATTGACAGATCCATCTTCTTTGTAAACCGATTCAAAACTACCGTTAGATCCGTTGAACTGTCTGGAAAAACCTTTGCTGAAGACTTTAAACCAACTCACGTTTCGAGCTTCAACGTTCCAATCAACTTTCGTTCCCTCGGGAATATCCAAATCAGCAACATTCAATAAACGTTCGTCTTTCTTACGCAAGTATTTCGGATAATGAAGTGTTGCCACAACTTTACCCAATGAAGAATTACCCAAAACTTTTACCTCGAATTCTTTTGATTCATATCCCTCACTTTCGAAGTGGAAAACAAAATCCGATTTCAGATTCTCAATAGGGAAGGCCAGTCGGTTCTTCCGGACTTTGCCCATTTTATAACGCCCACGATTAGAAACCAAAAAAACATGTTCCGGAACATACAAGCCTGTAATATCCACTTCCACATTGTATGAAGTCCCTTCCCGCAGCTTATCCTTTCCATTGACCAGGTTGAACTCAAACGGTGCTTCCTGCGCCTGGGAAAAATTTACCACATTGGAAGAACCTTTTGTAATCCAACCGGGAGCCAACACTGCAATTGTTCCAAAAAGAAGTACGATTGGAATAACATATTTCAAATATTTCTTTGATTCTTCGTATCGAACGGCTTCCTCAAACTTCACGGCCAATAATTCGTTGGATTTTTGTGAAACACTCGCACGGATCAATTCAAAGCTGCGATCGTTCTCATTAACGATTTCATTCAACTGGAGCGTATTCAACAACCTGTCCGAGACATTCGGAAAAAAAGATCCGATAATCCTCGCTGCCTGTGTTCTGTTAATTCGTCTACCAAAAGAATACAAACGCATCAATGGGAGCGCAAAATAACGCACCAACAAATAACCGTTCATTCCAAGGAACAAAATCAATAGAATAAACCGAACAGAACTCGGAAACCGACCAAAGTATTCCAGGACACTCACTGTTAACCAGGAGGCCAGTAAAAAGCCAACGACGATCAAAACACCCTTCAAGATCTCACTCTTGTAATACTTGCGGATGAAGGCGTCTATTTGCTCAATTAAGCGATCAAATGCTGACATAAAATAATTCTTATTCGAATAACTTACTAAAGTAGAAAAGTTCATACAGAACATCTTCTTCAAAATTCAAAGGTCTGTACATTTAACTCTTAAAAAAGGTTAATCTTTCCAGTACTTCCCACTTAACGATTTTGCGGAATCGGGTTATTATTTAATTACTTTTGCATAAAATTTACTAGCATGAGTTCCTCAAACGTTCGTGTTCGCTTCGCACCCTCCCCAACCGGTCCTTTACACATGGGTGGTGTTAGAACAGCACTTTATAATTACCTTTTTGCAAAGCACAATAATGGAACATTCATTATTCGAATAGAAGATACTGATCAAACCCGTTTTGTTCCCGGTGCACAGGAGTACATCATGGACTCTTTAAACTGGTGTGGAATCATTCCGGATGAAGGCCCGGGAATTGGTGGAGATTATGGTCCGTACGTTCAAAGTGAGCGCAAGGAGATGTATCGTCCGTATGCCGAGAGCTTAGTAGAAAACGATAAAGCTTATTATGCCTTCGACACACCGGAAGAATTGGAGGCTGTTCGTGAGCAGGCAAAACAAATGGGAATGCCCAACTGGCAATATAACAGTGTTACACGTACGAATCTGAAAAACTCATTGACGCTTCCGGCAGATGAAGTAAAACGTCGTTTGGAAGCCGGAGATCCATACGTTATTCGCTTCAAAATGCCTAGAAATGAAGATGTTAGACTGGAGGATATCATCAGGGGATGGGTGGTTGTAAACACTAACAACCTGGATGATAAGGTTTTATTCAAAAGCGATGGAATGCCGACCTATCATTTGGCAAATATTGTGGATGATCATTTGATGAAGATATCACACGTAATTCGCGGAGAAGAGTGGTTACCATCCGCACCCATGCACGTGATGTTGTACCAGGCATTCGGATGGGATGAACCACAATTTGCGCATTTGCCTTTGTTACTAAGACCTGACGGGAACGGAAAACTTTCCAAAAGAGACGGTGATCGCTTAGGTTTCCCGGTATTCCCGGCAAACTGGACAACGGCTGAAGGAGAGCTATACTCGGGATACCGTGAGAACGGGTACTTTGCAGGAGCATTCATTAATATGCTTGCCTTCTTAGGATGGAATCCTGGAACAACACAGGAAATTTTCTCCATGGATGAACTGATCCAGGCATTTACATTGGACAGAGTAGGGAAGGCCGGAGCAAAATTTGATCCGGAGAAAACAAAATGGTTCCAACAGCAATACCTGAAAACTACTTCCGAAAAGGAGTTAGCAAGTATGTTAAAGGAGCAGTTCAACTTAACAGATTCTGAAGAGCGTTTGGTGGCATTCTGTAAACTAATGAAAGAACGTGCCACTTTCGTAAAAGATATGATGACGGAAGGATCTTACCTGATCAACAAGCCAACATCTTATGATGAGCAAACGGTTTCCAAGAAATGGAAAGAAGACTCTTCAGCATTAATGAGCGAATGGAAAAGCAAACTAGAGGCTCTTTCAACCTTTGATGCACCAACTATTGAAACCGCATTTAAATCCTTCCTGGAAGAGAAATCACTGGGGATTGGAGCAGTACTGCCATTATTCAGATTGCTGCTGACAGGCGCAGGGATGGGGCCGTCTATGTTCGAAATTTCTTCTTATTTAGGGAAAGAAGAAACGATGAACCGCATGAATGAAGGATTAGCAAAACTGGGATGAATCACATCATTGAAGTAAACGGAATAAAACTCTACGCTTACCACGGCTGTTTGGAGGAAGAAGGTAAGATCGGTGGAAACTACATTGTAGATGTTCGCATGAAAACGGATTTTCAGCAGGCAGCTTTGAGTGACGAGTTGAGCCAGACGATTGACTATGTGCATATCAATGCGATTGTAACACAGGAAATGGCCATTCGTTCCAAGCTGATCGAGCACGTAGGCCAACGAATTGTTTCACGCATTGAACAAGAAATCAGCGGGTTAATCGGTTTACGTGTGAAGGTCACCAAAATCTGCCCTCCAATCAATGGAGATGTAGATAATGTTGCGATTATTATTGAGACGGGAACTTGGTAGTTTTATAAGAATTATTACTATTTTTGTCGGCACAATACGGTCTCGTGGCCGAGCGGTTAGGCAACGGTCTGCAAAACCGTCTACTCCGGTTCGAATCCGGACGAGACCTCTTAAAAGTCTTCATCACATGATGAGGACTTTTTTATTTTAAGTCATTTAATATCTGCGAAACAGACACTCCGGTTTCCCGCACATCATTCTGTTTGCTTGTAGTGGCAGAAAATTTTCTGCCACTACAAAATTTCATCCATACGAATTCCGCAAATATCATTTGTTATTCGCGAGATACAACAAAAAAGTCCCGCTTCTGCGGGACTCCTTGCTTATTGTTTCAGTTTATGATGTGTAATTATTAGCGTCTATATAGCTGGAAAATTTGTGCTTTTTGGAACGGTTTTCCATTGAGGTCTTTTCCATCAATGAATACAGCGTAAGATCCCGGTTTTGCATCATCACCTCCAACTTTACCATCCCATCCTTCATTCGGATCCTTTGTTTGGAACAATGTTCTGTTATTCTGATCTGTAATCGTCATCTTGAAATCGACGATGTTCTCCACTTTAACAATATAGGTATCGTTAACTTTATCTCCGTCAGGTGTAAAAATATTAGGGAATTCAGCAATTCTAACAGCATCCTCATACTTCACAGGTTCTGCTTTATCCTCTGTTTGTTTTGTAGAAGGAAGTTCCTTTATCTCATCTTTCTTCTGATCACTCGGTGAAACTGTTTTCTTGTGTTCCTTCGTTTCAGATCCTGTCTGTTTCAAATGATCTACCGAAGTTGATTTTTCTTTCGGTATTACTTTCTCTTCTTTCATGGATTCAGCACCTACACCTGCCTTTTCTCCCGGATCAATCGTTGACTTGTTTTCCTTGCCGGATGGATTTGGTTCCTGCGGAAGGTCTTTGAGTAGTTCATTGGAGCGCACATTCGGTTCCGTATAAACCATACGTGAGCCCGTACCTGTTTCTCCAACCGAACTTTCTTCCGGTTGAGATGTGGTAACGTTTTGTGAAATCTCTTTTGAAGAATCGACCTTTTTGTCTGTCGGTTCCTGACCTGAATTCAAAGCAACAACAGCAGTGACCACACCCACGGTTCCCACCGCAGCCGAGCCAATGATCCATTTCGTCAAAGCAGAAAGACCCTTGGTTGCAACTGTTGCCGTTGAAGCAACACCTGCAGCAGCCATCTTAGCCTGAACACCAGCCCACAACTCCGGTTTTACCGCAGCGGTTTGGTTTTCAAATGCTTTCGAAAACAGTTCTTGTATATTATCTTTTTCAATCACGTTCTAATAGTTCTAATTGAGTGCGTAGAAAAGCTCGTGCACGCGAGTATTGTGATTTGGAGGTATTCTCCGTCACTCCCAATGTATCTGCTATTTCTTTGTGTGAATAACCTTCAATTGCAAACATGTTAAATACAATTCGGTATCCATCCGGCATTCCGTCAATCAATTTCATTAACTGTGCCAAATCCATTCCATCAAACTGATGGTCTGTAAACCCTACCTTGTATTGAACTTCTTCAACCTGAACATCATCCAATAATTTCTTGTTCTTTCGAATGGTATCCAAAGCTGTATTTACTACAATCCTTCTGATCCATCCTTCCAGAGACCCTTCCATTTTGAAATCCACAATCTTCTGAAAGACTTTTACAAAACCATCTTGTAATACGTCCTCAGCTTCCTGGTTATTTCTCAGATAACGTTGGCAAACTGCCAGCATCTTGGGAGCAAACTTATCAAACAACGCTCGCTGTGCTTTTGAATTTCCTTTGGCGCATTCATTTACCAATGTTAAATCATCCATAGCACTTGCTGTATCAATAGACTCTAAACTACCAAAAAAGGTTGCATCAGTCTGAATACTTCAAAATAAAAATTAATTTAGTAGCACTTTAACACCCCAATGAAAAGAAGTATTGCCTCCTTGTTACTGATTTTTATATCAGCAACAACCGTACATTCTCAGAAGATCGCTCTTCTTCCCGGATCCTATTCCGCTTATCTTCAATTAAATGAAACTACTCAGTTACCCGTTCATTTAACTGTTGAGAAGAAGCAAAAAAGAATGCTCCTGGTTGTCCACAATGCAGCCGAAAGAATTGAATTAACGAATGGCATAAGAAAAGGAGATACCATCATTTTACCTTTTCCAAGTTTTGATTCTGAGTTGCGTTTTATCACAGATAAGAAGAAAGAAATCCGTGGATTTTGGTTCAACTACAATAAAGGTGCAAACTACAAAATACCTTTTTTCGCTAATTTCAATCAAAAACCACGAAAAAAAGATGCTCCCCTGGGAAATTTAAGCGGGAAATGGGAAACACATTTTTCCCCTCAAACGGATGACGAAGAAAACGCTTTGGGAATTATTGAACAGCAACAGAACCACATTACGGGAACTTTCAGAACCGAAACGGGAGATTACCGATTTTTGGAAGGCTCCATTGAAGGTTCCAAATTCTACCTTTCTGCTTTTGACGGATCTCATGCATTTCTGTTGAATGGAACCTTAAAAGATCAGCGCGTCCAGGGTTACTTCTACAGTGGTAAACATTATTCAACTGATTTCGTGGCAAGCTATAATCCAAACTTTGAACTGCGGGATCCGGATTCCATTACCTCTCTTAAAACAAGCAATACTCCTTTCAGTTTTCATCTCAAAACCATTAACGGAACAGATTATTCCTTTCCAAATCCGGAAACAAGAGGAAAGGTTGTCATTATTCAGATCATGGGTACCTGGTGTCCTAATTGTATGGATGAAACCAATTACTACAAAGAACTATACGACAAATACCATTCAAAAGGTCTGGAGATTATTTCAATCGGATATGAAGCGGCAGATTCTTTTGAAGAACAGGCAAACAAGATCCTGACTCTCAAGCAGCGAAAAAATCTCGATTTTACTTTTTTAGTTGGGGGTAAGGCCTCCAAAGGAATTGCTTCCGAACAGTTTAAAATGCTCAATGAAGTGATTTCATTTCCAACATCCATCTATATAGGAAGAGATGGTGAAGTGAAACGCATCCATACCGGTTTCAACGGTCCGGGAACCGGTGACGTTTATACCGAATACGTAAATAAAACAAACGCCCTGATCGAGTCCTTACTGGGAATTAACGGTTCAAAGTAAGTCTTTTTGAAGCATCTGCTATTTCCCATGCAGTAAAGAAAACCAAACGGGCTACTTTTTCCACTTTCGGGAAAATGATCTTCTCTACATCATCTGTTGGCTGATGGTAATCCTCGTGAACCCCGCTGAAATAGAAAATAACCGGAATGTTGTGTTTCGCAAAATTGTAGTGATCTGAGCGATAATAGAACTGGTTCGGATCAGATAAACTGTTGAATTTATAGTCCAGCTTCAATTGCGTATACTTGGTATTTACCCGTTCATTTGCATCGTGCAGCTCATTGCTCAACATATTTGATCCGATAATATAAATGTAATTGGTATCTTTTTCGTGCCCGATATCATTTCTCCCGATCATATCAATATTCAAATCTGCAACTGTATTTGATAATGGAATAACAGGATGTGAAGAATAATAATCAGAACCAAGTAATCCCTTCTCTTCACCTGAAACGGGCATAATCAAAACAGAACGTTTTGGTCCCTGTCCATTCTTTTTCGCTTCCATAAAAGCTTCAGCTAATTCCAGCAATGCAACTGTTCCTGTTCCATCATCATCCGCTCCGTTATAAACCACTCCATGATCCACTCCAATGTGATCATAATGTGCAGTAATCACCACTACTTCTTTTGAAAGGACCGGATCACTTCCTTCTATATAGGCCAATACATTTGAACTTGTAAGTCTTTCCTCCTGCGTATTCAGTTGTGCATTTAGTGTAAATAACGGTTTCGGATTTTCTGTTTCTTTGAAAGTACCGTTTCCAAACAGGTATTTGTTTGATTTGTTTTTCAATGATAGCAGAGCAGAATCTTTTACAAAAAGAATCGGAAATTCCTCTTTCTTCTTTTCATCAGCCAAATACATTGTTTTCGTTGTTACATAATGCTCCATGTATTCATAAAGCGTTTCGTACTTATCCGAAACGAGGATGATTCCTTTTACATTTTTGCCCAGCTGCTTTTTTAAAACAGAAACTTCTTTGCGGACCTCCATACTTTGCATGAAGTAAATAACGTAGCATGGCTCTTCTCCCACTTTCGGCAATTGTTCCACACTATAAACCGGTACATTCTCTAAGTTCGTTTTAGACTTGCAAGCATAATAAATGAAGTCTGTTTTGAAATTCAATGCCTGATTATTCAAAGACATACTTCCACCCGGGGTACTTTCAATAACATCAAAAAACTGTTCATAACCCGACATTCCCGGAGCAAAAGAACAACCCAATTTCTTAAAATAAGCACTCAAGTATTCAGCTGTCATTTTCTGTCCCTGCTTTCCGGTTTCTCTGCCTAAATAGGCATCCGAGGCCAAAATGGTCAGATTCTTTTGAAGATCGGCTTCATTAATATAGGAACTGTACTTTTTTGCTACATCCTCTTGCTGAGAAAAACATACGCACAAGGCACTTGAAAATAGTATACTGGAAATAATCTTCATACTTACTAAATTGAGAATGTAAAATGGAGAATTGACAAGCGAAAAATTATGCTCAATCTTGTCAATTCTCCATTATCAATTTTACATTATTATAAAGGGATTTTATCAATGCGATTCTGGTGTCTTCCTCCTTCAAACGAAGTGTTCCAAAAAATATCCACCATTTCAAGTGCTTCTTCCACCGAAACAAAACGGGCAGGCAGGGTTAAAATATTTGCATCATTGTGTTCACGTGCCAGGCGGGCAATTTCTTTTTTCCAGCAAAGTGCTCCGCGAATTCCCTGATGTTTATTAACAGTCATATTAATTCCATTTCCGCTTCCGCAGATTACAATTCCCTTGGAACCGGCATTTGCTTCTACATGGTCCGCAACCGGATGACCAAAATTGGCATAATCAATGCTTTCTTCACTGTAACATCCGTAATCCTTTACTTCAAAGCCTTTGGACTCCAAATGTTTAATAACTTCTGATTTCAATTGAAATCCTGCATGATCTGCTCCTATAGGAATGATTTGTGACATAATACTGAAAGTTTTCCCAAAGTTAAGGCTTATCAACAAATGGAACAATCAATTAACAATAAGAAAAAACGCGTTTACCTAAAAGGCTGATTTCATTGAATTTCCTAAAAGGAGTTTTACACACGATTTATTTTATAATTGTCAATATCTGTTGGAAACAATCCATAAGTATTTCTAGGATATTCAAACTATTTGAACATATGTACAAGTTTTTGAATGGAGCACCATAAAGTTTGCTCAAATTATCGCTCTTTTATCACCATGTTAAACACAAGTTAACAGAACAAAACCAAACCATTTTATCCACATGAACAATTTAACCCGATTTGTTCATATCTCCGTAAACTCTTGTCACAGAACTTCGAAAGGTGAAAAATCATTGTCAATAAACTCATCCAAAAAACTCATAAGTTTAAAAAGCGAATCTTTCGGATGAAAGTTTTACACGAATTAACACCCCTAATAGATATAATAGATTTCTTTATTAAAAAGTATTTTATTCTATTTATATAGTTCTCCCTCTTTTGAAGACTAATTTGCACAATTCATAGTTAAAGTTTATATTCGAATAGACGAACGAAAGGTAAGCGTCTACTAAATAATTAGATCAGATAGTAATTAACCATCAAAATTAATTACTTTTGACTCCAAAGCTGTAAAGAATGACGAAGGCTAATGTATTAGTTGTAGAAGATGAATTCATTGTTTCGAAGGATATCCAGTCTAGCTTGAAAAAGCTTGGTTACCACGTTGTTGGTGCCGCTCCTTCGGGTGAAAAAGCACTTGAATTATTGGAAGCAAACCAGCCTGACATTGTCCTTATGGACATTATGTTGAAGGGTGAGATGAACGGAATCGAAACAGCTGAAATTGTTCGAAATCAATACTCCATTCCGGTAATTTATTTAACGGCTTATGCAGATGAAGCTACTTTATCGAAAGCAAAAGTTACCGAGCCTTACGGTTATATTTTAAAACCTTTCAAAGAAATCGATTTGCATACATCGATTGAAATGGCACTTTACAAACACAAGAAAGAGCAGGAAGTGGAACGCGAGCGCGATATGCTTTATTCTCTTGTGGAAAACAAAGAGAAGGATTCATTGAATGAGTTCATTTTCGTAAAGTCCAACAGCAAATTGGTGAAATTGAATATGAATGATATTTATTTCATTGAAGCGTTAAAGGATTACGTGGTGATCAATACCAATGAAACACGTTATACGATCCATTCCACCATGAAGGATATCGAAACGAAATTAGGTACCGATCAGTTTATTCGTGTCCACCGGTCGTTTATTGTTCGTTTGGATAAAATTGCGTCCATTGATTTCCCCAACCTGCAATTGGAAAATGACCGTAAACTCATTCCTATCGGCGGATCATACAGAGATGAATTGACCAACCGAATTAAAATGCTTTAACCGCAAAAAACCAGTTCACACTTTCTTAAACACCTTTCCCTCAATAATTTGTTGCTTATACACTTTTAAATAAGTTGGTATCAAAATATTCAGTAGCATTGGTAAAAATACCCGGCTTATGAAGATTGGTTTACTCAGCATTTTATCTCTTTCATTTTTTACAGCGTTCGCTCAGAATGAACCCGAAAAAATTTTACACGTAAAATTCGAGGACGGAACAGCGGTTTATGCGAAATCCGGAAAGTTAATCTCTGAATTCGGAACATTACCAGATATAAGTGAGTATGGATATTGGGAGCCATTTTATAATATTCCAACTGAACAGCTTCAGAAATATTACCTGAAAGCAAAACAAAATCTAAAAAAGAATCTGGCAAATCCATTGACAATTTTTGAATTTCATCTAAATCCCGGGGTAACTATTGAAGCTGCAAAAAAGGCGATAAAGGAAACAACATACGGACTCAAATACATTAGCACGCCACCTAAATTAAGTGCTCCTGCGGTGCCAAATCTTCAGCCCACACAGCTTTATTTATTTGATCAGGATCCCGGAATTCACGTTCAGGAATTTTGGGATGCTTACTCTGCTTACGGTTACGGAGTAAAAGTATGTGATATTGAATATACTTTTAATGTAGCACATGTAGATTTACCTTTTGTATCCATAATAGGTCCTGTACCGGAAGATCCCGGTTTTGGAAATAATCATGGAACTGCTGTACTGGGTGAAATAGCTTCTTTGAACGATGGAATAGGAACTACCGGAATTGCTTATGAGTGCAAATTGTATTTTGCCGGAGCGTATATTAATCAGGTCTATTACCTGGAAGAAGCACTGATTAGCACTTTAAGTGAATTGGAAGAAGGAGACGTGGTGCTGATCGAACAGCAAATGATGGCTTTTGATGGAACTCCGGATGAAGGATATGCACCGGTGGAATGGTACGAACCTTTTTACGATGCAATCCAATTGATCTCCGGAAATGGATTGATTGTAGTGGAAGCTGCCGGGAACGGGAACCAGAATTTAGACGACCCGCTGTTTGCAACAGACAATTTCGGACATTACCCCTTTTTGGAAGAGAACTGGTCCGAGGCAATTATGGTGGGTGCGGGAGCCGTTGGAATTAATGACGTTTCGCGTTCCAGACTGGAGTTCTCCAATTATGGAAGCCGTATTGACTTGCAGGGGAACGGAGAAGGAGTGGTAACAACCGGTTATGGATCTGCTCATGCTATTGACGGACCTAATAAAGCTTATTCGAACTCTTTTGGAGGAACTTCAGGGGCTTCTCCCATTGTTGTGGGTGCAGTTGCGCTTCTGCAATCGTATTATAAGAATTATACCGGAAATACACTGACAGTGAATCAACTGTGCGATATTTTGGTAAATACCGGGAAACCCCAGGTTGCAGGAACACTGTTTCCTGTTACCGAGAAAATAGGCCCTTTACCGAATGTGTTTGCTGCAGGTCTTTATTTATCGGATCAATTGGGATTGGAAGAAACCTACGATAAAAATGCATTCTCCACTTTCCCAAATCCAAACAACGGTTCTTTTTCCGTATACATTCCCAGTGAACAAGTGAAACAACTCAATCTGAGAGACGTTTCCGGAAAGGAAATTCAAATCAGTGAAGTAAAAACGGATATGGGATTTGAATTGAAAAACAGCAATCTGGAAGCGGGTGTTTATTACTTATCGGTGATTTACAAAGACGGAACAATCGTTACCAAACCGGTTCAAGTAATAAATTGATTTTTAAATTAGTATACTATATCGTAGGGGCAAATTACTATTTGCCCCTACGTCGTTTATCTAGATTCCTTATTTTTAGTCCATGGAACATCTAATCATAACCTCAGACAAAAACAGGTTGGATCTCGAATACATTACCGCTTTTATCTCTCAATCCTATTGGGCAAAAGACAGGACTACCGAAGCGATGCAAACGTGTATAGACCATTCATTGAATTTTGGCGTTTTCCTCGATGAGCAGCAAATGGGTTATGCGCGTGTTGTAACGGATTATTTCCAGTTTGCTTATTTGATGGATGTCTTCATAGACGAAAAACACCGCGGTTTGGGTTATTCTAAAATACTGATGAAGCATATACTGGAATATGAGCCGTTGAAGGATGTCAAAGTTTGGCGCCTGGCAACGGCAGATGCACATGAATTATACCGCCAGTTTGGTTTTACCGGATTGTCGAAGCCTGAGAATATGATGGAATTGATGAGATAGATACAGTATCCCAAAATATGAAACAAAACCCAAATGACTCTATTTGGACGATTTGAAATACAATGAATGGAAAAATTGGTAAGAAATTTGATTCAGGGCATCGAAACACTAAAATTTAGATCATGCAAAAAACATACCTTCACTCTTTATCCATTGCTACTCTCTTTTTTGTAATCGGATGCTCAGATCCGGATGCAGAAATAAAAGAAAGCAGTGAATTCAAAACAGAACAGCTTTATAAAGGATATTCCGCGAGTGGAGGATATTTGTGTTACCTGAAAATTTTGCCGGACAACAGCGTGGTTTTAACTTATCAAACAGAAGGAAATTTCGTTTATGGAGAACATTCCGGAACAATTAAAGCGGTAAATGACAGTACTTATCATGTGAACTGCAAACTGACTTTCGGACAATTTGTATGCAAAGCGCCTACACTTGATTCGCTGACGATCTTTATTGATCCGCCGGTATTGATTGATAAAAAATCAATCCTGGTCCAATATGAAAACGAAGACCTGATGAAGAACCGAAGAATGGATAAATGGGGTGTTACCTTTCCTTTTGATCCGAATTTATTCAACGAATATACACCGGCTTACATCTTAACAGATCACACACATCCGATTACGGGTGAAGCATTGAAAATTAAAGCCAGTTTCGGCAGTGGGTATGATTTTGTGCAGGGAGACAAAGTAGAATTTGATTTCGTCCTTTCCGGTGATTCGCTTTACACAATCAAAGAAGATCCCGCATTTCAAACAGGTCCTTTCCGGCTGAAAAAACAAAGGAAATGAAAAAGTAAGGCTCTTTTTCCTGTTGGGAATAAGGAAACATTTAAATTAATTTACACGAATTTGGACAGAACTTCGTTATAAAACGGGATCTTTATAGGAATTCTATTTAACCCCCTTTTAAAACCAATAACGAATGAAACGAAATCAGCTAACAACCATTTTCCTATCTATACTTTCCATTTCCTGTCATGCGCAGGTGAAAACAGATTCCCAAAAAACAGAAACCGTAAAACTGATTGGGCAGCCAAAACTCGTTCGCAGCCAGGGCACCGACGAATATGCAAACGTACATTGTTCGCTGGAAGACCAGAACGGGAATATGTGGTTCGGAACAACCGATGAAGGGCTTTACAAATACGACGGAAAGAACTTTACGAATTTCCTGGATAAGGATGGTGTAAAGGGGAATAATGTTTGGTGCGCCTATAAAGACAAGGCCGGCAAACTGTGGTTCGGAACAGATTATGGAATTTGCACCTTCGATCCGGTTTCAAACAACTTCAAGACCTTTTGGGTATATGAATCGTTGGTTTATTCCGGTGATCAGCCAAAAAATGCAGTTCACTCCATTCTACAGGATAGAAGCGGAATGTTTTGGTTTGGAACAGATTTAGGAATGTTTACATCCAAAGAATCGCCAAACGAGTCAACTGAATTCAACCTGTTTTTAAAAAGTAATAATTTAATTATCAACCCAAAAAACCTGCATCTGAAGGGCATTTCGGATATTTTGCAGGATCAGTCCGGGAAGATCTGGTTTGCATCCTGGAACAACGAAGGAGCTTGTTCTTTTGACGGAAAAACACTAACCAATTTTGAACCGAACGGCGACAACATGGTGTATTCCTTATTGGAAGATAAAGAAGGAAACTTGTGGTTCGGAACGCGGGAACACGGGGTCTGCAGGTACGACGGAATCGGCCCGCAGAAATCCTACACTCATTTTGCAGATATCGCCACATTCAGCACCAGCTGTGTTTATTCCATGACGGAAGATAAAAACGGCACCATTTGGTTCGGAACAGAGTTTGGTAGCGGTTCTTCTTACGACAAACAAGGAGGTGTTTGGCGCTACGATCCAGCCACCAATGCTTTTACCAATTTCACAGTAGCCGGCGACGGATTAACCAACAATTCCGTTTTCACCGTCCTGAAAACACGCTCCGAGGATTTTTGGTTCGGAACCCGCAACATGGGCCTGTGCAAATTCGACCCGACAGCGAAAGGGAAGAAGTTTATTGTGTTTTCGGAGTAACCCGGATAGCCAGGCAAAAACCTGCGTTAATCTGCGAGACTTAATAAAGCACCCAGATTCTATGGATTTTCGCAGATATACATTTAGAAAAACGAAAAACCCGAATGTGATCTCTTTGTGCTACACGGTTCAAAGATCTATTTATAACGGATGTAATTATTTTTACTAGCTTTGCACAAAATAATACATCCGGTAAAACCGGAACAACCGCGACTACTGAATCTAAATCATTCATTTTGCCAAATAATTTTCTAGTCAGAAAGTCGTGTTTAATTCATCATTAAAATAAAACAACATGGCAAAAAAATTAGACAAAATTATCGTAATCGACATTGAGGCGACTTGCTGGAACACAGCTCCTCCTCAGGGTATGACCAATGATATTATCGAATTCGGGATCTGTTTACTGGATGTCCGTTCAGGAGAAATTTCTGATAACAGGGGAATACTGGTAATTCCGGAACGCTCTGAGATCAGTGATTTCTGCACGGAGTTAACCACAATTACTCCGGAAATGATACGAAATGAGGGAATTTCCTTCAAAGAAGCGTGCTCTATCCTTAAAAAGGAATACGATGGGCCGGGAAGGGCATGGGCCAGTTTCGGTGCTTACGATCTGAAACACATCCAGCGACAGTGTTCCGAATTGGGTGTGGGCTATCCGCTCGGACCATCCCACATCAATGTAAAAACACTTTTTGCATTGAAGAACAGACTGGGACATGAAAAAGGAATGGATGGTGCACTGCAGCACCTTCGCATTGAACTGGAAGGAACACACCACCGTGGGGTAGACGATGCAAAAAACATTGCAAAAATCCTCCGAACGCTTTTGTAGTCATTTTCCTATCGCGCTAATTTTTAGCGCAAACACATATTTAAAATTTTGACTGGCTTTTACTCGAAGCCTTTTTTTATTTCCGCTCGCCAATGTGCATTTAATAGAATCGATCAAGCACAGATTAAAGCGCTCCACCTTTGACATATGAAGATTTAGCGAAGTATAATTCTTAATATCAAACAAAAAAAGACTATGTGCTCTATGTTCCTATTGTGGTTCACTTACTCCGCCACCGAAACCAACTCCAGATCAATTGTACGCTTTCTAGGACTTACCTCCGAGATTTTCACACGCACTGAATCCCCGAAATGGAACGTTTTCCCCGTTTTCTGGCCCACGATCGTCATGGTCTTCTCATCAAAGGAATAACGATCTCCCGGAAGTTCCTGAATCGCAACCATTCCTTCACACGCGTTTTCCGTCATGCGCACAAACAACCCGAAATCTGCCAAACCGGAAACAATTCCGTCAAACTCTTCACCGATCTTATCGTGAACATATACCACCTGGAAGTACTTGTTGGATTCGCGTTCTGCTTCTGTTGCTTTGCGCTCCGTGCGTGAAATACGCTTGCAAATATCTTCCAAAGCATTGTTGTACTTGTGCGGACGGTTCTCCAGACATTCCAGTAAAATGCGGTGCACCATCAAATCGGCATACCGACGGATCGGTGAAGTGAAGTGTGTATAATACTGGAATCCCAAACCGTAGTGACCAATATTGTCTGTGTCATAAGTCGCTTTGGCCATACTTCGGATCGCCATTTGCTGAATGATGCTGAATTCGTTCGATAAGCGAATATCGTTCAATAATTTATTGATGCTTTGAGCCGCTTTTTCCGGGCTGGTGAATTCCAAAGCGTAACCGAATTTATCCAAAAACAAACCGAATAATGCGATTTTCTCCGGATCCGGCTTGTCGTGAACCCGGTAAACAAACGGAACGGGGTCTTTCCCTTTTTGCGGCATTCCAACGTACATCGCAACGCGCTTGTTTGCAAGCAACATGAATTCTTCAATCAGCTGATGTGCATCCTTTGAAACCTTCACGACCACATCCACGGGTTCCTTGTTTTCATCCAGTTTGAAACGGATCTCTTCTGAGTTGATCATCAAAGCACCGTTCTTAAATCGCTCTTTTCGATAGATTTTTGCGATATTATCTAATATATGCAACTCTTCCTTGTACGGACCTTCTGCTCCTTCCAGGATTTCCTGTGCATCTTCGTAGGCAAATCGGTGGTCGGAATGAATGACCGTTTTCCCAAACCATTCGTTATACAGTTTTCCCTTTTCGTCCAACTCGAATACTGCCGAGAAAGTAAATTTATCTTCTTTCGGTCGAAGAGAGCAAACCATGTTCGAAAGCTGTTCGGGAAGCATCGGAATTACACGGTCTACCAGGTAAACAGAGTTTCCGCGTTTGTAAGCTTCTTTGTCCATGGCAGAATCCGGTTTCACGTACTGGCTAACATCTGCAATGTGCACACCGATTTCCAAATGACCGTTTTCCAGTTTCCGGATCGAAAGAGCGTCATCGAAATCCTTAGCATCTACCGGGTCGATGGTGAAAGTCAAAATATCGCGGAAATCCCGGCGCTTCGCAACTTCCACCGGATCCAGTTCCAGTGTTACCTGTTCGGCTTCGTTCATGACATCTGCTTCAAATTCAATCGGAATTCCCTGACCGATCAAAATGGAGATCATTTCGGTATCGTGGATCGAATTTCCACCCAAAGTCTGGATTACTTCTCCAAACGGGAATTCGGCAGATTTAGGCCAAACGGTAATTTTTACCAGCGCTTTATCTTTGTTCTTTGCGTTATTTAATTTTTCCAGCGGAATGTAAATTTTCACTCCTGTTTTAGCATTATCCGGAATTAAAAAGGCATGCTTGTCAAGCATGTGGATTGTACCCACAAACTGGGTACGTTCGCGGGAAACTACTTCCAGGATCTTACCTTCTGGCCGGGTTCCGCTCTTCTTCATCAGGGAAACTTTTACAATATCTCCGTGAATGGCATGACCCAAATTGTGCGGGGCAATAAAAATATCTACTTCATTTTTCCCTACGTTCACAAAGCCTGAACCGCGTTGGGTCAATTCCAATTCTCCTTCGATCGTTTCTGTTTGGTTGGAATATTGGTATGTTTCATGTCCGCTTTTACGCACGAATCCTTCTGTTTCCAGTTCGCGTAATAAAGCTACCACGAGTTTGCGTGATTCACTTTCGTGTACGTGCAGTAGAGTGCAGACTTGTTTATAGTTCAAAAGCGCCTCCGGGTGTTGTTCAAATAATTTTCGAATGATATGATACAAACCGGTTTTCAGTTTCTTGGTCGATTTGTCTTTGGTATTTTTTTTTGGTCCTTTTTTCCCCATAATTCGTCTTGTTACGTAAAAATACGATTTATTAGCAGGTAAGATGTTCAATTTTAAGCTTAAAATGATAACTTTGAGTAGAAACAGAACAAAATTTACAACAATGAATAAGCGA
This sequence comes from uncultured Flavobacteriales bacterium, assembly GCA_946478775.1. The sequence goes on from CAMLDR010000046.1 coordinate 25,078, forward strand.
ATTGAAGCGGCATTAAATGATCAAATTCAA
>CAMLDR010000047.1 GCA_946478775.1 uncultured Flavobacteriales bacterium
AAATCAGTGCTGCAGCCGTTCCGTTACACGTATTCAAACAAGTCTCATTGGTTGAAGAAGCCTGAACAGAAAGCGTACTTCCTGTATTGGTTACAGTAGCCTGGGCACTCATGGAGCATCCGCCTGCGTCTGTTACGGTAACGGTATAAGTTCCTGCACACAAAGCCGTCAGGTTTGCGGTTGTCGCTCCGTTCGACCATAAATAAGTATATGGAGCTGTTCCGCCTGAAACAGTGGTGCTTGCAGTTCCGGTGCACGGTCCGCCGCATCCGCTTGGAGTGGCACTTGCAGTAACCTGAACTCCGGTTGTAATCCCGCATTGCGGATTCATAGAAGCAATCCACGCACTGTTTGCTGTATTGTTTGCAGCACCGGGTGTTTCGTCAGTTCCAACGTCTCCGGATGTCCAGTTGGCTTGTAAAGCCGGGTTGTTTCCTGTATGCGAGAATACTTTACTACCCGCCGATCCCGCAAAATAAATAAATGTACTGGTATTGTTATTTCCCCAACTTACAGCATGGTAAGCCGGAGATGCTAAATCTGCCTTGATCAAGAAAGAATCACCACCATTAGCCATGGCAACCTGGCTCCAGCTTCCCGCTCCGACAAGCCAGCTGCCGCTTGCAGGATAAGCCGTATTTCCGGAAGTGGGACTTGTACTCTGACCTTCAAATAACGTAGAGTTGACCGGGATGATCAAACGGCAATTTCCGTCAGACATACTCAAATCGTCCGGTGGAATAGCTGAGTTGCGGTCGCTTTCATTATAGATCACAATCATCGTTCCTTGTGGAATACAGCTCCAGAATGGGTTGTTAGCAAAACGGACAGCACCCGCCGCAATTCCCATTCCGCTTCCGGAAGCGAATGTACCGTTGTTGTCATCCATGATAACTCCTCGCAAATCTGCACAAGGTACAGGTGTCTGACACGTTGGGGTTCCCGCAACAATGAATTCTACATATTCGGCAGTTCCGGTTCCTTGAGAGACTTCATTAATGATTAAAAGTTGTGCATTTGCTTGAAAAATACCTGCAGACAAAAAGCAAAATAGTACGCGAAGAGAACGCATTTTTTGAACGTAATAAACTCTAATTGAATTTGGTTTCAGCAAAACGGATCAGTGCCTCAAGGATTACAAACTCAATTTTTCACCGCAAAGATAAGGTGAAATCATGAAGCGTTTGAGTAGGGGATGTTATCAAATGGTTATGAAGTTGTTTTTTTAGACTAAAGCCGGCAATCCTTCGCTGAAAGAGTCAGATATTCAAATGTTTGGCTTTAATCTGAAATCTTTTGGAGAGTCTGGTTTAAACTTTTGGTAATATTGCGACTCTTGTGAAACACCAATGACACTCGAACTGCTCTATGAAAAATATGCCACACAGGTTTATAATCTGGCTTTACAGGATCCTTACCCCAAATTAACCTGGATCTTAACCAAATCAGAATAAGCACCGCTGGTTGCCATCAAATCCGCATGATTTCCGCTTTCAACGATCAGTCCGTGCTGAAGCACCAAAATTTTATCCGCATTTCGAATAGTACTCAAACGGTGAGCAATGACAATACACGTTCTTCCACGCATCAATTTTTCCAAAGCATCCTGCACCACGCGTTCCGATTCCGAATCCAATGCCGAAGTCGCTTCATCCAAAATTAAGATAGTCGGATTTTTCAAAATGGCACGAGCAATCGCAATACGTTGCTTTTGACCGCCTGATAACTGAATTCCGCGGTCACCCACCTGCGTTTTGAATCCGTCCGGAAAACTCATAATGAAGTCGTATGCATTGGCTTGTTTCGCGGCACTGATAATGTCGTCTTCAGTCGCGTCAGGCTTCCCGAAAGCAATATTCTCAAAAATAGTTCCGGCAAACAAGAGCACATCTTGCGGCACAATGGCGATGTGTTCTCTCAGGTATTTAATGTCAATCGAATCGGCATTCGCATCCCCGAAGTAAATTGCTCCCTTGTTGACCTGGTAATAATTCAATACCAGTGAAGAAATAGTCGTTTTCCCACCTCCGGAAGTACCAACCAAAGCCAGGGTTTCATTGCGGTTCAATTCAAATGAAATTCCCTTGAGGACTTCTATTTCCGAGCGCTGCGGATAGGAGAAATGAACGTTTTCAAATCGGATCGAACCATCAATTTCAGGTTTGTTTGTTCCCTTGAAAATTTCTGCTTCACTTCGTTCGTTAATAATATCCATCAATTTTTCCGTACCACCGATTGTTTTTTGGATTCCCGTATAGAAATCCGGAAGAGAACCGATACTGGCAGCCATTAACAAAGTAACCATCAGGAAAGAAAACAAATCCCCCTCGCTGAGTTCCGGATTTGCTCCCTGGGTCATTAACAATCCTTGCCAAACAATAAATACGATAGACCCGAACATACAGAAAACCATGAAAGAGATGAATAAGCCTCTCCACATGCCACTTTTAATATTCAAACGACGAATTTCTTCAATGGCAGTTTTAAATCGCTTGATGAGGTAGTTCTCGTTCGTAAAAGCTTTGATATTTCCAATCCCGGTTAACGATTCTTCTGCAATGGCATTTGCGCTTGCCGTTTGGTCCTGTGCCTCTTTAGACAAACGTTTGATGAATTTACCAAAGAGAACCGCCACGATCATAATGACAGGAACCGTTGAAAGCATAATCAGTGAAAGCTTCCAGGATACAAACGTCAGGTAAGCGATACCGCCCACCACCATGACTATTTGTCTGAAAAACTCTGCCACGGTTGTCCGCAGTGTTTCCTGGATCTGAGTAATATCTGCTGAAATACGGCTAGTTAGTTCTCCCACCGTATTCTTATTGAAGAAATCCATCGGAAGGTGAAGCATTTTTTGAAAAACATCGTATCGCAAATCACGCAGGGCCTTTTCAGTGACATTGGTGAACAAGACAACACGGAAATAACTGAAAATAGCCTGTCCGCCAAACAATGCGAACAAAGCAACAGCTACGGTGGTAATATTTGAAAGATCGATGGCTTTAATTGCTTCCGCCATGCTTGTTTGAGAACCGGTGCTCAAACCCAGTAATTGTCCCAGCAGGATAGGGAAGATCAAACCGACCGATGTGGAAAGAACAAGGAAAATCCAGCCAATCCCATATTCAAAACGATAAGGCTTTAAATAGTGAAAAAGTCTGCGCGCTTTTTTATAGCTGTCCTTCGTTAAATGGATCTTTTCTTTCTTGGCTTGCTTTGGTCGCAACATCTTTTTCTTAGTTTTGTCTCACAAAAGTAATCCGCGATAGATTGAAACAAACTTTTTTTTCGATTATTTTCGATTAAAACTTGAAAAATTAGAAAATCTACCTATCTTTGCACCCCATTCTGACAAATGTCTGACATTTCAGGAATTTAAGAAGCAATAAGAACATTCGAATAAAGCATAGATCATGAAAAGAACGTTTCAACCGTCTGTAAGAAAGAGAAGAAACAAGCACGGATTCCGTAGCCGAATGGCATCTAAGAACGGACGTAAAGTATTGGCTGCACGTCGTCGTAAAGGCCGTAAAAAATTGACAGTTTCTGACGAAGGTTTCCACAAGCGTTAATAGCCTGTAAATCTTTATTGAAGATATCGACCATCTTTTCGTTTTTACGGAGAGATGGTTTTTTTGTTTGATGTAAATTACCTGATGAAAACACTTCCACTAGTTCTGTTCTGTCTTTGTTTTACTGCCGGATTTTCCCAGTTTAAGCTGGATTCTGTCCGTTTATCTGCATTTTACAATCAGGCACTTTTGAAGCCGGATTCAGCAGGTTTCTTTTTGAAGGAAGCAGGTCAATTGTTTCAAAAAAGAAAACCATCCGATGACTGGCTGGAAACAAATGACTATCTGAAAGCACGCTATTACATTCTTTCGGGAAAGCTAAACGAGGCAGCCGTTCTTTTGAAAAAAACGATTAAGAGAAAACCCATAGATCATCCTGGTCAGGCTAAGTTCTATAATCTGATGGGATCCGTTTCTGCACTTCAAAAACAAAATGATCAAGCCGTCAATTGGTACAAAAAAACGCTCACCATTTTAGATAAAAAGAATGATTCCGTGCAATCTGCCTATATCAAGAGCAATATTGCCAATATCTTTTTTTCATCGTTGGATTACAAAGGCGCATACCCCTATTTGAAAGAAGCCTTCCGAATAACTTCTGCAACAAACGATACCCTTTACGGACCATCTATTGAAGGAATGCTCGCGGTAGTACTCCTAAAAGTAGGTCAAAAGGAAAAAGCATTTTATCATGCTGAAAATGCTTTGAAAAGAGCAAATAAACATCCGAATGTACAGGCTTTGGTTATTGCAAATTATGTACTTGGAGAATGTTGCCTGGATCGAAAAGAAATCGAAAAAGCAGAAGGCTATTTCAAAGAAAGTTTGAATTTGGCTTCCAGGACCGGCCAGGTTTACTACGTCATGCTGTCGAACATCGGTCTTCTTTTGGTTAGCAATGAGAAAGAAGAATTCCAGGAAGCAATTCAATATGGAAATCAGGCTTTGAATATTGCCGGATCAATCAATAATACCAATACCCTTTACTCTGTCCATAAGAATTTGGGAAAAGCATTTGCAGGGAATGGAAATCGCGATCAGGCATATTCCAATCTGTTGAAAGCACATCAGCTTTACCAGGAAATTACTTCCGGACGGCGAGAGAAAACAATGCAGGAACTTTTGGTGAAGTATGAAACAGAAAAAAAGGAAAATGAACTGTCGAAAAAAGAACTGGAATTAACCAGGGCAACCAACTGGATTTTGATGTTGATTTTTTCAGTGACTTTGCTGGTTGCTTTTGTTTTGCTGGCTAGAAAAAGGAACTTGTCCCGTTTAAAAATGTTGACTTTGGAAACGAACAGACTTCAGTTGGAGGCTTTTATTGAAGGGGAACAAAGGGAGAGGGAACGCCTTGCTGCCGATATTCACGACGGAATAGCAAGTACGCTTACCGGGTTGGCTCTGCAGGTCCGGCAAATAGGCTCTATAGAAGAAATCACTCCCTTTTCCGATCAGTTACAGCAAGTTAGAAACGAAGTCCGCCTCATTTCCAAAAATATTTCACCTTTTAATTTGAAAGAAGAAGGTTGGAATTATTCCTTTCAGCGCTTTTTGGATACCATTCAACACGCAGGTTTCTCGGTTTTTTTCATTCCTCAGTTTGAAGAATCTTTGTTGAATAACCAACGGGGGATGGTTGTTTACAGGATCTTGCAGGAATTGATCCAGAATACACTGAAACACGCTCAGGCAAGTGAATGTGAACTTCTGATCGTTGAAGAGAAGGAATACCTATTGATTCATTTTTCAGATAATGGAAAAGGAGTTGCCCTTGAAGAATTGGAAAGAGGAAATGGCTGGCAATCCATCCTTAAGCGGCTTCATGCAATTCATGGAAAAATCACTTTTCCTGAAAATCCTTTGGGAGGATTGAAAATTGACATTACCTTACCGAAGTCGTAAATTTGTTTTATGAATATCCTCATTGCAGAAGATCACGCATTGATTGTTGAAGGGTTGAAATCCCTTCTGGAATCAGATGGTCATTCCGTTTTTCATGCGCCTGATGAACTGGTCCTGAATCGCTTGATGTCGGATAAACAAATTGATTTGCTCATTCAGGATATCCGTTTCGGAAAAGTGGATGCCAGGACTATTATTCCCGCTATTCGAGAAAATTTCCCGGGCTTAAAGATATTGGTGCTGACCAGTTTGGACGATTTGGCTTCCGTTCAGTCTATACTGGCAACAAACATCCAGGGTTATGTTATTAAAACAGAACCTTCCGACTTGATATTAGAAGCCATTGAAGTCATTTCTGCCGGAAATACTTACCTGAGCCCGGAAGTGCAGTCGGTGTTAGTTGGCAAATTAAATGCTTCACCTGAAATTCAGCTTTCAACAAGAGAAAAAGGGGTGTTGAATGGAATTCTGGATGAAAAATCAACCAAAGAAATCGCTGAAGCACTTTTTATCTCTGAAAAAACAGTAGAGCATTACCGGTCCAGCCTCTTCACGAAGTTTGATGTGAAAAATGTTTCCGGCCTGGTTAAAAAAGCCATTTTATTAGGTTTTTATAAAAACGATTCTCCAAATTAGGGTTTCCCCCAATTGATCTTTTAGAGGTTTCCCTAAAGATCGCTTTTGAATAACTTCTCAATTTTGTCCGAAATGGAAATTATGAAGAAAATAGTTATTCTGGGGCTGATTTTATTGAGCAATTTAGCCTTTGTGCACAGTCAAAACCTCCTCACTGATTTAAGGCCCGGATTGGATGGCGCTGAACCCGACTTTAACAATGCTTTTCAAAAAGACAATGAGCTCTATTTTGCAGCAACTCCGGATGGAATCACCAGAAGATTGTATAAAACAGACGGAACATCAGGAAATACTGTTTTACTAGAGGGAGGAAATAATATGTATGTGAATCTGATCCTGGGTTTTCTGGGAGATGATCTCTTATACATAGCAGGTGATTATTTTAACGGAGGTTCATTCGGACTTTACAAAACAAACGGTACACCGGGGGCAGGTGAACTCGTTGCAAATTATCATCAGGGCAACGATTTGTTTGTCGCTTATCCGATGACCATAACCATGGACAATGTACTGTATTTCTTAGCAAACGATGCAGTAACAGGGTTTGAATTGTGGAGAACGGATGGAACTACCGCGGGAACTTATTTGGTGAAAGACATCAATCCGGGAATTGAATCATGCTTATTGATGACCACGGAGAAGCAGTATTTTGCAGAGTTAAACGGCTTTATCTATTTTGGGGCTGCCGATCCTGTGAATGGGGCGGAGTTGTGGAAATCCGATGGGACAGAGGCAGGCACAACACTGGTAGCCAATATCGATACTTCCGAAGCAATTATTCCGAACTTAGGAAGTAATCCGGCGTTTTTCTGCAAATACAACAATGCGGTTTATTTTTCAGCTCAGCGTCCGGTGGACGGTAGAGAGTTGTGGAAAACAGATGGCACGGAAGCCGGAACCGTATTGGTGAAAGACCTGGCTGCAGGGAGTGGTTCTCCTTCAAATATGATCGAATACAACGGATTGCTTTATTTCACAGCGTTTTACCCGGACCAAAATTATACCTTGTACAAATCCAATGGAACAAATGCAGGAACAGTGGCTGTGGAGCCTCCCGTTAGCGGCGGGCCGGTTATTTCATTAGACGATCCGTTAGTAATTTTTAAAGGGAAACTCTTTTTTGGAGCGAATGACGGTCTTAACGGACAAGGATTTTCATCCCTTTGGTATTCCGACGGAACTGCAGCGGGAACTTCTTCAATGCCCGGAACACCGTCAGCATACACTTCAGACCCTTTGAACCTGCTGGTAACAACGAATTATTTGTATTATACCGCATACATTGACGCGAGTAGTACGACTCATGGGGTTTACCGAACTACCGAATTGAACAATCAGAATGTTTTACTGACATCCGCCACATTTAATGCAAATGCATTTCAATCGCTTTATTTGGTAAATGGCTGCTTGCTAGTGCGTGGTGATAATAACGGAGCAACCGGAGAAGAAATCTACACCGTTTGCAATCAGAATACGCAAACAGTTGGATTGGAAGAATCCGTTTTAGCAGATTTAACTGTTTTTCCGAACCCCTGCGCAGATCAGTTTACAATTCAAGCTTCTTCTGACCTGAATGATATCAATGAATTAGCTCTTCAGAATTTGTCCGGCAGGTCCATCAGTTTGAACTATTCACTTTCCAACCAACACACAATAGTAATTACCGGTTTATCTGATCTTTCTTCCGGAGTATATATTCTTTCCATCAGAACCAAAAACGGAGAGAGCAAACAGGTGAAATTAATGATTGAGTAATTGCATATCCGGAGCCGGTCAGAATAATCTGACCAGATTACCGAAAAACTATCGCTTAATAAGGAACAAAAGAAAATTAGGATGAAGAAGATAGCATTATTGGCAGCACTTGCTTGCTCGTCATTGTTGTTCGGTCAGGAAACCCTTTTGGAAAGACAGGCTGCTAAAACGAAAGAAAAAATCAAGCAGCGGGCAGAAAACAGGGTGGAGCAAGGGATTGATAAAACACTCGACAAAACCGAAGAAGAAATCGAAAACGGGATCAAGGATGGGAAGAAGCAAAAAAAAGAAAAGGATTCACAATCGGAGACGCCCGTTTCTTCTGAAGGAAAATCAGAAACGAATCAGGAGGGAGCAACAGCAACTAATGTGAAGTCTGGTGGAAAAAGTGCGGATAATCCGGAGTTCAAGGTCTATTCAAAATTCGATTTTGTTTCCGGGGAGAAGGTTTTGGGTTACGATGACTTTACCGGAGTTCCGGTGGGTGATTTTCCTTTGGAATGGAATACCAATAGCTCGGCCGAAGTCGTTAAGATAGATCAAAACGAGCAACGTTGGCTGATGCTGACGACGGATGGATACTTACAGCCCGATTTCATTTCCAATATGCCTGAAAATTTCACCATTGAATTTGATGTTCTGACAAGGTATAAAAGTTCCAATATTCTGGCTTACGGTTTTGATATTTACAGTTCCGACAATCCCAACAGAGATTTGTCAGAAAAGTATCTTACCCAGGGAAGCTTTCAGTTTACCTGGTCGGGTTGCCTCGAAAATGCAGGGTACGTTATTTACGAAGGAGGAGAAGAAATGACTAAGAATGAAGGACTGATTGTTCCACCGCTAAAATGCCCTGATGACGGGAATCTGCCAGCACAAGTGCATTTTTCTATTTGGCGTCAAAAAACACGTTTACGCGTTTATGCGGATGGGCTTAAAATCATCGATCTTCCGAGAGCATTTAGCCCGACAAGAAAGTACAACGCGTTTAAAATCGGATCGCATTATATGAATTTTGCTACTGCAGATGATAAGGACCTGTTTCTGATTTCCAATGTGAGGTATGCGGAAGGAGGGCAGGATACGCGAAGCAAATTGATTACAGAAGGTAAGTTGGTAACGAAAGGAATTTTGTTTGCATCCAATTCGGATCAGTTAAAACCGGAATCTTATGGAGTATTGAAAGAGATTGCAACGGTGCTAAGCGAAAATCCAGCCGTGCGGGTAAAAATTGTAGGACATACGGATTCAGACGGGGAAGAGTCTTCCAATGCAGAATTGTCAAAAAAACGCGCACTAGCGGTAAAGCAAGCCTTGATCAGTGAATTTAAAATCGAAGCCTCCAGGATGGAAACAGATGGAAAAGGAGAAAGTGAACCAACAGATTCGAATGCTACTCCGGTAGGAAAAGCCAATAACCGTCGGGTTGAATTTCTGAAATTGTAGGACTCCACAATAAATCAAGCTCTAAAAGGTTGTAGTTAGATGTTAGGTAACAGAGCAAAAAGGCGAGGATTTTCACTCCTCGCCTTTTGAATTTTCAAAAAACACCTCAAAATTTCCCATGTAACATCCGGGATTGGTGGATTTAAAGCTTAAATTCCGTTCTTTTTAGAAGGAATTGCATAAGTTTGTCTCAAAAAATATGGACAAACGTTTCGTTGATTTTCGCTCAGATACCGTTACCAAACCTTCACGGGAAATGCTTGATAGTATGTTTCAAGCTTCGGTTGGAGATGATGTGTATGAAGAAGACCCGACAGTAAACGAACTGCAGGAATATGCAGCACAGCTTTTTGGGATGGAAGCAGCCTTGTTTTGCGCCAGTGGTACACAGACCAATCAGATTGCAATCAATATTCATGTGAAACCCGGTGGGGAAGTGATCTGTCACGAGGAAAGCCATATTTATAAGTATGAAGGAGGAGGAATAGCAAAGAATTCCGGTGCTTCGGTTCGCTTACTTCAGGGAAATCGCGGTCGTTTAACGGCTACTGAAATCGAAAAGTGGATCATGCCGGATGATATTCATTTTCCGGTAACTCAGTTGATCTCATTGGAAGACACAGCAAATCGCGGAGGTGGAGCAGTCTATGATTTCCGGGATATTGAGGCAATTTCACAATTGGCAAAATCAAAAAACATTCCGCTGCATTTAGATGGAGCCCGTGTTTTTAATGCTTTGGCAGTGAATGGTGTGAATATCAAAACCTACGCTTCACAGTTTGATTCCATTTCGATCTGTCTCTCAAAAGGTTTGGGAGCGCCTGTAGGTTCACTTTTAATCGGCACGAAGGAATTCATTCACAAGGCAAGAAGAGTTCGGAAAGTAATGGGAGGCGGAATGCGGCAGGCAGGTTTTTTGGCAGCAGCGGGTTTGTATGCTCTGAAAAATAACGTGGATCGCCTCACAGAAGATCATGCAAAAGCCAAACAACTGGAAAGTGCTTTTTTGAAATGTGATTGGGTTGAGACCACATTGCAGGTGGAAACAAATATTTTAGTTGTAATTTTGAAGGACGAAACGAAACGTGATTCAATCATTCGAAGATTCGAGGAATGGGGCGTAAAGGTTTCTGCTTTTGGTCCTGGAATGATCCGTTTGGTAACCCATTTGGACTTGTCCCAGGCCGATATAGAATACACACTAGAACAACTAAAGAAATGATGAAACTATTCGCGCTCTTTTTTATCACAGTTACTGCAGGGTTGGTTGTTTCCTGTAATGACGAAAAAGCCGATACGGTATCTTTGGAGGATATTTCCCATACCTCAGATAAGTTTGATCGCATTGAGGACGATAAAAAAACAGTGGAAATAAAAGATGAAAAACCTAAGAAAGGGTATTTTCTGACAGCTTTTGATTCGATTTACAAAGATGCATCCTGGTATAAGATGGACAGCTTATTGTTCCCGGATCGCTTTGGTCCGTCCAAAATGGAAAAATGGTATTTGCTGGATTCAAAAGACAGTATTGTGGCACTTCATTATGAGTTCAAAGACAGTTTAAGAACAAAAAACGCCTTTTTCAACTGGATCGATTGTTATGGGCCCAAATGCATCTCCTACCAGGTGGGTTCGCAATTTAAAAAACAAAGCAGGAATTCAGTGTTCCTGATCGGTGTAAACCACTTGGTTTATGTGGAGTCGAAATTACCTGTCCGGACAGCGGAATTAATCGAAATATTGAATGAGAAGGAGAAAGACCGGAATTGGATCTATGTGCTGGAAATCCCCGGTAGAAAGAAAACCCGCTGGTCGACAGTGAAAGAAGGTGAAATAATAGAATTAAAAGGACAGCAAGATATTCAGATACCAGGACTTTAGGAGTTCAAGACTTTATGCTCACTTTCATTCAGGCCATAAAGTCTTAAAATCTTAATATCCTAAAATCCATAAAGAAATGAAAGTAGTAAACAGAGGATACATTTACATAGAGCCGAAACAGGCATTTTGTGATTGGGCAAAACAACACGATCCGGATTTTGATTTTGATGAATCAGATGACCTGGAAGGGAATATGTATTTAATTGAAGAGGATTTTTTCGAATACGAACCATTGATCGAATCCCATTTCAAAAAAATCATGAAAAACGAATGCCTGGCAGTGGTAGATTCGGATGAGGATTATCCGAAACCAACCCTGGAGTTGTTTTTGGAATGGTTCACTATTCGCATTGGGTCAAGCGTTTTTGATACGCAAAAAACAGATTTGGAAAGTGACAAGTTATAAATAGCTTTTTACCGATTCCTGAAATCAGTTCACCGATTTTAAACACGGTTTTCTTTTTTTTCAATCTAATTTAGCCTCGTAATTAATGATTATGAAGTATTTACTATTGCTTATTGGCTTATTTCCAATCTGTTTGATGGCACAAACTACCATTGAAGGAACCGTGTTGAATCAAAGCGGAAAGCCTGTTTTTATGGCCACTGTTTTTGTGAAGGGAACCACAGATGGAGCACAAACAGATGAAAAAGGAGTTTACAAACTGACAACCAAAATGACCGGTAAACAAACACTGGTTATTCGTGGAGATGAATTGGAAGAACTACTACTTGAAGTCAATTTGACAGGCGCTCCTTTGACTCAAAACATCAAGGTCCGTCAATCAAAAGCTATTGAAGAAGTCGTTATATCAGCCGGAACCATGTCGGCATCCAATGACCGGACCGTAGCTATTTTGGATCCGTTGGATATTGTTACCACAGCCGGAGGACAAGGTGATATTGCCGGAGCCATTCAAACTTTGCCCGGTGTTCAGCGAAACGGAGGAGATCAAACAGGTTTAATGGTGCGTGGTGGAGACGTCAGTGAAACTTCATTTATTGTTGATGGCTTGGTTGCTCAAAATGCTTTTGGAAGTTCAGTTCCCGGAGTTGCTCAAAGAACACGCTTCAATCCGTTCCAGTTCAAGGGAACTGCATTCAGTACCGGTGGTTACACAGCTCGTTACGGACAGGCATTGTCTTCCGTTTTGGATTTGAGCACTTTGGATTTACCAGACCAAACCAATATCAATATCGGAGCAAATTTTGCCGGAATTTTCCTCGGTGGCACCAAACTAATGGAGAATCAGGCCGTTGAGTTTACCGGATTCTATCAAAATTTATCGCCCTTTCTGGCTTTGGCAAAAGCAAACGTGAAATTCTACGAAGCTCCTCAGGGATTCGGTGTTTCAGGCCGCTATGTAGCAAAAACTTCTTCTAGAGGGATGTTTAAGACGACATTCAATCAAACATACAATAGTTCCGGTTTGGAAATTCCTAATCCTGGAGTAGCCGGTGCAAATCTGCGCTTCGGGTTGAAGAATCAGAATACTTATGTGAATACGACCTTCAAGAATTTTATCAGTGATAAGTGGTTGTATTATGTTGGTTTTTCGTTGAGCAATAACGACGATGATATTACCTGGGACACGCTTGTTTCTACCCGAAATGATAAACGGGTTCAGGGACGCGGAGAATTGATCTATACAGCGGGAAATCGTTTTAAATTGGTCATTGGTTCGGAATTACAGCATTTCCAATACAAACAGACCTTTGATACGCTGAACGGAGGGTTTTCAGAGATGCTGAGTGCCGGATATGTGGAGGCTGATATCATTCCGTTCCGGAACTTTGCAATCAAACCCGGAGTGCGTGCGGAATATTCCAAACTACTGGCAAAAGGAAATATTTCCCCACGCCTGGCAATGGCCATTAAAACAAGTAAAAACGGTCAGATCTCACTGGCATCCGGGTATTTTTATCAGTTGGTCTCACCAAACTACCTGATGCAGGGGTACCGTCCGGATTTCCAGGAAGCACTGCATCTAATGGCCAATTACCAGATCATTGCAAAGAACCGTATTTTCAGACTGGAAGGATATTACAAATCTTATGATCAGTTGGTCCGTGAACAGGGAGTTCCTTATACGCCCAATTCATTTCGCTTCAATTATGGGATGGTCGACAACAGCGGATCCGGCTACGCCCAGGGAATTGACGTCTTTTGGCGTGACAAGAAATCAATTAAGAACTTTGATTATTGGATTTCATACAGTTTCATCGATACCAAAAGATTGTACCAAAACTACATCGACAAAGTCACTCCGGATTATGTTTCCGACCACAATCTGAATGTGGTGATGAAGTATTTCGCTGAGAAACTTCAAACGAGCTTCTCCATGACCTACAGTTATGCCAGTGGAAGACCGTATTACAATCCGACTAATACCCGTTTCCTGGGTGACCGTTCACCGGATTATCACAACCTGGCATTTACAGCTGCATATTTAACAACTATTAAAAAGATGTTTACGGTCTTTTATATTAGCTTAGATAATATTACCAATCAGCGCAACGTATTGGGATACAATTACAGTTTTGACGGAAGCCAGAGATACGAAATAAAGCCTCCTTTTTATTTCAATGTATTCTTCGGATTCAATATGTCATTGAAAGAGTTTAACAAAGACGAAATTTAAATACAAACCATGAAACAAGTAATCTTAACAGTGATTTTGGCATTGACACTTCAGGTAAATGCGCAAGATGAAATTAAAAAAGAATTGGAGCCGATTTGTGCAACCTTCGATTCAACTTCTACCCTGGAAGGATGGAAAGCAAAATCAGAACAATTAGCTCTTGTGAAAGCAAAATACCCGGAAAATTGGATGCCGGCTTATTACTTTGCGTATTCTTGTGTTCAAATGTCTTATTTCGAACCTACTTTGGGTATAAAAGACGCATTGGTAGATAATGCCGAAGAACAGCTGGCGAAGATAGAAGCTTGCCCCTTAAAGGATGAGGTTCACATCATGAAAGCATTGATTGCAAATGCACGCATTGGCGCTGATCCGGAAAACCGCTGGAAGAAATACGGTGCAATCTTTGATGAGAACCTGAAGGCTGCAAAAGCGATTAATGAGCACAATCCGCACATTTATCTGTTGAAAGGGATTTCTACTTTCTACACTCCGAAAATGTTTGGTGGTGGTGCTAAAAATGCACAGCCGTATTTTGACAAAGCAAAGGCGAAATACGATTTGATTACCTACACAGATGTAGATAAACCTTATTGGTGGGGAAGAAGTACCTGCAACTATTTCTTCGGTGAAATTGCCAAGGAATTGAATAAGTAAAAGCAAAACAGGTGGGGACGTGATGCCTCCCGTCCCTACATGTTTTTATGCTTTTTCTATTAATTTTGAATTATAATACTGCACATCTTCACTCACCTCTTTTTCAATCCAGCCCGGAAGCTCGAATGTTTCTTCTTCGGATTCCAGTTCAATCTCTGCAATTTTTAATCCTTCCAGCTTTCCTTGGAAAATATCGATTTCCCATTTCTTTTCTCCTACCACTAATTCGTAGCGTTCCTTTTCCAGAACCTTCGCACAAAAGTTGGCTAATAGCTGATTGGCATCTTCAAACGGAATCTCGTATTCAAACTCATCCCTTGAAATACCAACGGTTTTACCTTTAATGGTCAAATAGCCTTTTTCACCTTTCGTTCTTACACGGACTGTTTTCCAGTCATCATCTGAAATGTATCCTTGCCGGATCTTTTTTGACTGAAGGTATTTGACCACATCTGAGATCGTATCACTTACCAGGTATTTCCGCTCAATTTCTTTCATTCTATCGGGATTAAGTTCCGGATTTTAAAACTAAAATCCAGAGCTTGTATTCTACTAAATTACGATAGATTTCGGAAAAACGGCCCACCCCTCATCCTAAAAAATACGCATAGATATGTGTCTATTTGGTCAGTAGTGATAAGGCATTGGGGAATACGCAACCGGAAGAACTTCATCTATTCTTAATTTGGTTATCTTCGCAGGATGCAGGTGATTCTGACATTTGATTACGAGTTGTTCTTCGGCACAAATACCGGGAGCGTCCAAAAATGCATGATTGAACCAACTGATAGATTGCTTAAGATAGCAGAGAAACACCAAATCCCCCTGGTTTTTTTTGTTGATGTCGGGTTTCTGATTAAACTTCAGGAATACAAACAACAATACCCGGAACTGGAATCCGATTGGAATAAAATCGGAACCCAGCTGCATCAAATGCAAGCCTCAAATTGTGAGATTCAGCTGCACATTCATCCGCACTGGGAAAGATCTCATTACGATGGAGAAAAATGGATGGTGGTAACGGATGGTTGTTACAAATTATCCGATTTTACGGATTCCGAAGCGGAAGCAATTGTTAGGAGGTACTGTCATTTTTTGTCTGATATCAGCGGAACAAAACCAACGACATACCGGGCAGGGGGGTGGTGCATACAGCCTTTCAGTCAAATTGAAAAAGTATTTCGGGAACTTGGAATTGAAAAAGATTCCACTGTTTTTCCGGGAGGAAAGTTTGAGTCCGAACATTATCATTTCGATTTTACAAGTGTGAACCCATTCGCGGATCCATACCGTTTTCAATCTGACGTGACAAAGCCCGAACCGGATGGTTATTTCCTGGAAATTCCGATTTCTTCCTGGGAATTCTCCCCATTGTTTTACTGGAGATTATACGCTTTGGGCCGACTGAACCCGAAGGACCATAAAATGATCGGAGACGGATCTTTCCTGGCCCAGCCGGGGAGAAAAAAATCGGTTTTACTGAATAAAACCTGGAATCATGTGAGTTCGGATGGCTATTACGCTTCACAATTAATGAAGCAGGCGAAATACTATTCGGATGAGAAAGTGAAAACCTTTGTGGTGATCGGTCATCCGAAAGGAATGACGAATTATTCGCTGAAACAACTGGAATTGTTCGTTTCAAAAACGAGATCAAATTATGAATTTATACATTTCGGATCATGCAGTTTGTAAATGTAGATTCGGTTGAAATAAAGATGAAATGGGACGAATTGGTCTCATCACAAAACGCGTCTGTGTTTTCAGAGTCTGTTTACCTGGATGCAACCGCTGAAAACTGGGCTATCCTTTATTCCGATGATTTTAAATCCGGAATGGCTTGCCCCTACGCAGTAAAAGGAGGATTAAAAATCCTGGTAACACCTTTCTTCAGCCGTTTTATGGAATGGGTCGGTGAACCGGTTGAAGAGCAGGAGCTGATAGACCAATTGAAGAGTGAATTTCCGGTTGCAGACCTTCAGGTTGGAATAGGATTCAGTTTAAATCAGCGCATCTACCAGAAATTGGATCCTGGGAAACTGAAATTGAACCAACAGGCTAAACGCTCTTTGAATAAAGCTGCTGAATTTCAAGTGAATAGGAAAGAAGATGTCTCCGAAATGATGCATTTACTCCGGAATGAACTTCAGAACCGCATTCATGGAATCAATGAACGAACACTTCCGATCTTAGAGAAACTGGTTATTGCATATAAAGACAAACGCCTGGTGCAATTTAACCTGAGTAGTGATACGAATTGGTTGGGAGGGATTTGGATTTTGGAAACAGGGTCCACCGTTCTTTATTTGAAAGGAACAACGAATGAAGAGGCCAAAAAGTCGGGAGGAATGTATAAATTGATGCTCCATGCGATTGAATATGCACATTCGAATGGGAAAGTATTCGATTTTGGCGGTTCAAATGTGGAATCTGTCAGAAGGTTTAATTTGAATTTTGGCGCAGAAGATGTCGTATATTCGCAAATAAGCTGGAATAAGGCTCCTTTTTGGTGGAGAACAGTGAAAAAGTTAAGAGATAAATGGATAAAAAAGTAATTCTGATAACGGGAGCAACCGGCGGATTAGGTTCTGCGATGGTAAAGCATTTTGAAAATCAGGATGTGAGATTGGCTTTGCATACATTTCAACAGGAACCTTTTGAAGTGAATTGCGAGCATGCCTGGTTTAAGGCTGATTTAAGAGATGAAAACCAGGTCAATAACCTGATAGCAAGTATTCTTTCCAATTTCGAAAGAGTTGATGTGCTGATCAACAATGCCGGAATTTCAAAAAATGGCATGAGCTGGAAATTGTCCCCTGCCGATTTCAATGAAGTGATCGCTGTTAATCTAACCGCTCCGTTTTTATTATGCCAGGGCATCATTCCCGGAATGCGCACCAATGGTTTCGGACGCATTATTAATATTTCTTCCGTTGTTGCACAGACAGGAGTTCCGGGTACAGTTGCCTATGCAGCCAGTAAAGCAGGGATCCTGGGATTGACAAAAACAGTTGGGAAAGAATTGGCAAAAGACCCGATTACCTGCAATGCATTGGCACTTGGTTACTTTGACCAGGGAATGATCAGTGAAGTTTCACCCGAAATGCAGGAGCAGATTATTTCACAAATTCCGAAAGCCCGATTGGGAGGAGTTGAGACCATTTTAGCGACAATAGACTGGCTTCTGAAAGACGAATCTGATTATGTTACCGGTCAAACGATTTCTTTGAATGGCGGGTTGTTTACCTGATTTATTACCTTAAATTTGTAATGAATAAAATGAATAACACGATCAACATGTTCCCTAAAAGAAATTTACCCCGATGGATAATAATTCTGCTTGATTTATTCATTTCGGCATTTTCTTTAGTGATAGCTTACCTGATTCGTTTTGATATTAAAGCAGATGATGCACAATGGAGATTTGAACTGGGAATCGTTAAGTACTCCATCATCATTTTTTTTGTCGTACGATTGATTGTTTTCCTGTTGTTTGGAATTCAAAAAGGAATTGTCCGGCATACCTCAACCTCTGATTTTAAGCGTCTTTTCTTAGCTACAACAACCTCTTCGGTTATTTTTGTGATCTTTGGGATCATTCGTTACAATTGGATTGATGCTTATTACCTGTTCCCCATTTCGATCATCGTAATTGAATATGTTTTTTGTTTCTTTTTCCTGGCTGTTTCCCGTTTTGTGGTGAAGCTGCTTTACCTGGAATCGGTTAAATCCAGCAGTGAACAAAAATTGGTGCTGATTTACGGAGCAGGAGTTTCCGGTTTGATCGCCAAAAGGATTATTGAGAAAGACGTTCGCATCAATTTAAAAGTATACGGTTTTTTAGACGATAACAACCGCATTTCCGGTAACCGGATTGAGGGAGTGGAGGTGTTCCATACTTCGAAATTGGAGGAGATTCTCCAGAAGAACAAGATTCACCAGATTATTATCGCAATTCAGAATCTGGAACCTGAAAAAAGAAGTGCTATCGTTGAAAAGTGTATTGATTCGGGAGTAGAAGTGAAAAAAGTCCCGAGCCCGAAAAGCTGGATCAACGGCGCATTTACCACCAATCAAATTGCACAGGTAAATATTGAAGATCTGCTGGGAAGAACGCCGATTGTACTGAACCAGGAAAAATTGGCCGTCGGCTTAAAAGACCAGGTGATTTTGGTTACTGGAGCCGCCGGCTCAATCGGCTCAGGGATTGTTCGACAGATTTTGGAATACAAGCCCAAGCTCGTAGTTTTGCTGGATCAGGCAGAATCAGCGATGTATGATCTGGAGTTTGAACTGAAACAACTGAAAGATATTCCTGCATTTGAAATTGTGATCGGAGACATTTGCAACGAAGAACGAATGGAACTGTTATTTGATACTTTCAAACCTTCCTGGGTCTTTCATGCTGCAGCATATAAACATGTTCCGATGATGGAGTTAAACCCTTCGGAAGCGGTTCGAAATAATGTGAAAGGAACAAAAATCCTGGTAGATCTTTCCAATCAAAAAAACGTGCACAAATTTGTCATGATCTCTACAGATAAAGCGGTGAATCCGACAAATGTAATGGGAGCAAGCAAACGTATTTCAGAAATCATTGCACAAGCGGCAAATAAAGGTCAAACACAGTTCATTACTACCCGATTTGGAAATGTTTTGGGATCAAACGGCTCTGTAATTCCTTTGTTTAAGAGACAAATAGAGCAAGGTGGACCAATTACAGTAACGGACGAGCGAATTACACGTTATTTCATGACCATTCCGGAAGCCTGTCAATTGGTTTTGGAAGCAGGAATTATGGGAAGCGGAGGCGAAATCTACGTGTTCGATATGGGAGAATCAGTGCGTATTGTCGATTTGGCTAAAAAAATGATCAAATTATCAGGCCTCGAATTAGGAAAGGATATTGAGATCCGCTATTCAGGCTTGAGACCGGGAGAAAAGCTTTACGAAGAATTGCTGAATGATGCTGAAAATGTGCAGGAAACACATCATCCGAAGATCCTGATCGCATCTGAAAGAGAAGTGGACCAAAGCGTTTATGCAACGATTGAACGTTTATTGGAAGCAATTGGTAAAACAGATAACCTCGCCTTGGTTCGATTGATGAAAGAAGTTGTTCCGGAATTTATTTCAAACAACTCAGAGTATAGTGTTTTAGATAAAAAATAAGAGATGTTAGATTCATACAGATTACAGGTTCGTTTTTCTGATTGTGATATGATGCAGCACGTAAACAATGCTGTTTATCTGAACTATTTCGAAGAAGCCAGGATTCATTATTTCCGTCAAATGCTGGGAACCGATTGGGATTGGAAAAAAACAGGTGTCATTCTGCGGAAAAATGAATTGGAATACCTGAAACCGGTGTTTCTGCATGAACCGGTAGAAATTTTTGTTTACCTGAAA
This sequence comes from uncultured Flavobacteriales bacterium, assembly GCA_946478775.1. Next base: position 19,907 of record CAMLDR010000047.1, read on the forward strand.
CATATCGGCGAAAAAAGTTTTACCTTATCTTACGAAGTAAAAGTACTGAAGGAAGTGAAGACAACCGGAAGTTCGGTATTGGTTTGTTATGACAGTATAAATAAATGTTCTATCCCGATCCCCAAAAGGATGAAGGATGCATTGGGGAAACTTTCCCTGAAGTTGGAACAATAATTGAAGAGACATCAGGATTTTAGCACATCAGGATATTAAGACTGCCGGATATCAAGTACGGATCAAGTCTTAAAATCTTAAAATCCTAAAGTCTTAAAATCTATAAAATATGAAGATTCTAATTGCTTTTTTTTGTTTGTTTTCCTTAGCGGTTTCCGCCCAGCCTAAATTTGGGGTCGCAAGAAGAGATTCGGTTCCCTGTTACCAAAAAGCTTCGGATCGTGCAAAGCAGCGCTATACCGAATGGGAATGTGGAAAAATTGCCGGAGTCGTAGATTGTAATCAGAAACTTGAAATGGGCGCTGATGGAAAAAGGGTTGTAACAAGTTCCCAGAAAATGCCTTTCTCAGGTATCTGTGAAACCTGTCACATGAACGGAATCCTGGAACGCAGAGTTAACTTTGTGGATGGATTTGCAAATGGGATCGATACAACTTATTATAAATCAGGATGTATCATGGTAATCCGTTCGCATATTCAGGGAGTGGAAAGCGGTCGCTGGACTTACTTCAACGATTCCACACAAATTCCTGCCTGGGAGAAAACCTACGAAATGGGACAGCTTGAAGGCCCTCAATTGACATTCAATACCAAAGGTGATACACTGAAACTGGAAAATTATGCTGAGGGCGTATTGAACGGACTTAAAATCACCTATGATTCAAAAGGAGTTAGAAATAAAAAAGCAAACTATGTGAAAGGTGTCCTGGAAGGCCCGTTTTTACTGTATAACCGAAAAGGGGATGTCATTGAAGAATTGAATTACAAAGAAGGTAAAAAGCACGGCATCCAGTACTATTATTACGACGATGGAGTATTGCTGCGTACTGAAAATTGGGATATGGATTCCCGGAACGGAGAATTCAAAACTTTGTTCTATAATCAGACCCTGCAATCCATTGAGAACTACAAAAAGGTTACTCCTAAACCCAACCAGTACGTAACGGCAGAATTGTATGCCTGCCCGACCAAAGAAGTTGCTGACGCATTAGGACAGATGCTTTATGAGAAAAAACCGAAGGCCCAGGCACTGGACAGCTTAAAAGATGTAAACATCGTTGTAAGCCAGGTGAGGGGCGAAGCCGTGAGTGAAAATGCGATCTTAAAAGGAAACAACCTGGCGAAAGGGGTGAACAAACCGATCAAGTCAGGGAAGCTTTATTACATCGCAGTGGTAAGTGATCTGAAATCGATGACGAAAACGGAAGTGCGTGAAGGCTTATTCGAAGAGCGTTTCCCAGATGGAAAAGTAAAAAGCCGTGCAATCTATAAAAAAGACGTCCTGATAGAAGAGCATGTATTTGACGAGCAGGGAAGAGAGATCCGTACATTTGGAGGAACCGCTGCGTCAGGCAAGGAAGATGATGCTATGCCGACTACCAAGAAGGAAAAAGAAAAGAAAAAGAAAGAGCCTAAGAAGAAGGAAGAACCGAAACCGGAGAAACCGAAAGAAGGTGAATGATCGATATTATAAAAACGCAGGGACGCGATGCTTCGCGTCCTTACTTGTTTTTATTCCATTCCAGTAATTTCGTTTCAACCCCGTCAAATACCGCATACGTATTGTAATTGATCCATTCCCCCAGGTTAATATAAACTGCGCGTTCATTGATCTGAATGGTCATTGGAAGATGGCGGTGTCCAAAAATGTAATAATCCTGCGGGCTGACAGCCTCTTGCTCTTTGCAGTATTGAATCAGCCATTCTTGATCTTCTCCCAGGAATTTACTGTCCGAATCACCTGTGGCAATCCTGCTTTTCCGGGAAAAATAATTAGCCAGCCAAATCCCGAAGTTCGGATGCAGCCGCGCAAACATCCACTGGGACCACTTCGCTGCGAAAACCTTCTTAATGAACTTATAGCCGCGATCTCCGGGACCTAAACCGTCTCCATGTCCGATTACGAATTTCTTGTCGTTATAGACTCTGTAAACAGGCTCACGGTAAATTTTTACTCCCAGTTCTTTTTCGAAATAGTCGAACATCCACATATCGTGGTTTCCGGTAAAGAAATAAACGGGAATTCCGGAATCAACCAGCTCTGCAATTTTTCCCTGGATACGCACAAAACCTTTCGGAATAGCGTGCTTGTACTCAAACCAAAAATCGAAGATATCTCCAACCAGGTAAATTTCAAAAGCGTCTTTTTGGATGTGATTTAACCAGTCAATGATGCGTTTTTCGCGCTCAAAGCTTGATTTTCCAACAGGTACACCTAAATGAAAATCAGAAGCAAAATAGATTTTTTTTCCGGTTGGAATTTCCATATTAGAATCCGAAGATCGTTTTAAGAGCCTGCTCCAGTTCTACACCTCTCAATTTGGTGTCAATGATATTTCCGTCTTTATCGATCAACACGGTAAACGGAATAGAGGAAACGTTGTATAATTTTGCAACCTCGTTTGACCAATACTTCAAATCGGAAACGTGATTGGGCCAAATCAGCTTGTCTTTTTCAATCGCTGCCAGCCAGGGTGTTTTATCTTTATCCAGCGAAACACTCATCACCGTGAATCCGGCATCTTTGTACTTGTTATACAATGCCACGACGTTCGGGTTTTCCTTACGGCAAGGCCCGCACCAGGATGCCCAGAAATCCAAAAGGATCACTTTTCCTTTCAGGTCAGCCAAAGACAGCGGTTTCCCGTTGACATCATTCTGAGTGAAATTCGGAGCAGGTTTACCCGAACCCAGGAAGTTCTGCTTGTCTTTTTGTGCCTTTAACTGATCGTAGCTGTTCTTTGCATTTTGAACACTGGGAGAAGAAGGAAAGGACGTCAGCAATTGGTTAACCACTGCTTCGTAGATTGAAATTTCCTTGTCTGTATCCAATGTGCTGATTACCGGCAAAAGTGCAGCTGAACCTGCATGCTCGGAAATGAACTTTTGTCTGTATGCTGAAAATTTGTAATATTCAGCCTGGTAATATTTATTGATTGCATCCTGGTTTTCGGGAGTTGCTTTCATGGCATTGATAGCAGAATCTTTCTTTTGATTGAAATACTGCATCTGGCCAACGAATTCATTCAAAGCAATGCTCTCGTCAGAACCGCTGATGGTGTGGAAAGCATTGATGTTGTTTCCGTCTGCATTGATACGGATCGGAGTACCGCCTCTGAGTACAATGTTAATGTGTTGTTGTCCAACGCGTAACACGTAATAATCAGCAACAGGAACAGTTCCTTTTAAAGCGTAATTCCCTTTTTTATCCAGCTTCCCTTTGATATAATCAATGTAATGGGAACCGTAGTATTGAGAGATCTTAATACTGTCGCCGTTGGTATTGAAAATATTCCCGCTGACTTCAACGGGTACCGGAGCTTGTCCGAAGGCAATTCCGGATAAAAGCGTTAGACAAAGAATCAGTTGTTTCATATTCATTTAGTATTAATCCGCCAGGCGGATAGTTATCCATCCGCCTCGGCGGATTCGCTTATTTTTTTGCAAGTTGTTCTATCAATTTTTGTTCCAATTGTGCGCCTCTTAATCCGATGCCCACAATGTTCCCGTCTCTGTTTAACAAAACAGTATGCGGAATTCCCTGAATCCCGTAGGATTGTACCAGTGGAGTTTGCCAGCCCATTAGATCGGAAACATGGTTTTTCCATACTAATCCGTCTTTGGCGATGGCGCCTTTCCATGCATCCGGGTCCTGATCTAAGGAAACTGAGAATACTTCGAATCCCTGGCTGCGGTATTTTTGGTACATACGGACCACATTTGGGTTTTCTTTCCGGCAGGGTGCACACCAGGAAGCCCAGAAATCAACCAGTACAACTTTTCCTTTTAAAGAAGATAAACGCAATTCTGTTCCGGAAGGATTTTTCAATGCAATTTCCGGTGCAGCCATTGAACCCGAGTTGAACCGCTCGTAGTTTTGGTATTCTGCATCGATTGCGGCCACTTGCTGAGAGATCATTCCCGTAATCGGTGAATCCGAATAATTACGTTGAAAGGCACTCTCCATTTTTCGAAGAACCTCCAGGTTTTCAGGATCCCAATTTGCCATACCGCCTTCTGCCGGCATGATTAAATTAATAAGGATGATATTCACCGGATTTCCGGGATCTTTATTGATTTGATTTTGAGTGAATTTGACGATCGGTTTTTTCAATTGCTCGAAAACTTCCAATTGTTTTGCTTCATCTTTAATTTTAGGCAGCTGTTCCATTTGCTTTTTAGCAAAATCGCTGAACAATACCATGTATTTCGTTAAAGGCTTTGCCCATTTGGTTCCTGAAAAAGACGGAGTGATTGCAAATGTTTCCTTGGTAGCATTCAAAACGACCTGGTCGTTGACATCCATTGGAATAACCACTGCATTTTTCCCGCTTTCTCCCAAAGTCATGGAATAAATTCCCATTCCGGGAATATTTCCGTCCAATTCAAAGTTTCCCGAACCGTCTGTGGTTGTTTGAGCAACAGAAATGACACCTTGTCCGGATTGTGCTTCCAATTTCAATTTCTGATTGGCTGCACCTTTTATCTGACCTTCAATGTGGAAGTTGTTAGTCAAACCGGTTTCTTCTTCCGGAGATGTATCTCCACAGGAAGTGAAAAGGAAAACGCCTAAAAAAAAGACAGGTAAAATAGAAAAACGATTCATCAAACGGTTTGTATTAATTCGCGCAAAAGCGCATTGGTTGTTTTTGGATCAGCTTTACCACCGGAAGCTTTCATGATCTGTCCCATGAAAAATCCGGTTAATTGGTTTTCTCCAGCTTTAAAACGGGAAACTT
>CAMLDR010000048.1 GCA_946478775.1 uncultured Flavobacteriales bacterium
TTTTTGTGCAAGTTTAATGAATAAAAAGCAAAAAAAGCAACAAATAGATCCATAAAGCGCCTAAAAAATGCCAGAAAATAGCAAGTATGCGCACCGGAAGGAAATTATCTACAGCTAATTTGCCTGAGAATGAACGAATTGAGGCTTTTAATACAAAGATCAGCGTAACTAATATATGTAATAGGTGTAAAACAGTCAGGATATAGAGGTATGAAGTAGCTGTATCGGAGGAGGCTTCCAGTTTCATCTGAAGTGGCGCTGCCAATGGACTGCCTTTATAATAAAGCGTTCTGTCTTTGTAATCCAGCTCTTTACCTTTGTAGTAGATTTTAAAATCTTTTCCGAATTTACCTCTGTGGAAGAAATCACCGCGTCCGTCTCTCAGATGCCAGGAGAATTTTTCCAGACGATCCAAGTCTACGTAAGCCAGTTTGACCGTATCCTGAACATAGAAGTCTCCCTCTTTATAAGTTACAGGCTGGTTTTTATAGCGAAGCGTGTATTTATCTAATTGAGTTACTTTGGAATTCTTAATAGTAGAAATAGCCTCAAATTGTTTTGCAAATGTTCCGATTTCTTCTTTTTGCTTTTCAGAAATTAATTTTCCTGCAATTAAATAATCGTTCCCATCGACCTCCATATATTTCCCATTGACTTCCAGTTCATAATAAGAACCATATCGTCCTTCGGAAACAGTGATTTTGGAAGTCCAGAAAGCACCGTTTTGGTATAGCTCTGAGTATCCCCGGAACTGGAAATATGCAAACCCTACACCCAGAATGAATGTCACCGGAACAATTGTTTTTAAGATTGCAGCATTTCCTTTTTGGGCGATTTTAATCCCGATAGCAAGAACGATACTACTAAGGATGATCAAAGCTGTGGAAATATAAAATGCAGGCGGGAAGTTATACTTCACCCAGAATGTATCTCCGGCACTTACGATATACCCGGAAGAAAGACCGGCAAAAAGCATGGCAATGCTAAAAATCCCGACATAGATCAGGTTTTTCCGCATTTTCTCCCGAACCTCGGGAGTTAATTCTTGATTGTAATCGAATTGAGACATAATTTTTTTAAAAAAAGTTTAATGTGTTACCCCGAGAGCCGCTTTGATTACCGGAAGATTTCTGTCGAACACATATAAAAATTGAACAACCGGTAACCAGATAAACGATGCAAACATCAGTTTTTTGGCGTCGGCAATTGTAAGACTTAGGAATAATTTATAAGATTGCAGGAAAAATAAAATCGAACAGGTCCCTGCAATAATGAGGGTAAGATCTGAGGTCCAGCCCATCAACCAGGGTAATAAGGAAAAAGGAATCAATGCCAGTGAGTAAATGACTATCTGAAAAGCAGATCCTTTGGTGCGCCCGTCCTTTGAAGGCAGTAATGAAAATCCTGCTTGCTGGTAATCATCGTAAACAACCCATGCAATTGCCCAGAAATGCGGAAACTGCCACACGAATTGTACAAAGAACAGCACTCCTGCAACCAGGCCAAGTTCCCCCGATTCAGTGCCTGCAACCACACCGATCATCGGTGGAAGTGCGCCCGGGAAGGCTCCTACAAAAACTGCCCAGGTAGAAATGCGTTTCATCGGGGTATAGATAAAAACGTAAGATACGAATGCCGCCAAACCAAGTAACATGGATGCCAGGTTCAATTCGTGCAGCATCCAAAGACCCGGAAGTAAACAAGCGGCTACCACAATCAGACCTTCTTTTATGGACATTTCACCCATTGGAAGTGGTCTTTTTCCGGTTCGGTTCATGAGTACATCCAACTCGCGTTCCCAAATTTGGTTGGATCCGTTGGAAGCAGCTGTAACCAGCAAACCACCAAGCATTAAATAGGTCATTTCAAGGCCGTCATGACCTCCAACAAATAAATATCCGGAAAGCGCAGATAGAATAACAAGGGCTGAGAGTCTGAATTTGGTGAAATTCATATACATCTTCACTTTTTTGCCAATACCCATAATTACTCTTTTTTAAAGATTGTGCAAATGTACGCATCAACTTGTGAACTTGTACCCAACTCCAATCCAAAATTTCGAATCAGCTTTAAATTAGATTCATTTTAGATAAAGATTATTTCAATTATTCTTAAAAATGAACCAAATGTTACTTCGTTCTTACCTCTTATTAATTCCTATCGGTTTCATTTAACTTTAAAGATATCTTTGTTCTGTATCAGGTTATGAGTTCCTTTCTTGGATACTCAGAAATCGGGTCATAGGTGTGTTAGTTTGAGGGAGGAAGTGGTAAGCCTCCCTCTTTTTTTGCCCTAAAATCTGATTTTTCAATTTGAAAAGGCAGTTTTCAAATTGAACTGCCCTCTCCGCCAAAAACTCATTTCATTTTTCGTTCTTGTTTTTTCTATCCCTTGATTTTCTTATAAATAACGGTAATCTGCTCGTTTCATCCCTTGTTTTGGCACAAACTTCGTTTAGCGGATTCCGGATTAAACAGACACGATTATGAAAAGAATACTGGTATTTGCGTTATTGATTGTTTGTGCGGGGTTCACTATTCAATCATGTAAGAAAGACAACAAAGTCTCTCAAGGGAAAATGGAGGTAAGAATGACGGATTCACCCGGCGATTTTGTTGCATTGAATGTGGAAATTCTGAAAATTGAAGCTTATCTCGAAAATTCAGGGTGGGTCACTATTAATGAAACTTCTAAAGAAATTAATATTCTGGACCTGACCAACGGTGCAGAAGTGACCATTGCAAGCGCTACAACGGTGCAGCCAGGGACTTACACGAAACTAAAAGTAACATTTAGCGGTTCAAACAGCTTAACATTCAACGTGGCGGGTGGTCAAAGCACCGTGAATTTGTCCTTTGGGTCTAATTTCCAGGGACAGGTAGAAGTACCTATTCATTGCCAGGTAAGCAATGGTATTACATCCAGTATCCTGTTGGATTTCAATGTGGGATCATCTATTGCACAAACCGGTGGAGGATATACATTAAACCCGGTGATTGCGGAAATTGCTGACCCAAGCACAGGGGTTCAGGGGAATATCAGCGGTGCGGAAAAAGCAGCTATCAGTTTAAGTAACAGTTCTTACAACGCAAGTACATTTACAAATGCGAATGGATACTTCCTGATCAAAGGGGTTCCGGATGGAACTTACCAAATGAAAATCGAAGCAAAAGGACAGGGAGAGGTGTTGGCATCTCAAAAGAGTTTGCAAAACGTAACGATTACGAAAGGCCAGATAAAAAGCCTGGGCTCCATTCAGATCTAAGCGTTTTGTGAGATGAAAAATAAATAAATTAACAAATGAAAGGGTCGCTGAGCGTAGTCGAAGCACCCTTTTTTTATTAACGTATTTTCCGTTCGTTGAACAGATTACTGCGGGCACCGAAACAAATAAGCGGAGCAGTATTCGTTCCCATTTCTCCCCAGCTGTATTGCATTCCCGCCTGAAAATAAAGTTCAAGTTGGATTTTATTCAGAACAGTAGACGCATTGGCTTGGAGTGAAACAGCACGCTGAGTAAGCCCCTGTCCGATCGTATTCCCGTATTCTTTCGGATGGGAAGTGTAGCTTTTATAGATGTCTCCTCCATAGCTGATAGCAGATTCGTCAAATCCTTTGAGGTAAAAGGAAGAGAATAGCGTCAGCTGAAAATGCTTGAACGGAACTTGCGCAGTGGCAATCAATTCGGCGAAATTACTTCCCAAATAATGGCCCAATGGCAATCCGAGAGAAGCGTTGTTTTGTCCGGAAGAAATATGAGAAAAGGTGTACGGGCGCACTAAATTTCCTTCCAATTGGTAAGACCAGCGCTGAAACTTTCCCTTGATCCCCAACTGCAGACCGTATTTATTTGCCCACCATTTGGAACGTTTCGTGATTTCCTTTAATACAAATTCATCCAATGGCAATTGAAAGTAGACGCAATGTTTTTTGCCGGAGAAATAATAAGAAGATTGCAAAGCCAGCAATACATTGTCTGTAGAACCCAAGCTGTATTCCTGCGGACGAAAGAAAACAAACGGATTTAAATATTCCACTTCATAGCCGCGTTTGTAAGTACTGTCTTTCGACTGGAAAATCACGGATTCCAATAACATGATATTGAAATTCGAACCAATGTTCATACTGAGGTAATGCGTGGTATTGTATTTCCAGTCGCGGGTTTTGTTTGTGAAGTTATTATCGTGTAAGAACTGGTAAAGCAGTCCGTATTCCAGGTTCCAGAAATTCACCCGGAACTGGACAAAGGGATTGGGAGCAACCTGGTCGCCCTGGATCAAGGATCGGTATCCTTCACCGAAAAATTGGTTATCGATCCCGGTGCTGATATGAAGCATGTCATTGGGGGTATAACCTAAACGCGTTCGAATATCGGTGAACCAAAAAGCACCTCGATTTTGCAAAGGGGAAAAGGCAACATGGGTTTGGGTATAATCTTCGCGTAAACTCCATCCGGAAGTTAACAAAGTGCGGTTGTACCATTTCCCCCAGGTTTTCTCAAAGTTAAATCCAACTGCAGCACGGTAACTGAGAGCCGTATCGTATTGAAAATAACTGTCCGCTGCCGGGAGAATGACGAAAGGTCTTTTAGCTTCTTTCGGATTAGATAAAGGAGACTTCCTGTTTTTCCCGATTTCAATGATCTGGATATTAAAAGTGTCCGTTCCGGGAGTCCATGGGTTGATTCGAATATGGGGCTGAATGGAATGATGAAAACTTCGGTTGTAAGGGAAGTCCGGTTTTAAATTGAAATGACGAATACGATCGATACCTCCCTGCGAATAACCCAGGAATGCAAAAAAGAATGCTGCTATGACAAGTTGGATCCGCATCAGAAGTCGAAATAATGATTGTTAAGAGCTGTTCTTATTCCTACGCTGAACCAATAAGATTGTCCGTTTTGCAAAGGATTATTCACCATGCGAAGTCGGGCGGAGCCAAAAATTTCCAATCCGTAAATGTGGTTGAAGTTGTAGCCCAACTCCAGGTTCTCATAAAAGACCTGTTGATTTAAAGGAATGTTCACTTCATAAACGGGCAGTAATTGCCGGTAATTGGCAGATTGATTGATGTAAAAATTCGTAGAAGAACTGATGTACAAATGATTCCATTCTGCTCTCAGTCTTAGAATAACTTCATCCACACCGGCACCCATCGGATGTCCGATCGGAAGGTTGAAATTGCTGTAATTGATCCGTGGATTGGAAGCCTGATAAGCGTTTTTTGAAGTATGGTTGTATTCAAAATGGATGAGGTAATTCGGTGATTTGAAAGGCCAGTAGCGAATTCCAATCTGACCCACGTCACTGGATTTCGAGTAAGGATTCCTTCCATACTGTCCATATAAAAGTACTTTCCCGATTCTCCAGTTTACATCCAGGCCTAAATAGGCATAACTTTTCCCATTGATTCCTTCCTGGATAGTTGCCGCTCCCGGAATAGGAATGTAAAAACCGCCTTCAACTGCTTGTTTCTGAATGGAATCTCCCCTCGTCCAGGTTCCTCCCTCAATCAATCCAATCCGGAGATGTTTCGTTGGTTGAAAATAAATCGATCCGATGCTTAAGGCTTTACGCTCATACAAAGCTTCACCATTGGAAGAATAGGGAACGCGCAACATATTCAGTCCCTGCATGCGGATCAGTTGAAAATTCCATTTCTTACCAAGCGAATAATTCACCCGGAAATTCATGGTCGGTAAGGAGTTATCAGAATAAAGAACAGAACGGTAACCACTCCCTACGAAAATGGGGTTGTTTCCTGCTGAGACGGACAAATTTTTCAGGACCTGCCATTGCACCATTCCGGTGGCATAAGCATAATCAAATCCATTGGTTTTAAAAGGTTTTGTGCGCGCACTTCCCGGAATCACGGCGTTTAACTGCGTATAACTCGAATCTGAACTATTGGGATAAAACTCTCCCCTGTTTGTGACATATTGCTGAATGTAATAAGGTAAAATGGCCTGATTCTCATAAAAAGAGCCGGAGAAAAAAACTTTGTTCTTCATACTTCCTTCAATTCGCAGTCCGCGCACGTTCAGGTATTGCCGCATAGCCGTGTCTCCGCGTTCTGCACCCATTTGAATATCCAGAATCGGACTCACCCAAACAGCACCATTTTTCTTAACAAGCTGAATTAATTCACGCTGATAGATGTAATGCCCCACATTCGCATAACGTACCTTTTGTTCCTTTGCCGTTTCGTAATAATTAACCTGATTATTGGTTACCGGAAAGACAGGTGTAAAAGATGAATCGGTAAAAAAGGAAACATCCTTGAAATAGGATTCAATAGGTAAAACGCGGTAATCCTGTCCAAAAAGAGTGTATGCGAACAGCAATGAGAAAACGATATTTAAGAGTAATTTCATTGATTCAGCCGGTCGATAATGGATTTGGTTTTCACAATGAAAAAAGGGTTGTAAAGGCTTTCTTTGTTATAAGTAAGCGGCTGATTCGTTTCGGCATGAACAATAGTTCCTCCTAAGGCTTCTATAATAGCTTGTCCGGCAGCGATATCCCATTCCATGGTGGGTGCAAATCTCGGATAAACATCTGCTTTTCCCAAAGCCAAGTCGATAAATTTTAGAGCGCTCCCTTTTTTAACGAATTCTACCTCCCCGAAAATTTCACGCATCGATTGGTTGAAATTCAGGTCACTTCCCGAATGATGGGACCTGCTTCCTGCAATTTTCAGCGGAATATTAATCTCGTTTTTTGGATGGATTGGCCGCCAATTTTGCGGTTGATCCAGGTGATCAAAATCAACCAGCGACACACCCATTCCTTTTCCTCCAAAAAGCACTTCCTGTTTAACCGGTGAAGCGATAAAACCCAAAACAGCCTGATTTTGATAAACGAGTGCAATACAAATGGCAAATTCCCCGTTCTTTTTGATGAATTCTTTTGTTCCGTCCAGTGGGTCAACGATCCATACACTTTCCCAGGTTTTCCGGATTTCGAACGGGGAGTTTACACTCTCTTCCATAATAGTTGGAATTCCCGTTTTTTCCAATTCCCTTTTAATGATCGCATTGGAAAGCAGGTCTGCTTTGGTAACCGGGCTGCCATCACTTTTCAATGCAGGGTTAAAATCTGTTTGATAGATCTGCATAATTGCCTCGGAAGCTTCCACACAAGCTTTCAAAACGATTGGGATAAAAGACTGAATTTCCGAGGTAACCATCGGTTAAAAATAAGGAGAAAAGAGGAATTCGGTAAAAAATAGTTCGAACCGGATTAATTTTAATCTTTATTCGGGATAAGTGCAAGATTATCCACCAAATACCAGGGTAAATAGTTTGCTAATTCCTTTTAGCACCATTTCTTCTCCAAATTTCATCGTTAGTTAATTTCCTATCTGTATCTTTGAGTACATCACATTCATACTACATGAATAGAAATAAAACATTAAAAAATATTCCCGATTTTAAACTTTCACCATCTGTTGACAAAGTAGGTGTGGAAGAACGCGTAGCCCGGTTTCAAACCCGAAGCATCAAGAATGAATCAAAAATTCAGGGCTTGAAATTGGTGTTGAGTATGATTGATCTAACGACTTTAGAAGGAAAAGATACCCCCGGAAAAGTGCGTCAGTTGTGTTACAAAGCCCAGCATTTGCACGATCTTCAGGAAGGATTACCAACAGTCGCTGCAGTTTGCGTTTATCCTACAATGGTTGAAGAAGCTAAAAAAGCGCTCGGCGATTCAGGAATTAAAGTGGCATCTGTTTCAACAGCATTCCCAAGTGGACAGTCCACCATGGAAATTAAATTGCTGGATACCAAATTTGCTGTGGACCATGGTGCAGACGAAATAGATATGGTTATTTCCCGCGGGAAGTTTTTGGAAGGTGATTACAATTTTGTATTTGATGAAATTGCTGCCATTAAAGAAGCGTGTGGGAAAGCGCGTTTGAAAGTGATTTTTGAAACAGGTGAACTGGCTTCTTTGGACCAGGTTCGCCGGGCAAGTGATATTGCCATGTATGCAGGAGCGGATTTTATCAAAACATCAACGGGGAAAATTCAACCGGCTGCAACCATGCAGGTCACTTATACGATGCTTTGCGCAATCAAGGATTTTTACAGAAAAACAGGGGTGAAGGTAGGAATGAAACCGGCAGGTGGGATTTCTTCTTCCAAACTGGCTTTACATAACCTGGTGATGGTGAAAGAAACTTTGGGCAATGATTGGCTGAATAATGACTGGTTCCGTTTCGGGGCAAGTTCACTGGCAAATGATGTGCTCATGCAATTGGTAAAACAGGAAACCGGCCATTATCAAAGTGCCGATTATTTTTCGATAGATTAAGATAATTAGCCACCCTCCTCAGTCCTCCCTCAAGGGAGGATGCGGATTGGGGCTTACCCCTTTGAAGGGGGAGCGAGGGGGATGGCCAAATGATATAAAATGGCAAAAAAGAAACATAAGGAAGATATAGTGTTCAACTTCAACGGCGGATGGGATTACAGCCCGAGTCCGGAAAGTACAAGTCATGTGAAACTGAAAGAGCGTTACGATCTGTATATCGACGGGAAATTTGTTGCACCGCATTCGGGGAAATACTTCCAGACTGCGAATCCGGCAACGGAGAAAGTCCTTGCTGAAGTGGCAAATGCCGATGCAAGCGATGTGGACAAAGCAGTAAAAGCAGCCCGTAAAGCTTACGAGAACGTTTGGTCTAAATTGTCGGCAAAAGAACGCGGGAAATACATTTACCGCATTGCCCGTTTAATGCAGGAAAAAGCGAGAGAATTGGCAGTAGTCGAAACACTGGATGCCGGAAAAACCATTCGTGAATCCCGCGATGTGGATGTTCCCCTGGCTTGTAATCACTTCTTCTATTATGCTGGCTGGGCAGATAAATTAGAATACGCTTTCCCTAATAGGACCGTTAGTGCTTTGGGAGTTGTGGGGCAAATTATCCCGTGGAATTTCCCGCTTTTAATGGCTGCCTGGAAAATTGCACCGGCTTTGGCTGCAGGAAATACGGTGGTATTGAAACCGGCCGAAACAACACCTCTCACGGCAATGCTTTTGGCGGAGATTATCCATGAATCCGGATTGCCGGCTGGTGTGGTCAATATTCTGACAGGTTACGGAGATACCGGTGCAGCAATAGTCAATCACCCGGATGTCAATAAAATTGCTTTTACGGGTTCCACGAACGTGGGGAAGATCATCCAAAAAGCCGTTGCAGGAACAGGAAAGAAATTAACCCTGGAACTGGGAGGTAAATCGGCGAATATTATTTTTGAAGATGCTCCGATTGATCAGGCAGTGGAAGGAATTGTCAACGGAATTTTCTTCAATCAAGGGCACGTCTGTTGCGCAGGTTCGCGCTTGTTTGTGCAGGAATCCGTTGCTGAAGAAGTCATTCAGAAATTGAAAGACCGACTGGATACGCTTTATGTCGGAGATCCCCTGGATAAGAACACAGATATCGGAGCGATCAATTCCAAAGAACAATTGGAAACCATCCGGAAATACATCCAAATTGGGAAAGATGAAGGTGCAAGTATGTACGAAAGTGTCTGTGAGATTCCGAAAAAAGGATATTTCGTAAGACCAACCTTATTTACAGATGTAGCTCAGTCGAGTAGAATTGCACAGGAAGAAATTTTCGGGCCGGTGCTTACGATCCAAACTTTCCGAACGATTGATGAGGTGATCCAGAAAGCAAATAATTCGCCTTACGGTCTTGCAGCCGGAGTCTGGACAGATAAAGGGTCCCGGATCTTTAACATGACGTCCAAATTGCGCGCCGGAGTGATCTGGGCAAATACCTACAATAAATTCGATCCCACTTCGCCATTTGGCGGCTACAAAGAAAGTGGCTTCGGAAGAGAAGGTGGTTTGCAGGGATTGGGAGCATATCTTAAAATTGAAAATTGAAAATGGAGAATTGAGAAGCAAAAAAAGGCGTTTTTTAAGAATTGAAATTTGGAATTAAGCGATGTTTTTATCTAACTTAAATAAGAAAGATGAGACAAATGAATGAAAAACCCCAGGAAATTCGAGAAAGAACATTTCAATTTTCACTACAGACTTTTAGAGTTTGTCAACATATAGATGAATTTGAGAAATTGTATGTAATAACAAAGCAACTTGCACGATCAGCTTGTTCAGTTGGAGCAAACCTGCGTGAGGCGAGAAATGCAGAGAGTAAAAATGATTTTATCCATAAATTGTCAATAGCACTGAAGGAGTGCGATGAATCCGTTTACTGGATGGAACTACTAATAGAATTAAGTAACACGAAAAAGGAAGAACTAAAAGGTTTGAGGGATGAGTCTGAGCAATTAATCAGAATTTTAAGCACTATAATTCTCAAATCGAAGTCAAATTCGAATTGGACGAAGCGTTAACCAATCTTTTAAATTCTCCATTTTCAATTATCAATTAGAATGAGATTGGAAATACTAAAAACATATAAGATCTTCATCGGCGGACAATTCCCGAGAACGGAATCCGGAAGGTATTATACACCGCTCGACAAAAAAGGGCAGCCGTTAGCGAATATGTGTTTGTCTTCGCGAAAAGATTTTAGAAATGCAGTGGTTGCTGCACGAAAAGCATTTGGATCATGGTCTGAGAAAACAGCTTTTAATCGCGGGCAGATTTTGTACCGCATTGCAGAAATGCTGGAAGGCCGCAAGGCGCAGTTTGTAGAAGAATTGGTAAAACAGGGAAGTACGGACGCAAAAGCGAAACAGGAAGTGGAATTGGCTATTGATCGCTGCGTGTATTACGCGGGCTGGTGTGACAAGTACCAACAGGTTTTCTCTTCGGTGAATCCGGTGGCGAGCAGTCATTTCAATTTCTCCGCTTTGGAGCCTATGGGGGTTGTGGGGATCATCGCCCCGCAGACAAACGGCTTGATCGGTTTGGTTTCGACCATTTTACCGGTTATCGCAGGAGGAAATTCCTGCGTGGTTTTGGCTTCGGAGAATTTACCCTTGTGTGCGATCACGTTCGCAGAAGTTTTGGCCACTTCTGACCTCACCGGCGGAGTTGTCAATATACTTACAGGAACAGAAAAGGAACTGGTAGAACAATTCCACAGTCACATGGATGTGAACGCAGTGGTTTATGCCGGTGGAAATAAAGAGCATGCTTTGGCTATAGAAAGCGGCGCGGAATGCAACGTGAAACGCGTATTTGTTTACGAGCATGATTTCACGAAAGCAGCAGACGAAAACCCGTATTACATCACCGATCTGCAGGAACTGAAAACAACCTGGCATCCTATCGAGAATGTGGGCGGGGCGACGAGTTCGTATTAGCGTCTAGGTTAAATGTATATAACTCCTCAAATTGAAGAAGGTGTGCTGGAATTCGATGCGGTTTGGATTGTCATCCAGTTTTCTTACTTCAGCATTTATTACAGTCGTTATAGTGCTTGTTTTCATAAATTAAAGTCGGTTGACCTACTGGAAAAAGCAAACCTGTACGAGCAGAAACTAATCGATGTTACGAGAGCAAATACCTGGACAAAAATCAAAAAGCTGAAGCGCATTTCATTTTTCCCGCCGATCGGAATAGCGGTTTTACACTTAGCGACTTTTTATTTGTATTGGGAAAGGGAAATTTTTACCAGGTATTGGCCAAGTGTCGTTTATATCCTGATCGGCGCTCTTGTTTTTATTTTCTTAGCTAATAAAACACAGGGTGCCAAGGTTCTTCGCGGCAGAACTCCGCGGTGGCCGAGAATTTAACTAATGGAATATGAATGAAAATCTCAAAATTTATCTTTCTTGCTTCGTTAGTGATCTTTAGTGTTGAATTGCCAATCTTAAAAACGTTTTTCGGTCAGATTCCTTCTTTTTCCGGGCAGAAAGTTTCGGTTGGCTCTGTCAGTTATCTTTTCGCAGTTGGAATTTTGATCCTCTCTTTCTTCACGAAAAATAAAACGGCCAGACGTTTTTTGGAAAACTGTTCCCTGGTTTTGAGTGCCGTTTTTTACCGACTGCTCGTAGGTGAAGATTTACTTGAAAACATTCCATTGATTTTCCAATTTCTATTCCTGATTTCGTTTGGATTGTTTTTGTATTTCAAGATTATGACCTATCTTGATAAGGATTTGAAACAAGAGGAATGAAAGACAACTTCTCAAATAATTCCCAAAACTACGCGCAGTTTCGTCCATCTTATCCGGATGAAATATTCACTTTCCTGAAAACTGTTTTAAGTGGAAGAGAACGCGTTTGGGATTGTGCAACGGGAACCGGGCAAGTAGCAGAAAAACTCGTGGATCTCTTTGATGCCATTGAAGGGACCGATTTAAGCGAAAATCAATTGAAAAATGCGGTATCTCATCCGAAAATCAGGTATTCGAAGCAAACAGCGGAAGAAACGAATTTCCCGGATCAGTATTTTGATTGCATTGCAGTAGGTCAGGCAGTTCATTGGTTCGACTTTGAAAAATTCTATGCAGAAGCGAAACGTGTTCTGAAACCGGAAGGTCTTTTGGTTGTTTTGGGTTACGGAAATCTGCAGATCTCCAACAAGGAAGCTCAACAGGCAGTGACGAGATTGTATGCTGAAATTCTAAAAGAATATTGGGACCCGGAACGCCGCTTTATTGATGAAAACTATCAAACCATCCCTTTTCCGTTCGAAGAGATCAATCATCCCGAATTCCAAATTCGAGACAACTGGAACCGCGATCAATTACTGGGTTATCTGAATACCTGGTCGGCAGTGAAGCATTACAAAGACAAACACCAAATGAATCCTGTAGACTTAATTCTTCCCGAATTACCCGAGTTTGATTCCATCGAAATGACCTTTCCGGTTTTAATGCGGATTGGGAAAATGATTGGCTAGCAATGTAACTTTTTGGATATAACGAATTATTTATTTTTAAATTATTCAGTCAAAATGATGAATTACTGCTACTTGAACAGAATTTTTCTGGCTTGCTTAATCTTCTTTCCATCGAATCTGATGGCACAAAATTTTGTTTTGAACGGAAGTTTTGAAGATCTCACTAAAGTCCCTATGGATTTGGGATATTTTTATGCAGAGGAGTGGCATAGAATAGGCGGAACTCCTGATATTTACTCAAATTTTGCCCCTTCGAATACAGCAGCTCATCCTGATTGGTTGTATTGCCAGGTAAAACCCCTGGAAGGCAATGCTTTTGCAGGGATTATCTTAGAAGACAAAAAAGAAAATTACCGGGAACCGATAGGAACAGAGTTACTAACCCATTTAAGAGAGGACAGTACGTATCGTCTTAGAATTTCTGTAGCAATTCCTAATCTTTCATCCTACCGCATCTCGTCATTGGAAATTGTATTTTCGAAATACCTGCTTAATGATCATGAACCAGTGGACTTGAAAGATTTTCCGAACCACTTCAGCGTCCCGCTCGATAGCGTAAAAGATGATTTTTCCTGGTATACTTTCTCTTTTGAGTTTCAAGGAAAAGGAGATGAAAGGTATATGTCCATTGGAAACTTTAAACCGCGAAAAGCTTATAGATTGACTCCAATTCCGGGTCGGCGGGGCTCTTATTATAATACCATTTACACGCAAGCCTATTTGTGTATCGATAATATTGAATTATTTGACGTTGCTTTGATAGAAAAACCGATGGCTGAAGATTCAACCGTACCGGAAGCAAGTCCGGAAGCTTTCCTCCCGGTTACCTTGAAAAACCTGCTTTTTGAAGTAGGTTCATCGGAGCTTCAAAATACAGAAATTCCCGAATTGGATAAAATAGTTACTGTTCTTAAAACGAATGAAGCCGTTTCAATCAGGATTACCGGTCATACGGATAACAGCGGAAGTGAAGAGGAGAATAGCGTACTTTCTCTTGAACGGGCGGAGAGCGTTGCATATTATCTAATAAAAAAAGGAGTTGAAGAATCCCGGATTACGACCGAAGGCTTTGGTTCACAATTTCCACTTTCATCCAATGACACAGAGAATGGAAAAGCACAAAACCGAAGAGTAATAATCGAATTTCAACCTTAATTAACCCCAAACAATTCTCATTTCGACACCTGCTTTTTCATTTTGAAAAATTTTCACATATTTTTTCATTTTGAATAAATTGGCTCTATCCTTTGACAAATAAGGATTTGAGAAGATATTTCCATTTATGGCACATCCATTGTCTAAGATTAAGCGAACCAGAAAAATGAATAGTCATGGAAAAGTTGAGATTAAAGAACTTGTTTATGATCGGGATGATTGTAACAGGATTATTAGCGACAACACCTTCTTTTGCTGCGAATGAGGAGGGTTCAATCAAAGGAAACCGATTCTTAAATCGGAAAGAGTACCGGGACATGAAAGCTTCCATGTCACGTATTGAAAAAGATCGGGAACGAATTGCTTTTCACAAAGCTGAATTCAAAAGAAACAAAGAAGCAGGTCTGAAAATCGAGTCTCACATGAGTAAAAAAGAACTTCGAAAAGCGAAAGCCGATTTAAGAAGGGATAAAAAGTACTTGCGTATTGACAAATGTGATTTACATGCCGACCAATCCGTAGCAATTCGTGAGGCAAATTTAGAGACTAAAGCCGCCAAAAAAGAATTGTGTGCGGCGAAAAAAGAGTTGCGTAAAGATGCACGTCAGGGTAACACCGCCGATTTAAAAGGTGACGTAGCCTTGGTAGAAACTCTGGAACTGAAAAAAGAACTAAAAGCTAAACAAGCTGAAGCACTAAAAGATGAGGTATATGCATTTTACATCTACCTCGACGACGAAATTGATGAAGTGGTTTAATTAGTAGCAGATTAAACACATAAATCGGGGCTGTAGGATAGGGACAGCCCCTTTTTTTGTTCTATAGCTTTGTGGTCGGACACATTTTTTAGAATGATGTCAATTTAAATTAAATGTAACAGGTAAAGAAAAGAGACAGGGAGCCGGAACTCCTTTTCGGTAAGCTGGCTTAAATTTCGGCAACCTTTTAACGCACCTGAATGCTTCGCGAGCCAACAGAAAATCAACTCCTTTCACAACTTTTATACAAGTGATGCTTCCGTCTGCCTCCACAATAAATTGAAGATAGACCTTACCTACTATTCCTCTTTCAAGGGCAACTTGGGGATAGATAATATGGTCACTTAAAAACCGCGACATGGCGTTCATTCCCCCGGGAAATTCAGGGGTTGAATCTAAAGTAAAGACATCAATATCTTTTTTGTCCGAACCGGTACATGTAATTGATTGTTCAGCCTGAAATTTGTCAAGAATCATTTTCTCCGCTTCCGGTGTGATCTTCTCAAAAACAGACGTTCCTGGACTTTTTTTTGAAATGCTCAAATCAGTTATTTCAAGGGAAACAAAATCCGGGTGTTTAATTGTTAACGGACCTTTTTGTTCAGATGAATACTCAAAAAACCCTCTTTTGTCAAAATGACCAAGCTCTGCGTCATTAAAGTAAACTACAAATTCACTTTTGTCATAACCATAGTAATCAGCATCTCCGGACAAGCGAAGAATTCCCGTTTTCTGCAGGAAGCTAAAGAAAGGAAGTGAAACTGCGATAAAGGTGATTAGAGTGATTCTCATTTAACCCGTTTCAAAGTAAATGGCTCTATGTGAATGATATCACTTTTATAGTAACTGTCGATTTTTTTATCGTCAATCGTTACCGAGTAGGAATCGGTGATCTCTCCGGTTTCTTCATCCACGTTGGAATTCGTGGTTACTTCCGAAAAGAAAGGTTTCAATTGTTCGGCAGTTACTTCCGTTTTTGCATTCATCGAATGCAGTTCCAGGTCTTTCCCTTTCTTAATGACTTTGAAAACATTCAAAACAGGTGCTTTGCCCATACACAGGTAATATTGTTTCCCTAATTTGTTCACAGAAATCGAATCGTTGATCTTCATGTGAGAATCGCCTTCACCGCTGTTCATGATCAATTCATCAGACTTGATCTCAACAGTTGTTTTCAACTCTGCACCCTCCATCATTCCCTGGAAACTTTCCGGGTAGATCAGTTCGTATTTCCCGATCATGGCTTTTGGAAAAGCTTTTTCTGCCTTTCCGGGGGCATTCGTTGATGTAATAATGGTGCAGGAATTCAAAAAGATCAGCAACCCGGTAATATATAATGCAATTTTCATCAGACAATTTTTAATAAAAATACGACTTAAAATGAGTTGGGCGCTGAATTTCAAAAATCGTGCCCATGTAAAATAAGCAGGGGCGAAAAATTTTTCGCCCCTGCTTAATATTATTTGATTGTAAGATGAATTATCCTACCAATGCCTGGTATCCTGCAGCATCAAGCAAACCGTCAATTTCGGAAGGATTAGTCAATTTTACTTTAATCATCCAGCCATCTCCATAAGGATCTTTGTTTACTGCTTCCGGAGTTCTTTCCAAACCTTCGTTGAATTCAATGATTTCACCCGAAACCGGCATGAACAGATCAGAAACCGTTTTAACCGCCTCCACAGAACCGAAAACTTCTTCCTGGTCCATTGTTTCACCTACCGTTTCGATTTCAACATATACGATATCTCCTAATTCACCCTGGGCGAAATCAGTAATACCGATCGTTGCAACATCACCTTCAACACTTACCCACTCGTGGTCTTTTGTGTATTTTAAATTTGCTGGAATATTCATCTTGTTCTTCTTTTAAAGTCTTTTTCTCGGTGCAAATGTAATTTTTTTCCGCTAGGAAGGCCAAATACTTTCCTCTTTTTGATCGTCTCTTTTTCAATTCCTCCTTTTCAATTTTACATTTTCAATTTTCAATTAACTTTGCAGTATGGTAAACAGTGACCAACTCAAAGAAATTAATCAGCGCATTGAAGCGATTGCAACCTATTTGAAAATTCCCGAAAAGGAAATGCACCTGCGTGAAAGTGAATTAAAAACACAGGACCCGGGTTTTTGGGACGATCCCAAGAAAGCGGAAGCTCAAATGAAAGAAATCCGCGGACTTAAATTCTGGATCGAATCTTATACACGACTGAAATCACAAGCTGAAGACCTGGAAGTGTTGATCGAGTTCGTGAGAGAAGGAGCAGCCGAAGAATCGGAATGCGATGAAGCATACCAGTCTCTGCTCACTACACTTGACGAAGTAGAATTGAAGAACATGCTTTCCGGTGAGGAAGATGCGTTGAGCGCTGTGATCCAGATTACAGCCGGTGCCGGTGGTACGGAAGCCTGTGACTGGGCAGGAATGCTGATGCGTATGTACATCATGTGGGCTGAAAAAAGCAGGTATAAAGTTAAAGAACTGAACTTTCAGGAAGGTGATGTGGCTGGAATTAAAACGGTTACCCTGGAAATCGAAGGTGAATTTGCTTTTGGTTATCTGAAAGGTGAAAACGGGATCCACCGCCTGGTTCGGGTAAGTCCTTACAACTCACAGGGAAAACGCATGACTTCGTTTGCTTCCGTATATGTTTATCCTTCTGTGGACGATACGATCGAGATTTACGTCAATCCGGCAGATATTTCCTTTGAAACTTTCCGTTCGGGCGGTGCAGGTGGACAAAACGTAAACAAGGTTGAAACGGCGGTTCGTTTACGGCATGCTCCTTCAGGGATTATCATTGAAAACTCGGAATCGCGTTCGCAGTTAGCCAATAAGGAAAAAGCCATGCAGTTATTACGCTCTCAGTTATATGAAATTGAATTGCGTAAACGCGCTGAATCAAGAGACGAAATTGAAGCCGGGAAGAAAAAAATTGAATGGGGATCCCAAATCAGGAGTTACGTACTGGACGATCGACGGGTAAAAGATCACCGGACAGATTATACCGTAAACGATCCGGATAAAGTATTGGACGGAGAGTTATTGCCATTCCTGAAATCCTATTTGATGATGTACGGAAGCTAATTGAAAATGTAGAATGGAAAATTGAAAAGTATTTTGAATCTTCCTTCCTCTTGTCAATTTTACATTTTCAATTATCAATTCCTCTTATGAAGACAATCATATACCACAACAACCGCTGTTCAAAAAGCAGGGAAGGCCTTTGTATCCTGGAGGATCTGGGGGCAGATATTGAAATCCGCGATTATTTGCTGGTTCCTCCAACTTATGAAGAGCTCGATAACCTGTTGAAGTTGCTTAAAGCAAAACCGCTCGAAATTATTCGTCAGAAAGAAACCATTTTTCTGGAGAAGTATGCCGGAAAAACGCGTACCCGTAAACAATGGATTCAGGTCCTAATGAAATACCCCATTTTGATCGAACGCCCCATTGTGGTGCATGGCGACAAGGCCATAATAGGCCGGCCTCCCTCTCTGATCAAAGAGTTGCTTCTACGCAGTTAAAATGTAATCCGGCTTTCTTGTTTTTATACTAATTTGACTACTTTTAAAAGGAATCAAAACAAGAGAGTATGTTACGGGATTACGAAACGGTGAGCGAAGCAGTAAACGATCTGAAAAAACGCGGATACACCGCAGACCTGTCAATGGAGGCCGAACGGGATTGTTTGGTCTGCAAGGGAACGGCAACTGAATTGTCTCCGGAAGATTTTACGATTGATGAAGTTTATCGCTTCGAAGGAATGACCGATCCGGGAGATGAAATGATTGTTTATGCCATTTCATCCGAGAGTAAGGATTTAAAAGGAATAGTTGTGAATGCTTTTGGAATGTATTCCAGTTACAGAGCATCCAAATTAGTGGAGCATTTGACAAGGAATCCTTATTAAAAGCTTTGTGGAATCCGCTTGTCTTAATCCGGTGATTTAACGGATGTAAGGGGGTGTTTTGCTAAAGTCGGAATCTTCCATTTCATCGATTTTTGATTTTTTGCCGTCACATCCCAATCTTTACTCTAAATTTGCACCGAATTATTCCAGGAATAATTGAGTTGTTTTTTAGAACTTTTATGCAAGATTTCCGTAGGAGGAGTGCAACGTGTAGCGAATGAGAACAAAGTACATTGACCTTATCGATCAGACATTTGATTTCCCGCAAGATGAATTTCACTTGAGAGAAGATCGTTTGATGTTTCATGGTATTGATTTGATGCGATTAATTGAAGAATATGGTACGCCATTAAAGTTCAATTACCTGCCCCAGATTTCTCACAATATTCAAAGGGCCAAAGGCTGGTTTCGCGAAGCGATGAATAACCTGGGTTATTCGGGAAATTACTACTATTCTTACTGCACAAAAAGTTCTCACTTCTCTTTTGTTCTGGACGAGGTCCTAAAGAACGATGTGCATATCGAAACGTCTTCTGCTTTCGATATTGATATCGTGAAGAATGTCCTGAATGCGGGAAAACTGAAAGAAGGAAGCTACGTTATTTGCAACGGGTTCAAACCTCCGCAATACATTCAGAACATTGCAGATTTGATCGAAGATAAAAGATTGAATGTGATTCCTGTGGTAGACAATACTGCAGAAATCCACGATTTGATTGCAGCAACGGGCGAAAATGAATTAAAGATCGGAATTCGGATTGCTTCCGAGGAAGAACCGAAGTTCGAGTTTTATACCTCCCGTTTGGGGATCCGTTACCGTGAAATCGTTCCTTTTTACAAAGCATTCATTCAGGATAATCCGCGTGTACAGATCAAAATGCTTCACTTTTTTATCAATACCGGGATCAACGATACATCATACTACTGGAATGAGCTGACGAAGTGTTTACGCATCTATTCCGATTTGAAAAAAGTGTGTCCAACACTGGATTCACTGAATATCGGAGGCGGTTTCCCGATCAAGAAGTCTTTGGCTTTTGATTTTGATTATGCATACATGGTCCGCGAGATCCTCATGCAGGTGAAACGCGTTTGTTCGGACAACGATATTCCGGAACCGAATATTTACACGGAATTCGGATCATTTACAGTAGGCGAAAGCGGCGGAGCAATCTTCAATGTATTGCACCAGAAGCAGCAAAACGACCGGGAGAAGTGGAACATGATCGACAGTTCTTTCATGACGAACCTTCCGGATACCTGGGCGATCAATCAGCGATTTATCATGCTGGCAATCAATCGCTGGAATGATGATTACGAACGCGTTCTTTTGGGTGGTCTAACCTGTGATTCGGACGATTATTACAATTCGGAGCAACATTCAAATGCCATTTACCTTCCCAAATTCGACAAAAATAAACCGCTTTATATTGGATTCTTTAACACCGGCGCATACCAGGAAACGATAGGCGGCTACGGTGGCTTAAAGCACTGTTTGATTCCGGAACCGAAACATGTTCTTATTCAGCGTGATGAGCACGGAAAGATCGTATCGGAGCTGTTTTCCAAAGAACAGACCGCAGATGATTTTATGCGCATTCTCGGATACCAGCCTTAAAAGTGCTAAATCGAATTAGTTAGTTAGTTCTAGGTTTTTAGTTGAAAATGTTGTATTTTTCAGCTTGAATCGGCTCTGTATATAATTCTTTCAGAATCAAATGATTTCTTGAATATTGCATTGCTAATTCAAACAAAAAGACGAATTAATTAAATTTTAAACAGAGTTTACTAAAAGTTTACAGTATTTTTGCACTCTCTTTTAAGAAACGTAAACGAAAAATAACAAATCAAGGGAAGAATGACGACACATATTCAGACCATTTACACTGACGACAAAACACCGTTTGCTGATACCGTAAATTCTTGGTTGGAAGGATTGGGCTTTCATGTTTTACCCTTTCAGGAAAATGAAGAATTAACTGAAAAAATTGACGCTGTTGTTATTTTTCACGACAATCACAACTTTGATAAGCGCACTGCTGAACTGCGTGATTTATTTGAAGTACACCAGGCACCGATCCACAAAATTGATTTGAGCGGGACGATGAACGTTGCTCTATCTCACTTATCCTTATTCTTCGACCGCACAAAATGCAAAGACGTTTTGTTTATCGGAAGCGAAGGAGTAAAAGAGCATCCGAAAATGCAGTTCTTTAAGGAAAATTGGAATCTGTAAAGAATTCAAAATGATGAATTCAAAATTCAACAAATAATCTCAATAGTTTCTTGCCTTAAGTCCAAAAACTTATCCTGGTTACATCCTTTGTTTTGTATTAAGCACAATTGAACTTAGAATACGTAATAATTGATTTGCTTCTTTCTCTAGTTTTTTGACTTGGTCAGAATCTAATTCCAAAAAAGCCATTAATAATTCTATCCAATAAATACTTTCGTTGCATTCCTTTTGCGCAATTGAAATTTTATATACAAAATCTTTCTTGGTGCTGGAATTTTGCGCCTCGCGAATATTCGCCCCAACAGATGTGGCTGATCTTGACAATTGTTTTGTCAAAATGTATTCTTTATTTTCTGTAGAAATTGCTTTACAAAACTTAAGACAATCTAAGGCAAATAGAAACGAGCGATCTTTACTGTCAAATGGTTTATCTTCAGTCATTTTTATATGTTTCTTCTTTAATTTAAGAAAAAATGACACTTATTCCAATAGCTTAAATGAAAATTTTGCATTCAACCTTTTGCATTTTGCATTCAACCTTTTGAATTTACTTCACGTAGTCTTGTTTTAAAACCAAAACGAACTGGTCCCCATCCAGTTTTGAATATCCCTGCTCATAACAGAAAAAATAGGTGTTCCCCTTTTGGGTTTGATACGTGTTCGTGTAATAGTGAAAATTGAATCCTTCCTCAGCCAGTGTGATCGCATCTACGGTTCGTTTTCCGGATGGATTTAAAGTTGCTAAGATGCGCCGGTTCTTACGCAAAATATTGTTGATGCGCCTGACATATTTGGTGGCATCTTCATTCAATCGATTGTTGTAAGTATTTCTACAGTAGTCGGAACAAAATTTTTGATCCTTTCGACCGCTTAATTTTTGTTCGCATTCCAGGCATTTTCGTTCTAACATTCTATTCAGTGATTTCCTCCATTGAAGCAGAAAAATAGTCGATTTGTACAAAAATCACACAATAATCCGGAAAATAATTGATAGTTAATTCTTTAAGGGATAAGTTTGCAGATTAAACTGCACTGATTATGAAGAAAATTTACCTGTTGTTATTTTTAATCTGTCCATTCTTAATAGTGGGTCAGACAAAAGAAATTGCATTTTCGGAACTGACTGTTGGAAGCGGAATGTATTTCGGAGCCGTCATGACAACAACTGATATCACAGTAACTGTTCAAGGTCCGTCAGACCGCTATTTGGCATTTGGTTTCGGAGCAGGAATGGGCACTGGAAACGATGCGATTATTTGGTCGACATTGGGAACGGGTGCCGCTCCTCTTCAATTACGCGATCACCGAATGATCGGTCAGGGAAATGAGCCAACGGTAGATGCGCAGCAAGATTGGACGGTTCTTTCGAATACGATTTCCGGAGGGAATAGAACCATTGTGGCGTCCAGGGCTTTGAGTACCGGAGATGCGAACGATGTAACATTTAATTTTGCATCAACCACCCAAAATTTGTTCTGGGCCAAGGCATCCGGTGCTTCGAATCAATTGCTTTACCATGGTGGAGGTAATCGTGCAAGTGGAATAGTCAGAAATTGGGTAGTCCCGGATGTAACACCACCAACCGTTTTATCGCTTACACCTACTGATAATGCAGTTGGAGTTAGTATCACTTCTAATCTGACGATCAATTTTTCCGAGAACATATCCTGGGGAGCAGGTTCCCTGGTGCTATATGATGGAAATGATAATGTCATCCAAACGGTTTCCAGCGGTAATCCGAATGTGACCATTACGGGCTCAACATTTTCATACAATCCGCCTGCTAATTTGGTGTTAAATACTGCTTATTACGTTCAAATAGATGCAACAGCCTTTAAAGATGCCGCAAATAATTTCTTCACCGGAATATCGGATAATACCACCTGGAATTTCAATACGAATGATGTTTTAGCTCCAGCATTAATTGCTTCGCCATTTGTTCCGGCAGATAATGCGGTTGGTGTTGCTCTTACTACTCCCTTAACCATTACTTTCAATGAAGCAATCCAGGCGGGAACAGGTGAAATCCAATTGTATTCCGGTGCAGGAACGTTGGTTGAATCGTATGATGTGCTTACCAGTCCGTTGATTTCATTCACCGGAGCGGTAGTGACGATCAATCCGACCGATTTGGTCCTGAATACCAATTATTACGTGAATATTCAAGCGGGAGCGATCAAGGATATGTTCAATAATAATTATGCAGGATTTACAAATAACACAACGTGGAATTTCAATACCAATGATGTGACTGCCCCGCTGAGCGTTGCACCGTTTTCCCCGGCAGATGATGCGTTAAATGTTCCGTCTGCGGGAAATTGTAGTATCTCATTTACAGAAGCCGTTCAAATCGCAGCGACCGGAGAAATAGAAATTTTCACTGCAAGCGGAACCCTGGTTGAATCGTTTAGTTCCGGTTCCGCTCAATTGACCGTCACAGGTTCCATGGTTAGTTTTTCTACCACCAACCCTTTGATTGAAAACACAGCTTATTATATTCGTATAACTCCCGGGTTTATTGAAGATCTGAGTGGCAATGATTATGCTGGAATCTCCGATAATGTTACTTGGAATTTTGCAGTGGGAGATTTCACCCCGCCTGTAGTTTCCAGTTTAAATCCTGCTGATAATAGTGTTGACGTACTTTTGGATGTGAATCCTGCAATTACCTTTAGCGAATCGATTGCATTGGGCACTGGAAGTTTCTTCTTGGTGAACGAGCTTGCCGGAACTTCAGAGGAATTCAGTAACGGGTTGGGGAATGCGGTTGTAAATGCAAACACGGTAACTCTTGATGTGGCCTTCCTTCAAATGGCAGGATACTATCATGTTTTAATTGACAACGATGCAGTAGAAGATCTGGCTGGAAACACTTTTGCAGGAATTTCCGATACAACAGTCTGGTCCTTCAGAGCGGTTTTGGAAACAGGATTACAGGAATTATCGTTCGACAACTATTCATGGAATGGCAAGGACCTGGTTATTAAATCCAATTATTCCGAAGGAGAGATAATAGATGTCAGTGGAAGGTTGATCCGACGCATAAATTCAAAGAAGACAAATCTGGATAACCTTCCTACGGGAATCTATACGGTTCGGATTCTACAAAATAATTCGCCATCTTTCTTTAGAATCTATGTGGATTAGGACGCGACTTTTTCTTTGTTTCATATTCTTCATTGGACTTTCCGTTCATTCTCAGGATGTTTTTGAATCTGCACGAACTGGAAACATCAAGCAACTTAAAAAGCTCATTGCTCTGAATAAGGATACCATTCAGAAAGTGAATCAGATGGGTTTTGATCCGTTGATGATTGCCTGTTACCGCGGTCAGACCAAATGTGCAAGGTTTTTGATCGAACATGGGGCAGATGTGAATCGTCCTTCAGCTGAAGGAAGTGCATTACAGGCAGCATGTTATCAGAATAATCCGGAATTGGCAGCTTTACTTGTTCAAAAAGGTGCTGATCTGAACACACAAGGCCCTGATGGAAATACTGCTTTAATGTATGCTGTGTTGAATCAAAACCTGAAACTGGTGAAAATGCTAGTAGAGGCAGGTGCTGATCTGATTAAAACAAATAAAGATAATCAAACGGCATATTCTCTCGCGATGACTCAGCGTAATTCCGAAATTCAAAAACTGGTTCAATTACCTAATTAGCTGACCGTAAAGCTCACTATATACAGGCGACTTAACATAATTTAACAGCATTTACAACCCCCAAAGAACATTCTTTCACATATTTGCGACCTTAGGCTAAAACTATGATGGACATACCTAATTTATCTCCTT
>CAMLDR010000049.1 GCA_946478775.1 uncultured Flavobacteriales bacterium
AGACATACATCAGATGTTTGCTGTTTTCACCGAATTGGAGCGTCCGGAACCTTAATGAAGAGGGGACATCTATTTTTCCTTCCGCTGAACTCATACTTTTTTCGGCAGGTTTTTGGCAAATTCCGGATAAAGACGGTATTTCTTGGCAACAGGGTCCAGGAAAAATTTGAATTTCAGTTCCTTTTTCTTTGTGATGGAAGGAAGGTACTTATACATATCTCCGATGTTCGTGTTGTAAGAATCTATTTCGCTGGAGTAAATAGCAATGTCCATAGGAACCTGGTTCGAATTCTCCTCAAAAGAGTGGATGAAAGCTTCCGGATTAGCTTCTCCTGCAAAATCAAAGGATTTCCATTGAAAAACCATCATTAAATCGTGATCATTGAAAACGGAAAAGTAACTTTTCCAGCCGGAATTACGGATTCTGTACCCGACGATCACATCTTTTCGAGTAGGGGCAACAATGGATTTGAATTCTATGTCCAATTCCCTTCCGGGGCTTGAAGGTGCAAAGATTGGATTGGAAATGCGGTCCAGATCCCCGTCATAATAGAAAATGTAATTGTAGTTCCCGGTAAACCCGATTTCCGCGGCTTTTGCCTCCCGGTTGTTTTTAATCGCTTCATCCATGGCATATTCCATTCGATTGATGGTAATAATGGCGTCTTCGATCGTATCGGCATTGATATACTCTCTGTAAATCCGCATGGAGAATTTTTCATTCACAGGAATAGCCAAAGATGCCATGATCTCTTTTTTTGCTCTGGTATCTAAACTTTCGCGGCTTCTTTCGGTTGGATCCTCTGTAGGATCAGTTGATTCCGTTGCGCTTTCGTCCCCACAGGAACTTACAATAAGCAGCAGGCAAAGCATGCTAATTTCAAGGATTTTCATATAATTAATAATCGATGTCTAAGTTAAAACGGTTTTTCAGGTCAAAAAGGTTGGAATTTTTCTTCGCAAGTTTATCAAAACGATCCGGACCGTTCAGGTATTTCACTTCTTCCGGGGCATCTTTGATCATTTCCAGCTGAATAACCAGTTCGTAATTTTGGATCTCTTCGCGGATGTAAGCCATCACATCTCCGATCGCTCCTTCCAATCTGGTCAGCTGAATGGTATTGTCTACTTCAAACTGAAAAGTAGTTTCGTCCAGCTGAACAGGTTCCCGTTTGATCATCACGTGGTAAACCTGGTCTTGTCCGTTTAGTTTTTGCGTATGCGCCATGGTTTTCCAAAGCCGGATGACATCATCTTTATGGAATTCCTTTTTGGGCAGATCACTTTGCGGAACACTTGATTTTGCTTTCTGCTGCTCAATTAAGTGATTAATTGACAGGTTGTTGGAGTTTAAGTTTCCGGTAGGCGCAGATAATACTTTTGCTTCCGGCTTCGTAGAGAAAGCAGCTCTTTCAGGAGTTATGGAAGGCTTGTTTACAGGCTTCGACGGCTCGTTTCGCAAGCTTTGCCCTAAGTAGGGAATGATCTGAACGGGATCAGTTAAGGATTTTTTTTTTCGAGCTCAGATTTAACTGAACAAATTTGCATGAGGGTCAGCTCGACGAGCAGTCGTTGGTTCTTTGCAGATTTATAATCCACATCGGCTTTACTGAGAACTCCCAAACAGCGCAGTGCCAAAGCACCATCCACTTTTTTGGCCTGGTCCACGAACAATTTTTCAGTTGTTTCACCTACTTCCAGTAAATGGGCTGTTCTCGGATCTTTGCAGATTAGTAAGTTCCTGAAATGTTCTGCAAGGCCTACCAGGAATTGATGTCCGTCAAATCCTTTTTCCATCACATCATTAAACAGCAGCAAACAAGCCGGAATATCTTCGTTCAATGCATTTTCCACGACTTTGAAATAATAATCGTGGTCCAATACATTTAAGTTCTCTAAAACAGCCTTATGTGTAATGGTCGTTCCGCAGAAACTAACAATCTGGTCGAAAATGGATAAGGCATCGCGCAGCGCTCCGTCAGCCTTTTGAGCGATCAAATGCAATGCATCCGGATCTGCAGAAATGGCTTCCTGTGTAGCCACGTGTGCCAAATGGTCGGCTATATCTTTTACTTTGATCCGTTGAAAATCAAAAATCTGGCAACGGGACAAAATAGTGGGTAAAATTTTGTGTTTTTCGGTAGTTGCTAAAATGAAAATAGCGTGTGCAGGCGGTTCTTCCAATGTCTTCAGGAAAGCGTTAAAAGCCGCAGTGGATAACATGTGGACCTCGTCAATGATATAAACCTTGTGAGTTCCCAATTGCGGTGCAATACGCACCTGGTCAATCAATCCGCGGATGTCATCAACGGAGTTGTTGGATGCCGCATCTAATTCGTAAACATTCAGGGACGCACCTTCATTGAAGGAAAGACAGCTTTCACACTGGTCACAGGCTTCAATAGCTTCCGTTCTGTTAAAACAGTTGATTGTTTTTGCTAAAATACGTGCAGTGGTTGTTTTACCTACTCCACGGGAACCACAAAACAAGAAGGCCTGAGCTAAATGCTGGTTCTTAATTGCGTTCTTTAAAGTGTTGGTAATTGCCTTCTGCCCAACAACCGTATCAAAGGTCTGGGGTCTGTATTTTCTGGCAGAAACAACGAAATCCGACATAAACACAAAGTTAGCTAAACTTTCTCAAAGAATTGAAAATTGAAAATGGTAAAATTGAAAAGTTTTGAAAAATTGACAAGAGACCAACTTAGGAATGTGATTACCCGAAACCAATTCTTTCTAATTAGCACTAATCAATTCGTTTGACTTTCCAGTCTTCCCAAATCCCTGATGCGTTTTTCCAGAATATTGGAATAGCGAAGGGCTTCCTCTTTTCCACTTTCCACGTATGATTTCTGGATCCAGGACTTCGCATTTTGCAAATCATTCAGAACTTCATAAGCCAATGCAATGTTGTAAGCTGCTCGAGCTCTGATCTTGGATTTCGGATTGGAATCGTACTCTTCTTTCCAGGTATTTAACGCACCTTCCCAATCTCTTGTGAGGGCTTGTCTGGCACCAATACTCATTCGCCCTTTCTTGCCGGTATACATCATTCGCTGCTCCCAGAAGTAGAGTGGAACCAGGTCGTGAGCAAAAGTTTGTCCGGTATAATAACTTACTTCCGTTAAAGCTTCGTTCCGTTTGATCAGTCGTCCAATAGCTTCAACTGGATTAATAGAACGCTGCACCCAGGTTTTTCCTTGTTTATACGTATCCTGGTAAACGATCGTTCTTTTAGCAGGATAGTACATTATAAAGCCGGCTCTTGCTGTAGCTTTCCCGGTTATTTCTACTTCAGCACCAGCTCCATTCAGGATATTTTGAACCGTATTTACCGCTGTTGCCGCCGGATTGATCACGCTAAAATCCGTATCGAAGAACTCCAGGCTCAAAACGGCATCTGTTCCATATTTTTTACAAATACTGTCGACCTGATCCCAGTTCATTGGTGCACCAAAGTCGATACTGCTTTGTTTTGAAGCCATCATAGAGCTGTCACATTGTTTAATTTCGAAACGTGGACTGGTTCTAAGTAATTGATCGATACCCCTGATGCATTCATTAGATAGTTCTTTGTCCTGTTTGGGAGTTTCCAAGGTCAGGGTCCCTTCAATAAGTCCTTCTTTTCCCGGAATGGAATGATTGAGCAGGGCTAAAGATTTGATAGTGTTATCTACAGAAATGTTAGCAGGTCTCTGTACCTCTATCTGCATACCTTGTGTTGTTCTGCAAGAACTGAAAATCAGTACGCTGATGACGCTAAGTGCAAGTAGTTGTTTCATGTCGTTATAGTTCTATACAAATATATCAGATTCTTTGAATTGACATATCAGCAAGTTTAAAGTTGAAACCCGATTCTCTAAAACTATGCCGAATTTTTCGCTGGATTGTTTTTTAACTTTCTGAGCGCTCTCTTTTGAATTTTGCCTTTTGCCTTTTGAATTAAAACTATCTTTGCGTAAAATTCGATTGATGAAAGTTTATAACAACATATTGGAAACCATCGGGAACACGCCTTTGGTGAGATTGAACAAGCTAACCCAAAACTGTAAAGCAACTGTTTTGGCGAAAGTAGAGACAACCAATCCGGGGAACTCTGTGAAAGACCGAATGGCTGTAAAAATGATTGAAGACGCTGAGAAAAGCGGACTTTTGAAACCGGGAGGAACAATCATCGAGGGAACTTCCGGGAATACAGGAATGGGATTGGCTTTAGTTGCGATTATAAAAGGATACAAATTGATTTGCGTACTGAATGACAAGCAATCAAAAGAAAAAATGGACATTTTGCGCGCGGTGGGAGCAGAGGTAGTTGTTTGCCCGACTGCTGTGGAGCCTACAGACCCGCGTTCTTATTATTCTGTTTCCAAAAGGCTGGCAAAAGAAATCCCGAATTCCTGGTATGTAAACCAATACGACAACTTGTCGAACCGAACTGCACATTACGAGCAAACCGGCCCTGAGATCTGGGAACAGACAGACGGAAAAGTAACCCATTTTATCGTTGGTGTAGGTACGGGAGGAACGATTTCAGGAGTTGGAAAATACCTGAAAGAGAAAAACCCGAATATCAAGATTTGGGGAATCGATACTTACGGTTCTGTTTTCAAAAAATACAAAGAAACCGGAATTTTTGACGAGAATGAGATCTATCCTTATATCACGGAAGGAATCGGAGAAGACATCCTTCCTGCAAACGTGGATTTTGATGTGATCGATTTGTTCGAGAAAGTAACGGATAAAGATGCGGCTGTTTATACGCGTCGTCTTGCACGTGAAGAAGGAATTTTCGTAGGAAACTCAGCCGGAGCTGCAATTGGAGGTTTGCTACAGCTTCAGGATCAGCTAACCGAAAATGATGTGGTAGTGGTGTTGTTCCACGACCACGGAAGCCGCT
Organism: uncultured Flavobacteriales bacterium; assembly: GCA_946478775.1. The sequence continues at coordinate 4,898 of CAMLDR010000049.1, forward strand.
ACGTTGGTAAGATCTTCAACGACGATTGGATGCGTGAGCGTGGATTCCTGGAAGAAGAATTCAAAACGGCAGAAGATGTGATTGCACGTCATGCAGATTTACCTTTGGTAACCCTGTATTCGGAAGAGTTGGTTTCCCACGCGATCATGAAAATGCGCAAGTACAACATTTCTCAAATTCCGGTGCTAAGAGACGGTGAACTGGTTGGTTCTTTGAATGATTCACAGGTTTACCAGCTATTGGTTGATAATCCGGCATTGAGAGATACACCGATTTCCAAGATCATGCAGAAACCTTTCCCGGTTGTTATGGGAACTGCAAAACTGGAAGAAGTTGCGAAATTGATCAACGAGCAAACTCCGGCGGTTATCGTTGAGCGAGCAAACGGAGATAAGAAGATTTTGACCCGTCAGGACGTGATTGCTTCTCTCGCCTAAGCGAGCCTCAATTCTCACACTCACACTCCGACAGACTGAGAAATAGAATGGATAAAAAAAAATATACAGATCAAATGCAGCGAACGGTGGAAATTACTTCCACCGTTTCGCGTATTGTCTCTTTGGTTCCTTCACAAACCGAGTTGCTGGTCGATTTGGGATTGCGTGAAAAACTGGTTGGGATTACAAAATTCTGTGTACATCCGAAAGGCTTGAAAAAAGATGTTCAACTGATCGGTGGAACAAAAAATGCAAAGGTTGATCTGATTCGTTCTTTGGAACCCGATTTAGTGATCGGGAACAAGGAAGAAAACAGCCGGGCTGATATTGAAGCACTGGAAAAACACCTTCCTACCTGGATGAGCGACATTTTCAATCTGCAGGATGCGCTCGAAATGATCCGGAAAGTAGGAGAGATTACCGGGGCAACCGAAAAAGCGGCGGAAATTGTATTGGAGATCCAACGGAATTTTTCGCAATTGGAGTCGTTGAAAAGTACCAGACAAACGGTTTTATACCTCATTTGGAAAAAGCCATACATTGCCGCCGGTCCGAATACCTTTATTGATGCCATGCTATCGACTTTGGGCTTTCAAAATGCAATGCAGGAAGAACGCTACCCGGAAGTGGATTTGGGAACATTAAATCCCGACCTTATTTTTCTCAGTTCGGAACCTTATCCTTTCAAAGAAAAACACATACTTGAACTGAAAGATCAATTTCCTCAGAGTCAGATCGTTTTGGTCGACGGAGAATACTTTTCCTGGTACGGCTCGAGGTTGATCGGAGCTCCGGCTTATTTTGAAGAATTGTTAAATGCGCTTCGTACTTGAAAAGATTCGAAGGAAGTATTAAATTTATGCAGGCATATCTATTTTTACCATGAAAAGATCTTTCTTCACCTTTGTTTTATTTGCTTTTGTTTATTTGGTTTCGGTATCGTTCAAGGCACCAAGCTACCATACGATCACCATTAAAGTCACTAACATTCGAAATAGCAGCGGAAATATGCAGCTTCAAATTTTTCGAAGTGCAGAAAATTACAACAAAGGCCTTGCCTGGAAAGTGAAGGTGGTTGATAAAAGTGAAATGAAAAACAACACACTGACCTGTACCTTTACCGGAATTGAAGACGGAGAATACGGAATAGCCGCTTTAGATGATGAAAATAAGAACAAGGAAATGGATTACACCATGTTCATGCCGGATGAAGGATTCGGATTCGCGGATTATTACCACACTTCCTGGAGTAAACCCAAATTTGAGAATTTTAAATTCCAATTAAAGGGAGATAAGACTATGACGGTGAAAGTACGCTACGTTTAGAGAGCCCTTAAATTCCCCATTTCATTAGCGAAAAGTTCCAACTGGCTTAGTGCAAAGACCATTTTAGTCATTTCATGAAGCGGACGTTTGTCTTGCTTGAAATTAATCTTCCCGCTGATTGCGTAAACAGTGCCTTTTTGATGTTTTATCTGGATATCAATGGATTTGGAACTGCTCAGGAAGTCATTAAAGGCTTTAACCGGTCCCATGTTTTCAATAAAAGCAGTTACAAAAGTACTGCCATAGATTTTGGTAGACTTCTCCAAATGGCCTTTTATAAAGAAGACATCATTTCCGGAATAAGGGGTAACTGCATTGGGATCCACACCAATGAAATAAGTAGTTGCAGAAAGCTGTTTCAAATGGAAGATCGTATTACCAAAATTCAAAGTCAGGTTCGGCCTGCGTACAGATTCCGGAAATGCTTTCCAAAGATCTTCTACCTTACAAGCGTGTTTGGACTGAATGATTAAATTCATGACTGGCGTAGGCAAAAATCCAACAATGTTGGGAAGGCTGTCTTTGGGATCTTCCAGGTATGTCCCTTTAAAATCCACTGCGTAAGCTTCAATATCTTTGAAATGCGGAAGGCCTTCCGGCAAGAAACTCAATAAAGTATCCGGCAGTGCTTCCGGAATAAATCGGGAATAGATGTAAACTCCTTCCGGCTTTAAACCGAATTTCAAAGGACGGTGTACTGTTTTTGGATAGGTAATTTCACCTTCCAGGTTAATGGATTTATCCTGGTGCTGAATGGACAGTTCCATGGATGAAAATCCGCTATTTTCCGGAAGTTTGTTCAATTTCAGCGCGATGAACTCATTCTTTTCAGGAGCCGCTTTTTGAAGTTCTTTAAACGGTCCGTTCAGCACATTTTGCAGAACTTTCTCCAGTTCAGCCCGGTCTTTCTTTCCCTTTGTTTGTTGGATAAACAAACCACAGTTTCCTTTTGCTTCTCCGGCCTGGTTGGGTTTGCAGTAAGCAGGAATGTTTTCACTGAAAGCTTTCGTATTCTGTGTTTGAACAGCTATTAGTAAGTAGCTTTTATCGTTTCGGTCTACATTAAAAAGAACAATGTCTTCCTGGAAGTCAATTTGCAGGGATTTTTTATCTGAATCGTTGTTGAGGTTCTTTTCGATCAATTCGCGCACCTGTACAATAAATGCGTCGTCTTTTTCCGCAAACAGGGTGTTGTAAACTTCCTTCTTGATAAATGACTCTGCATCCAGTCTGATTATCCAGTTCGCGTCATTCGGAACCGGAACAAGCGGATTATTTTGGTTTGTAGAGAGCAGATTCAGACAAATAAAAATCAATAAACTGGAGGCTGTAAGTAGCACTACAAGGAAGGCAGCATAAAAGCGTTTTTTTATTTGCATGGCATAAAGGTAATTTTTTATTGAAAGTGTAACTTTGTTTCATGGGAAAATTCTTTTTCTGGTTACTTAAGCTATTTGGTTGGAAGATAGATGAGCACGTTCCAACGGGAGTAAATAAAGCAGTAGTGGTGATGGGGCCACACACATCCAATTGGGATTTTGTTATTGGAAAAATTGCATTTGCACACTATAACGTGAATGCCAAGTTCTTGATTAAGAAGGATTTGTTCTTTTTTCCGCTCGGGCCTATTCTCAAAGCAATGGGGGGAGTTCCGGTTGACCGGAAGAAAAGCAACAACAACATTACCGAGCAGGCGGTGAAGTATTTGAGTGAAAGTGAAAAATGCTTCATGGTTTTTACACCGGAAGGGACCCGAAGTTATCAGCCCAAATGGAAAAGAGGGTTTTATTACATTGCGCAGCAGGCAAAGGTTCCTATTTATATCGGCTACATCGATTATAAAAAGAAAATCGGCGGGTTTCACTCGCTTTTTGAGCCAACGGGTAATGTGGATGCAGATATCAATCACATAAAAACTATTTTATCTCAATTTGAAGGGAAAGTTCCTGAAAACGGGATTCGCAAGCCGGAATAAGTATGTCAGAATTTTTAAGAACAGTCAACGTCACAAGATATATTTCTCCTTTACGTGAGGGTGGATCGCTTCCGGCTTTGGTAGATGCAGATGACGATTTTAAATACGTGCTGAAATTCAGAGGAGCCGGACACGGTGTCAAAGCATTGATCTCGGAATTCCTGGGCGGCGAAATTGCACGAATGCTTGGGTTTAAAGTTCCGGAACTGGTTTTTGTGAACCTGGATGAAGATTTCGGGCGGTCGGAAGCGGATGAGGAAATACAGGACCTGCTGCGTGCCAGTCACGGGTTGAACCTGGGATTGCATTTTCTTTCGGGAGCCATTACTTTTGATCCGGTAGTAACGAAAGCAGACGAAGAAACGGCCTCTCGCATTGTTTGGCTGGATGCGTTCATTACGAACATTGACCGCACTTTCCGGAATACGAATATGCTGATCTGGAAAAAAGAATTGTGGCTGATCGATCACGGTGCGTCGTTTTATTTTCATCATACCTGGGAGAATTGGGAGAAAACGGCTCAAAGTACCTTTCAATACGTAAAAGATCATGTGCTGCTTCCGCAGGCGGCTAAAATGGATGAAGCTGACGCATTTGCAAATTCCAGGCTGAGCGAAGAAAAATTGCATGCCCTGGTAGACGCACTTCCTGAATCCTGGCTCAATTGGGAAGATTTGGAATCCACTCCGGATGAAATCAGACAGGTGTATAAGCAGTTTTTAAGCATCCGGCTGAAACATTCGATGAATTTTGTAAACGAAGCTAAAAACGCCCGCAATGTTCTTATATGAATATGCAGTCATTCGCCTGGTCCCGCAGGTTGAACGCGAAGAATTCATCAACGTGGGAATCATCTTGTTTTCAAAGAATCAAAAATTCATCCGAACGAAGATTGCCCTTTCCGAAGAGCGTTTGAATTGGTTTAAATGCGAATTGGACCTGGACCAGGTAAAAGCAAACCTGAATGCCTTTGAATTAATTGCTGAAGGATCAAAACAAGGCGGACCGATTGCCTGTGAGGAATTACCGGAACGTTTTCGCTGGCTCACGGCGGTAAGGAGCTCGATTATTCAAACTTCGCGTCCGCATCCCGGAAAGACAGCTGATTTGGAAAAAGAGGTGGAGCGGTTGTTTTTGGAATATGTTTCCTGAAGTAAAAAGTTAAAATGGAGAAATCTAAAATTGATAAGTTGCAGGCTGAGAAGAGGAGGAGTGTGGAAAGATTGCACGTTCGAAACAAAAACCGGGAACGTTATGATCTAACTGCTTTAATCCATTCTAATCCTGAGTTGAAAAGTCATGTGAAACCAAATAAATTTGGTGATGACTCCATTGATTTTTCAAGTCCGGCTGCAGTCAAACTTCTAAACAAGGCTTTACTGAATCATTATTACGGAATAGCGAATTGGGATTTCCCGGATGAGAATTTATGTCCACCAATACCCGGGCGAGCGGATTACCTTCATTATATAGCTGATTTATTGGCAGAAAACAATTTTGGTGTCATTCCAATGGGAGAAACCATCATCTGTTTGGATATTGGAGTTGGCGCAAGTTGTATTTATCCAATTATTGGAGTGACAGAATTTGCCTGGAAATTTATCGGGAGCGATATTGATCCGAAATCAATTGCGTCAGCGCAGGATATTGTTGATGCGAATAGAACACTAAAAAACAAGATTACTTTTAGGCTGCAAAAAAATCCAAGGGCTATTTTTAAGGGAATCATTGGAGATTCAGAAAAAATTGATTTAACGATTTGTAATCCTCCGTTTCATACTTCGCTGGAAGATGCTCAAGAAGGAACCCGTAGAAAAATCAAAAATCTATCAGGAAAAACAGAAAAAACGCCTGAACTCAATTTCGCAGGGAATGGAAATGAATTAGTCTTTAATGGTGGCGAATTTCAGTTTATTCAAAATATGATTTCGGATAGCAAAATGGTTTCAAAAAACTGTTTTTGGTTTTCAACTTTGGTATCCAAACAATCGAATCTGAAAGGAATTTACAGATCATTGGAAAAAAATGGTGCAATTCAGGTCAAAACAATTCCAATGGGAACCGGGAATAAATCCAGCCGGATTGTAGCCTGGACTTTCCTTTCTAAACCAGAACAAAAAGAGTGGCGTGAAACGAGATGGAAAAAACAAAAGTAACGCCAGTTGCTCTTTTTAGATTCTTTCAAAGAATTCGTTTATTCAGAGGAACTACTTTTTAAAAGAATCCGTTCGCTTATCATACCCATACGGACAATGCCTGCAGCCGCTTTTGCAGCAATGTCCACGCTTTAAATGGTACTTTTCTGTAAAAACAATATAACCTTCGGGCGTATAATAAAAGTCTTCCGGATCTAAACCCTTATTTTTGGGAAGTGGACGAAAATCATCATTCATAACACAAAATTACGCATTTCATGGAGCTATTCGATACATCCAAATCCATTTTACAGGAAATCAAACTGAACAGGGAAAGGTTCCCGAATGTGCGTCTGCTTGTAAAACGCGATGATCTGATCCATCCGGAGGTGTCCGGGAACAAGTGGCGGAAGCTGAAGTACACGATCGAATTGGTCAATCATCAGAAGAAAGAAGGAATCTTGACTTTCGGCGGTGCTTATTCGAATCATTTACTGGCTGTTGCTGCTACCTGTAAATTGGGAGGATTGAGATCAATTGGGGTAGTCAGAGGCGACGAACTGACTGCAGACAGCAATGAGAACCTGAAACGCTGTTCCGAATTGGGCATGGAGTTAATCTTCGTTTCCCGTACCAGCTATGATGAACGCGAAGAAAAAAGCTGCCAGGAAGGCTGGAAAGAGGCACATCCTACTTACTTATTGGTACCTGAGGGCGGAGCAAATTATTACGGGATGGTAGGCTGTCAGGAAATTGTAAAAGAACTTCCTGATCACATTGATCATTTATTTGTGGCTCAGGGAACAACTACAACAAGCTGCGGTTTACTTCTTGGTTCAGATGAAAAAAACACTTTTCATGTGGTTCCGGTCCTCAAAGGATTTGATTCCATTGCGGAAATGAGGAAACTGCTTTTTCCTTTCCTGCTTGATGAAGAAACCATCAATGAATACCTGGAAAGGGTAGAAGTGCACCCGGAAGCTCATTTCGGAGGATACGGAAAATGGAACGGGGAACTCATGGATTTCATAGCAAAATGTAAAACCGAATATGACCTTCCATTAGACAAAATCTACACAGGGAAAGCATTTTATGCGCTGATGGGATGGCTGAAACAACAAAATTTTCAAACGCCGCAAACCATTGTTTTTATTCATACCGGCGGTTTGCAAAACGGGTGACTTCGACTCTGCTCAGTCACCTGAAAAAATTGGTTGCAGTTAAGGTTAAGGTGACTGAGCGGAGTAGAAGTCACTTCATCTTTTTTCCCCAATATTCCACTTTCTCCAGCCACTTCTCCCGCATTTCCTGTTTGGAACCCTTGACAATCCCGATATAGCTCACTTTAACCGGGCTGATCCCGCAAAACTGCAGGGTGGAACGCTTCAGTTGATTCACACTAGGCCTTCTGAACCAAAGGCGGTAAAACCATCCGGGTTGATCCAAGGTTGTGATAATGTGTGCTGTTTTGCCTTTTAACAGTTTGTCCCAAAGCGATGAGTTTTCCCGGTATTGAAAAGCAAATCCCGGGAGGAACAAGCGGTCAATAAATCCTTTGGTGATTGCAGGAAGTCCGCCCCACCAAACCGGATGAATCCAAACCAAATGGTCTGCCCACCGGATTTTCTCCCATGCTTCCAGCAGGTCCGGCTCCAACTCCGTTCGTTTTTGATAACCAAACTGCAGATTCGGATTGAAATCCAGTTCGGAGATTACGATTTCTTTTACTTCAGCGCCTGAACCGGAAGCCCCTTTTTTATAGGCTGCCGCGATTCCGAAATTGAAGGATTGGTTATTGGGATGTCCGTTGATGATTAGAATTTTCCTGCTCATGTTTTTAGTTTAGAGCAAAGCTAGTTTCAGGCGTTTCCTAAAAAAAGGACATTTGTCACAAAATGATTGCCTTACGGATTCGTGTTAAATGGCGTTGGGTAATTCCTAAGTAGGAGGAAAGGTGCTGCAAAGAAATTTTCTGAATGTATTCGGGCTGTTCTTTGATGAGGTTTTCATAGCGTTCGGGTGCAGAATCGCGCTGCAATTGGAAAACACGTCCTTCCAGTTCCAGGTATTGCTGTTCTGCCATAATCTTCAGGAAATGGATCCAAGCCGGACTTTTCGTCAACAGATAATCAATTTGGTCTTTCGGAATAACTAATAGTTCGGTATCAGCAAGCGCCTGGATGTATTCCACGCTTCCGTTCCCGGTAATAAAAGCAGAGTAAGCAGCCATCATATCGCCTGGAAAGCGAAAGCAATAAGTCATCTCTTTGCCATTCGGAGTAAGGTAGAATGAACGGAAGACACCGCTTTCGATGAATGCGACCTCCGAACATTTTTGACCTTCCCGAACAAAGTACGCTCCTTTTTTCAGGGTTCGTTTCGAAAACAGAAGAATAGCCTCATCCATTTCGGCTTCCGTGAAGAGGTTGAATTGGGCTAAAAAGGATTTCAATTGCATGAAACGAAGTTACAGATTTCGATTCATTATTGTTTGATTAAGATCCAAGGAAACTCTCTATGGGTATTCATCTTCGTTGCTTTCATCTAACGTATTAATCCGAAGGATTTTTCAATTCAAGTGAATCTTAAATAAAAAAAGGGCTAAACATCTCTGAATAACCCTTTCAATTCATTTCAACATTCTTTATTGTTTGATCAGTTTTTTGCTGATTTGTTCTTGTCGGTCATTTGTAAAAACAAGCTGATAAACTCCCGCATTCAGGTGCTCCAAAGATAAAACGGTTTGCTTATTTGCCGGATAATCTCCCATGATTCTTCCCATTGCATCTCTTAGCTGAACGCTTTTAATAGCCGGATCTTCAATTGAAACAGTTATTTTATCAGAGAATGGGTTCGGATAAACCAGTAGTTCATCGGATTTGAGTGTTGTTAATCCCAAAGACTCGCTCATGTCAATCTCTGCTAAAAGAAAGTTGGAAGTCATCTCCAGGTAATCTGTTTTCCCACCTATCAGCAGATGGTCCGGGCTTGTCAATACCATGCAGTTCAGTCTTTCAGTACCTTCTGAAAAGTCGAATTCAAAATCACCGGTCGTATTGAAACTGTTATCGATTGTTCCGTCGGCATTGAATCGGGTAATAATAATGCGATAATCGAACGATGCATCCGGTAGTTGTCCGCCTATCAGTATTTTCCCTGAGGGTTGAACGACCATATCCATGAAAGGAAGATCATGTATTAAAACACCATTTGTGGCGAAAGTACTGTCGAGCGTTCCGTCTGCTTTCAGTCTTATAATTACCTTGTCGGATGATTCTCCTGCCAAAACAATTTTTCCGTCAGCTAATTCCTGCGCTTTCGTCAGCAATTCAAATGCATTTATGTCGGGATCACTGTCAATGGATGCAATTCCATTCTGTCCGAAGGAAGTAATCAGGTCTCCAGATGCATTGGTTTTAATGCAACATAATTTAGTACCGGAAGATCCCGTACCATCCAACCCATAGCATAAAATGGAACCGTCTGCCAATGCAATGGCTCCACGATCAAAGAAAAAAAACGTGCTCAGATCGCTGATTGCCCGAATGCCGTTTGTTCCGAATGAATTATCAAGTGTTCCTCCCGTGGTAAGTTTGGTGAAATAGGAAATACCGTCTGCATAACTTACCAAAATCAGCGACTGATCCGTTTGCACGATGACTGAGTTGAATTCACTTTGATCGTAATCGGTTTCTGTGAAAATTCCATTTGTTGCAAAACTGGAGTCAATGATTCCGTTCGGATGATAACGGGCTACGAATGCATGAAGAACAGGGGTTCCCGGTGAGACTTCTATCCCGGTTTCGGTTGATCCGGCGACCAGTATTTTTCCATCTTGCTGTAATTGAATCGTATGGATAGTAACACTAGCCTGGATATCGGTCAGTGTAATTCCATTTGTTCCGAATGTCAGATCGTGTGTACCAATCGCGTCATGTTTTGTCAGTACCAGGTCAGATCCACCTGGTACGTATTTACGGCCCGCGCTGATGATGCTTCCATCCGGATTCAAAGCAATCTGATCTACAATTGCAGTGTTTTCGACATAGGTAAATCCTTCATAGCCGAAAGTTCCGTTCAAAACAATGTTTTGGGCAGAAGCGGATAAAGCCGTTAAAAATGAAAGGGATGTAATAATGGTTCTCATAAATCAGGAATTTGTGTTATAAATTCCTGAACGAGATTTTGGCTTGTTTGGTTGGGAGGGTTGTAAAAACAAAGTAGGGGCATAAAATTTATGCCCCTACTTTCTATCATTTGGTCGAATCTTACTCAAACAATGCTTTATCAACTTCTCCGTTGAATTCAATTGTTTTTACAGTTCCTGAAAGCGTCATTTCACCCATTACCTGCGTGATTTTGTGAGCAAACAAGAATCCGTTTACATCTTTGTAATCGTCGTACATCGTTGTGGCCTCTACTGTTTCTTCCCCTTGTTTGGAGATAGAAACGGTTTTGAACTTCAGGTTTGTCGCTGCATCGAAGTAATCAAAAGATTCCTTTTCACCATCGTTGGTTGTCAAAACATAATAGTCTTTCCCTGCGATAGTCTCAATTCCCTTGATCTCGTATTTCATTCCTGAAGTTTTGTAGGCAGCTTCCGGGAATAACCCTTCGCTTTTTTTCTTAGCCGCCAGTGCTTCAGCAGTCATTTCTTTTTTCCCGGTCTGCATGTTCATTTCAGAACCTTTGGTTCCGTCGTAGTTTGAACTTTGGAAAACCATTCCCTGTGCTTCAATTTTCATTGCCTCTTTGTTTGGAGCAAGGAAAGCATCTGTCATAGTGATCACAACCGGAATTTGAGGAGAAGAAAGTTCCGTTTTCTTCACTACCGATTTTACCTTTTTCATTTTCTTAGCCAACTCTTTGGCAGAAGCTGTTTTGGTAACGGTATTGATGTATCTGTCGATCAGTTGGTCTGCAGTGATATCCGCTTTCTTCATTTCCTTTACCGGATTTCCGAACGGATCTAATTTTTCAATCACACCATCGCTGTCAAATGCTTTCAGTTTCGGAAGAATGTCTTCGTTACCTACCACAACGATGTTGAATCCGTTCTTGAAATACTTCTGAGCAACGGTCAATACGTCGTCTTTCGAAATAGCGTCCAAACGCTTCAAATAGGTTTGGTAGTAATCAGCAGGCAAATTATCGCGGATGATGCTCAATGCGAAACGAGCAACTGTTTGCGGGCGCTCCAGTGAACGTGCAAAACTTCCGGCCATTGCTGATTTAGCTAAATTCAATTCTTCATCCGTTACATAACTGTCGCTGATTTTTGTGATCTCGGACAACAATTCGGTAATCGCAGAATCAGTTACTTCGTTTCTAAAGCTTCCGGATGTTCCGAACCAGCTTCCGTCTCTTGTTACTTCAAAAGAAGTATAAGCACCGTAGGTGTACGCTTTATCCTCCCGCAAATTTTGCATGATACGGGCACCGAATGATCCGCCACCCAGGATGCTGTTCATCACGTTCAGGGCGATTTGGTCAGAAGCTCCCGGCTTCATTTCGATAGGGAAAGTGATAGAGATCACCGATTGTACTGCTCCCGGTTTGTTCACGAAGATTACGCGGTTTCCTTTTGCTTTCAATCCTGTTCCGAAATCTTCTTTGTAAGGCTGACCACCTTTCCATGCTCCGAAATACTTTTCAGCCAGTTTCATTGCATTTTCTTTGGTAATATCACCTACAATTACTAAGTATGACCCGTTTGGAGTGAAGATTTGTTTGTAGTTGTTCTTAACGTCATCTAAGGTGATTGCTGCCAAAGAAGCTTCGTCCATCACACCTCCAAGCGGGTGATTCGGGAAATCAACTTTAGATTCAGCATTGGAAGCCATGGTGTTCGGATCTGATTTCGCAGATAACAAACCGGATTCATTTTGTTTCTTGATGCGATCAAACTCGCTTTGAGGGAATGCCGGATTGAGTGTTACATCCTGCATGATATCCAAACCTGTTTCCATGTGTTTGGTTAAACAGGAGAAATAAACAGAACTTCCGTCCGCGCTCAAAGACGCACCCATGTTGTCCACCTCTTTGTCCAATACGTCTTTCGAGCGTTTGGTTGTTCCGGAAGTAAGCAATTGCCCCATCATATTGTTTGTTCCTGCTTTAGAACCTTCAATCATCGGTGAAGCTCCCATTGTAAGCGAAAAAGAAACGCGTGGCAATTTATGGTTCTCAGAAAGGATCACGGTGATGCCGTTGCTCAATTTGAAAACCTCCGAGTTTTTAATATTAATAGTTGGTGCCGCAGCTGCAGCTGGTCTTACAGAACGATCAACTTGTCCGTAAACCCCTGTAAATGCCGTTAAAGCAACCAGTGTAATTAACTTTTTCATGACCTTGTTCTGTTAGTTTGCTTTTGGTAAATAATATAAAATGATCCGGTTATCCTGAGTCAGATATTTTTTAGCAACACGCTGAATATCTTCACGAGTGATGCTCATGTAGATTTCCATTTGCTTATTGATCAATTCCGTATTTCCGAAGTACATTTTGTTTTGAGCTAAATTCTCAGCAATTCCTGCAACTGTGGAGTTGGAACTTACGATTTGGTTCTCAAATTGATTGCGGACAGCCTGGAATTCTTCTTCAGAAATTAAGTTGTCCTGAATTGATTTGATTTGTTCATCCAATGATTTTTCCAAATCTTCCACTTTCGTTCCGTTAGCAGCAATCGCAGCAACGATACCCAATCCCGGGTCTTCCATGTTGAATGCGAAAGAGAAAGCAGCAACTGCCTGTTGTTTTTTCTCCACGATTTCTTTATTCATACGGGAAGAATTACTTCCTGATAAAACAGCATTTAAAAATTCGATAGCAACAAAATCCTTATCAGTTTCTTTCGGGAATTTGTAACCCATAAATACTGCGGGCAATTGAATGTTATCGTAAACCGTTTCTCTCTGAACACCGGAGATCGGTTCAAATGCCGGATTTGGTCTCGGAACATCGCAAGGCATTGCAGCATATTTCTTCAACAATTCTTTTGCTTTCGGATCCGTAGGATTGGTAAAGTTTTTCGCATCGAAAGCTAATTTCTCAACCCCGTACTTTGTTTTGAATTCGCCCTCACTCAGGTTTTCAAAATCACGGAACAAATTGATCGCTTGTCCTTTTGGAACGGAAGCAAAGTACTTGTCTATCCATTTTTTTGTTTGTTCGATATTGATATCTCCTGCAATGGAAAGAACGGCATTCGAAGGAACATAGAATGTGTGGTAGAAATTAACGTAGTCAACTTCCTGTGCAGCATTCAAATCTTCCATACTTCCAATCGGTACCCAACGGTAAGGATGGTTTTTGTATGCCATTTTGAACAAGTTTTCCATGAAGGTGGCATACGGCTGATTGTCAACACGCTGTCTTTTTTCTTCTTTGACAACTTCACGCTGTGTATCAACACCTGTTTGATCTACTCTAGCATGGAGCAAACGCTCGCTTTCCAGCCACAATCCCAGTTCCAGTTGGTTGGAAGGAAGGATTTCATAATAATACGTTCTGTCCTGGCTGGTATTTGCATTCAAGGCCCCCCCGTTCTTTTCCACTAATTCGGAGTATTCTCCTCTTTTAATGTTTGTGGAACCTTCAAATAACAGGTGTTCAAAAAAGTGAGCAAATCCTGTTCTTGAAGGATTTTCGTTTTTGGAACCTACGTGGTACATTACTGAAACCGCTACAATCGGAGTAGCATGCTCCTCGTGTAAAATAACATGCATTCCGTTTGCCAGATCATATTCGACGTACTTTACTTTCTCCTGCGAGAAGCTGTAGATCGAAGACGAAAGCAACAATGCTGTAAAAAGACTTTTTTTCATGTTGAATTTTTCGACTTGTTTGCACGAAAATAACAACAAAAATTGCTTTACAACCAATTCGGTGAATTTCGGATATAAAACCGGACGAACGGCTTTAGCTAATTACGAATTACGAATTTGCAATTGCTGATTGAAAGTTAAGCCCTTTAAAATGTTCAATGATTAGCTAATCGAGTTGCGGAATAAGGCACTTTGAAGATGCTTAAATTCGTAATTAGGGATTTGTAATTGGGAATTAATAGCACGGTTTTTGCTATCTTCGGGACTATGAAATTAATGACAATTTGCTTTTTGATGTTTACATCGGGTCTTTTTGCTCAGAAACAGACCGTTTTCGCCTACATGGACTACAATAATTTTTTCCATTCGTTTAAAGACGGTTATTTCAACCAGATTGACCACCAGGCGGTAACCGGGATTGCTTATGGCGACGAAGTAATAGCTTATTATAACAATCAGCGCGATTTTAAGATTTTTGACGGAACTTTTTCCCGTGTCATGACCAATCAGCCGGCAACTTTCAAGATTTCGGACCACATGGCGGCCTGGAATATCGGTCAGTTGCTTTATTACTATGAAAATGGGAAACCTCACAATCTGACATCTTTTGGCGCCGATTATTGGGTAACCGATTCATTGATCACTTTCCAGGATACGCGTTACAATGCCTTGAATGTAGTTTATAATGGGAAAATTTCCACCTTGGTGCAAAGTACAACAGAACTTCCTGCTCCGGTTGTGCAGGGAGATAATTTGGTGGTATTTAAGGATAACGGAGACATCTTCAAGGTTTTTTACCGAGGCCAGATTTATGATATCGGAACCTACAACGGGACCGACTTTGAGTTTTTTGCCGGAACAGATATTTTGGGTTTCAATGATCCGCAGACACGTACTTTTGCCGTTTTTCAGGATGGTGAGTTTTTTGACGTGGAAGAATTCCGGGTGCCTAAAGTAAAGGCTGGAAGAGGATTTCTTGCCTATGAAGATTTGCAGGGGAACCTGAAGTATTACGGAAAGGGCAAGTATGAAACTTTAAGCTCTTTCGCTCAGTTTTGGGATGCAAAAGACGATTTGGTTGTTTGGGGAGATGCCAATACCACTTATCAGTACTTCAAAGGAGAAAAGAAAAACGTGGCGAACTTTGTAATCAAAGAATGGCAGATGAAAAATGATGTCATTGCTTTCAGAACCCTGATGGGAGGTGTTGGTGCTTCAATAGGCGGGGTTTACAAAGAAGTCACTTCGATCAATGAGACTGATTTCATCATCAATGGTCACGGGGTGATGGTACAATTGAAGAACCGGGCTGTGATCGTTCTGTATAACGGACAGATCTACAGAGATTAAAGGTCACTTCGACTGCGCTCAGTGTCCTTTAGATTGTTTGTCTATTTCCTGAAAAGGTGACTGAGCGTAGTCGAAGTCAACTTTCAGAATTTTAACGTAATTCACTTTTAAATTTTGCATTTTACATTTTGAATTAGTAGTATCTTTGTGCCTGCGCTGAAGCTTCTGCCCAAGCGTTGTTCTCTAAAAAATTTGATATAATGAATAGTTGGTTTACCGTAAAGGTTAAATATACAAAGCAGTTGGAAGATGGTACTTTCAAACGCGTTTCTGAGCCGTATTTAGTTGCTGCAATGACTTTCACAGATGCGGAAGCTCGTATATATGAAGAATTGGGCAGCCTGATCCGTGGGGAATTTATGGTGACCGGAATCACACGAACGGATTTTCACGACATTTTCCATTATGAGGATGCGGATGTTTGGTACAAATGCAAAATTACCTACGAAGCCGGAGGTGACGGTGGAGAAGAAGGTGCTAAAGCAAAAAAGGTTTCTCAAAACTTTATTGTAACAGCTCATTCCGTGAAAGATGCATACGAGCGTTTGAAGGAAAGTTTAGGTGGAATGATGATTGATTACATGATCCCGGCCATTACCATTTCTCCGATCGTAGATGTTTTTCCTTTTGGAGATGAGTCAGAAGAACGTGTAGCTGTTGATTTCGAAAAGCAGGTTAAAGCAGAAGTTGCTGAACACGCCATGGGAACTAAAACGGTATTTTCAGCTCCGGGATCAGATGTCGATGAATTGGCAGATGACGAAGATTCTGTGATTGACGATCAATTCGGAGAAGAAGAATAAAAAAATGGACGATTTCCTCGATGTTATTCGAAACGATCATCATCAATTTGATCAAGGGAAACTGGAAGATCATTTTGGAGATGAACCTTATGCTCTTTTGGCGCGTTGGTTAAGGGACGCTATTGAAAAACCGGCTTCCGAACCCAATTCAATGACTCTTTCAACTTTAGGGTTGAATGGGTTTCCGAGAGCCCGGGTGGTTTATTGGAAAGAATTAGTAGAAGAGGGGATCATTTTTTACACCAATTATTCCAGTGATAAAGGGAAAGCAATTGAAGCGAATCCGCAGGTAAACGCTTTGTTTTATTGGCCTGAACTCGAACGACAGATCAGTATTACCGGATTTGCAGAAAAGGTTCCGGTAGAAATGAGTGATGCCTATTTTGAATCACGTCCGCGCGGAAGTAAATTAGGAGCCTGGGCGTCTCATCAGAGTGAACAGCTTGCTTCAAGAGATGAATTGGAACAAAGGGTTGCGGCATATGCCGAAAAATTCCCGGAATTTGTGCCAAGACCGGAACACTGGGGAGGTTACCTGATTAAACCGATTAATGTGGAGTTCTGGCAGGGAAGACCTTCCCGTTTACATGATCGAATCGTTTTTAATTTGAAGCCTGACAATTCCTGGGAACTATACCGCAAGAATCCTTAATGAATGATTGAATTATTACCGCATATTTATACGCTTTCAAATGGGCTGAGATTGGTCTACCTGCATGCAGTTTCACCGGTGGCTCATTTGGGTGTTACCTTTATGGCCGGTTCGCGGTTTGAAGAAGACCACGAGGTGGGTCTGGCACATTTCTTAGAACACTGCATCTTCAAAGGAACTGAAAACCGAAAGGCTTTTCATATTTTGTCCAGACTGGATTCTGTTGGCGGAGAATTGAATGCCTACACCACTAAAGAAGAGATATGTTTGTACGCATCATTTGTGAAAACACACATGGATCGGGCTGCAGAACTGCTTTCAGATATTGCCATCAACAGTAATTTTCCCGAAAAAGAGATCCAAAAGGAAAAAGAAATTGTACTGGATGAATTGAATTCATACCTGGATAATCCAAGCGACCGGATCTTTGATGATTATGAAGCGTTGATTTTCCCGGAGCATCCATTGGGGAATAATATTCTTGGGACTCCGGAATCTGTTCAATCATTTAGTCGGGAGTCTTTGAAAAGCTATGTAGATAAGTTTTTTTTCACAGAGAATGCCGTTGTTTCATTTGTAGGTGATATTCCTTTGAATACTTTGGTGAAATGCCTCGAAAAGCACTTCCATTCCATGCCTTCCGGAAAAACGAAAGCGATCCCACGACCTTTTAATACTTATAAATCAGTAAAGAAGCGCTCGGAAGAAGGGAATTACCAGGCGCATGCGATCATTGGGGGAATAGCTCCGGGATACAACAGCGATCACCGGAGAGGAATGACCATGCTCACGAATGTTTTGGGCGGACCCGCAATGAATTCGCGTCTCAATCTTTCTGTGCGGGAAAAGTACGGATACACTTACAATATTGAAGCACAGTATTCTCCTTATCCCGATTTGGGATACTGGTCCATTTATTTCGGAACAGACCAGAAATACCTGGCCAAGACGACGAAAATCATTTTTGCCGAGTTGAAAAAACTGCGCGAGGTACCACTTACTACAAAGCAATTACAGCAGGCAAAAGAACAGTTGAAGGGACATATTGCTTTGTCTTTGGATTCCAACCTGGGATTGATGCAGGGCTTAGGAAAATCGATGCTGTTATTCAACCAAATCGATACAATCCAGGAAATGTATGCCGGGATTGACAAATTGACTAGCGAGGAACTGCAGGAAATTGCGGGGATTTATTTTCGGGAAGACAATCTCTCTGAGTTAATCTACGACGTGAAAGCTGACTCCGGAAACTCAATTTAAAGAATTTAGAAATTTTAGAATTCGCGTGTTCGCTAATTTACGAACAGTGTGCCTTCATTGTTGAATTCCTATTTGTTAAAGTGTAAGGGTGTTTTTATCATTTTTTAGATCAGCTTCACCCGAATTGAAACTAACTTTGATCCATTCAAATTTACAGTCATGAATTTTCAAACTTACATCCAACAATTCGAACAAATCTTAAACGAACCAAACCCACAAGCTCCGTACGATAATCCCGATTATTTCAACTATACCAAGTTGAATTGGTCGCGCATGAACCGCTGGCTGAAAAAAGGAGAGATCCTGCCACAGGTAAAAGAAAAAATCGAATCAATTAAAGAACCGCAGGAATGGATCGTGATTACAGAGCCCTGGTGTGGTGACGCTGCTCACATTGTGCCGTTTATTCAGATGATGGCAGCATTGAATCCATTGATCCGGGTTGATTATGAATTGCGTGATACAGAACCTTTCCGCATTACTGATTACCTGACAAACGGAGGGAAGGCCATTCCAAAATTGATCATCAAAAATTCCAAAGGAGCAGACTTGGCAACCTGGGGACCACGTCCCGCTGAATGCCAGGTACTTTACAAGAAATTACACGATAGTAAAGCTCCGTTTGAAGAGGTAAAGATCGGTTTGCAGAATTGGTATAACGAACACCAGGGAGTTGAAATCCAGGAGGAAATTGCAGTTTTGTTATAAAGCCCGGTCGTGAAATTCGCTGGTTACTATTTTATATTCTTCCGTATAGGTTCCGGTTTCAGTGCGGATGCAGAGTGAAGAAGAATGAACCTCTGAATGTTTTTTACTCAGCGAAAGTATGATCCGTGTGGGTTTATTTGGTTTTCCGAAAATGGTGATCAGATCAACAGGAAACAAACTGCAGTTAGTTGCAATCTGAAGGAGATTCTTTTGGCTTTCAAACGGAACAATGATCCAGGCTTTCCCTTCAGTGGTTAACAACCTGGAAATGGATTGAAGCAATTCTGAAAAAGAAAGACTTTCCGTATGACGAGCCAATGATTTTTGTTCGTTCTGGTTTTTACTGCTGTTTTCAAAGAATGGCGGATTGCTGATAATTGCATCGAATCCTTCAGCAGAGCTGTATTCCTGGATAGACTGGTTTAGCATGGTTATTTTGGAAGTAAAAGGATTTTTACCGGCATTGGTTTGTGCATCTCTAACAGCGGATTCGGAGATTTCCAGTCCGATGATCTCTTCAAATGCAAAGCGCTGGGCGCACATGAGCGAAAGAACGCCGGTTCCGGTTCCGATATCCAATAAACGGTTGGGATTTTTCCAGCTGCACAAGCTTCCCAAAAGCATGGAATCCGTTCCAACTTTTAATGCAGCATTTTCCTGGTGAATTTGAAAGTATCTGAAGGTGAAAACACTCATACTTCTCCCATGTACAATTCAATCAGTCCTGCAGGTGAAGTAACGTGTAATGTTTTGGCTTTTCGGTCAACTTTTTGAACCAATCCGTCAATGAATGGGATCAGGATTTCTTTGTCGCCGTTTTGGGCTACAATTAACGGATTTACGCTGTTGTCGACAACCTGTTCGATAATTCCTGCTTCACCGTAGCGTGTATCAATGAGTTTGAAACCAATGATCTCGTGATCATAGAAGTGTTTATCGTCCAGTTCCGGGAGGATGGACAGGGGAAGGTAACAGCTTTTTCTCAGGATGATCTTGGCGTCATTTTCAGAATCAACACCTTCCAGTTTCACAGCTGCAAAACCTTTGTTTTTTAAGATGAAAGATTTAACAAAGAACGGGGTTAACTGACCATTAATGTCAATAAAAAAAGCATCCAGAGTTTTGTAATCTTCCGGGTTGGTTACATCTAAAAAAAGCGAAACTTCACCTTTGTATCCGTGAAGTTTCGCAATATAACCAAGTTGAAAGC
>CAMLDR010000050.1 GCA_946478775.1 uncultured Flavobacteriales bacterium
CAAAAATAGGGGTTTCTTTTCGTTTTAACAATGTTTTGACTGATTTTATATTGGGAATTGAAGCTTTTTTCAGAGATTCCTGAAAATGTATGAAAATGAGCTTTTTACATCTTTTGTATCGCTTGTTTTGCTGAATGAAATTTGGTTTCTGAGTTTTCATTCGGCCGGTTATTTTCAGATTCAAATACAATAAATTGGCGATTGTACTGTTAATCAGTCATTAAAACTTAAGATTATGAAAACCTGCATAGCTTTGATGTTAGTGTTGATCACCGGAATTGGTTTTTCTCAGCAAAGAGATTCCGTCAAAACAAAAAGTCCGCGTTTTATTATTAAAATGACTCATGGAATGACCAATAGCAATGAGTTTGACTTTACTAATTCCGAGTGGGACCGGATGACTCCCGGATTTGATGTTCCGGATTCACTGAAGTCGGGAGTACCCAATCCTTATAACTTAGGCGGTGGATTGTATACTACTTCGGCCAATCAGTATTATATGTTCTCCTTTTCATTGATCAACGGAGCGGCTAAGCAGGCCGGCAGGAAATTTTTGGCAACAACCACCTTTCATTTGGGCTATGGGCCTGAACTAAAGGCTGAAAAGCTTTGGTATCATGAAGACAGGCAGTTGATTGATACTTTAACTTCCAACCAAAACGGGCAGGAGTTTTATGTTTATGGAAACAGGAACCAGACCCTTGTTAAAAGATATACTTCCCGGAGCGTGGTTTTTGGTATCGGTGAGCACATTGCAACCAACCCTAACCGCGTATTTCAATTTGAAACAGGGTTGGACCTGCTATGCGTTTTAAGTGTTATGAGTGAAGTAAAAGCTTCTTACATAGACAACTACACGATTGAAGGAACGCCATGGAACGGAGGCGGATTTGGTTATCAGCAGCCTGTGTTAAACGAGACAAGAGCAGAAACTTTTTCAGGAAATTTCACAGCAGGATTGATCATGCGTGTACCGCTGGAAATGAGTTTTAAATTGTCCCGAAAAAATCCGGTACTCAGCAGAATGCGAATAGGAGGAGAGATGAATCCAGGATTGGGAATGCACTTTACTAAAGGAAAAATTAACAACAACTTTAGTTTTAGCGGTGGAATGAATTTCCGTTTTGCTTTCTAGATCACCTTTTCGATCGAAATCTCAAAAACCAGTGTCGAATTAGCGGGGATTTTGTCCAGTGCATCATCTCCGTAACCAAATTGCGGCGGAACGACCATGCGTAACTTAGTGCCGGCAACATGACCGGTAAGTCCCACCTGAAAACCACCGATTAATCCTTTTAAATTGGATTTGAGAGGTTTTCCGGGTTCTGTCTGATCAAATCGGTATCCATTAGTAAGCGTTCCCTTGTACTCCAGTTCTAGTTCACTTCCGGATTGGATCTTTTCTGTTCCTTTGCCTTCCTCCAAAATTTCAACGATTAACCCGCCATCCAGAACCTGGTAGTTCCAATGGTGTTTTTTGGCGTAATTTTCTGCTTTTGAGACGAAGCTGTTTTTTTCTTCTTCCGAATAAGTGTTGCAGCTTGAAACGACCAGCCCGGTTACTAAAATAAATAAGAGATTGCGCATATTAATATCGAACAGGTGTTACTTCATACCCTTTCTTTCTGAGAAGTTCAATGACTCCGTTCGGGCCGCCTAAATGTCCTGCTCCCACAGCAAAAAAGCACGCTTTCGAACTCATCAGGACATCCATTTTAGGGATCCAGTTTTGGTTTCGTTTATCCAGTAATTCTTCTGCTGAACTTCCCAAATCATTGCTTTCCAGGATCAGTTTTGCCAAACTTTCCAAATCTTGTTTGTGATAATATCCGACCATCTTCCGGAAAGTTTGTTCGCCTTCATCCGGTTTTCTAACCGTTTCCATGATGAATTCTGCCATTTCTTCTGCCGGAACTTTGTCAAAAATAGATAATTGGTATTCTACCGTTTCCAATCCTGAAACCGGGATTTTATCCTGTTGTGCTTTAGATTCTATTTCCATATCGACCATGCGGATCTTTCCGGTGATCATTTTTTGAAAACTCAGCTGCAGCAAGGTGAAAGGTTTTCTTTTCTCGAAGCCTTTTTCGAATTGTTCCGGTTTGATCCCTAAAAGGTCTGCTCCCCATTTTAGAACAGAATCTTTTTCCTCCGGAGTAAAAATATCGAAGCAGGATCCCGAATCAAGAGTCATCAGTTTCATTGCTGAACCCTGGTCCGTAAGATTGGCGATTTCAAGTACAACTTCATCCGATTTGGAAATGATCTTGTCCAGTTTACCCGGAAAATAGTAAAGCGAATCAGGAATCATATGGATCGTACCAAAGAGGTAAGAAACTTTTTTGTCTTTCCCTTTTACCTGATACAGCAGGGAATTGTTCTGTCCGAAAACAAAACCGGTGAGGAATAAAAAGATCCAGGTGAGAAAGCGCATCTTAGTTTTCTAAAGTTATTTCAGCTAAGTAATGATCGTCTTCTTCCAAAACGCGAATAGCTTTCAGTCCTACGTTCTTTGCTGCTTTGAACAGGTTGTCAAAATCTACATAAAGCCAGTCAAACCAAGGGCCTTTTTGTTTTTTGTATTTCATCTGGAAGCGGAAATTCCCGTAGTATTCGGTATTCAGATCTACCCAGAGCGCTCCGTCTTCATCTTCGTATAAAGAATGAATATCTGATGAGTCGCATAGGATTTTCCCTCCCGGATTCAATAATGATTTTGCATGTTCGAGTGTTTTCTCCAGGTTGGATAATTTTCCTGCAATCCCGATTCCGTTCATCAACATCAGGATGGTATCGTACTTTCTATCTGTCAGGGAAAAGAAATTGATTTGTTCGGCGTTCAGTTCGTTGCTCTTTAAATAGTCAACGGCTCCTTCCGAAATATCGATGCAATCGACCTTAAAACCAAGGTCCTGCAGGTACGTAGCGTGAATTCCTGCTCCGGCGCCTACATCCAGCACATGTCCGCGCGCCAGTGAAAGTGCTTTTTGTTCAATTAGCGGCATTTCATCGTGTTTTCTAAACAGGACTTCCAGCGGAATAATATCGTCTTCACAAATATCGGAGGAAACAACAATATCTTCCGGTCTTCTCTTGTCTGCGTATTCCTGAATGGCTGTTCCGATCGGATCGCCGTATTTTTTTTCTGTGCTCATTTATTTCAATTGATAATTGAAAAAGGAAAATTGAAAAGCTTTTAAATTTTCAATTATACATTTTCAATTTAAAAAATTAATATTCGTATTCTTCGTAACCTGATAAATCTTCGTCGTCATACCCGTCCCCGAAATCTTCATCAAATTCATTTTCTTCATCCTCTTCTTCACCAAAAAAAGCATCATCCTGCACCATTTTAGAGTCTTCGGGAGGAGCTGTACCAATGGCCAGCGCAATTTTAGGTTTATCCAGAGTTTCCTCCGTGCGTTCCTGTAATTCGATCAAAAAGATCCACATTCTCAGGAAATCATAGACCAAAATAATTTTTTGATCGGGTGCTTCCATAAAATCTGCAAGCTTTGCTTCCGACATCACGCTGGTGATTTCAGGATCTTCGTCAGAATAACTCATATCCATCAAACTGATCTCATGGCCTTTGTCCCACTCATCATTTGAAATAAAGAATGAGCCGATCTCTTTTCCTTCAAAATTGAAAGAATTCAATATAACCCGATAGAATGATTCGAAGTTTTCATCTTCATTGATGAGAATGTCTCTGAATATTTCCTGATCTTTTTCGGAATCTAATAACACGCGAAATTTTAGCGCACCCATGCAGTTGTTTTTTTTACAAAGATAATGTTAATTGAAAAGGTAAAATTGAAAATTGAAAAGGGATGTGAAATATGTTTCTACTCTGCGCATTCAAACGTTCAATTTTAAACTTTTGAACTTTTTTGATCCGTTTGAACTTTCAATCCGAGTTCTTCCCCGATTTTGAGCATCAAATCCTTTGCCGTTTCAAATGTGTTCGGGATTTCTCCTTCCAGAATCGCTTCTTTTATGCGGTTTTTGATAATACCAATTTCACTACAGGGCTGCAGATTGAATGTCGACATAATCAATTCACCAGAAATGGGAGGTTGAAAATTCCGGACGTGATCTTTTTCCTCCACATCCTTTAATTTCTCCACAACCAATTCAAAATTCTTTTTGTACTTCTTGACTTTGAATTCATTTTTGGAAGTGATATCCGCGTTGCATAAAGCCATCAGATCGTCAATATCATCACCTGCCTCAAACAATAAGCGTCTTACGGCAGAATCCGTTACATTGCTTTTTACCAGGGAAATTGGCCTCAGGTGGAGACGTACCAGTTTTTGGACATATTTCATTTTCATGTCCAGTGGAAGTCTCAGGCGTGTAAAGATCTTAGGGACCATTCGGGCTCCCAGTTCTTCGTGTCCGTGAAATGTCCAGCCAACCTGCGGGTCAAATCGCTTAGTGGGAGGCTTGGCGATATCGTGTAAAATAGCGCTCCATCTCAGCCATAAATTATCTGAATGAAGAGCTACGTTGTCCAGTACTTCGAGTGTGTGATAGAAATTGTCTTTATGACTTTTTCCGTCGCGCGTTTCAACTCCATGAAGTGCAATCATTTCAGGAAAGAACTGGTGGAGTAGTTTGGTAGAGTTTAAGAGTTCAAATCCCCTGGAAGGTTTTTCAGCCAGGATGATTTTATTCAGCTCATCCATAATTCGTTCTTTCGAAATAATATCGAGTCGCGAAGCATTTTTGAGGATTGATTTTAAGCTGCTGATTTCAATCTGGAAATCGAGTTGAGTAGCAAATCGAATTGCCCGCATCATCCGTAAGGGATCATCGGAATAGGTGGTATCGGGATCTAAAGGCGTTCTTAGAATTCCTTTTTCCAAATCGGACAATCCATTAAAAGGATCGATCAGGTTTCCAAAGGTTTCTTCCCGCAAATCCAAAGCCAGCGCATTAATGGTGAAATCGCGTCTTTTTTGGTCGTCACTCAATGTACCGTCTTCCACGATTGGTTTCCTGGAATCTCTTTGGTAGGATTCTTTTCGTGCCCCTACAAATTCGACATCCAAATCTTTATAATTGAATTGAGCCGTTCCGAAATTCTTGAAAAGATTGACTTTTTTCACACGCAGCTTATCGCCGGCCGCCTGTGCTAATTCCATTCCATTCCCTACAACAACAATGTCAATGTCCTTAGAGGGTCTTTCCAATAACAGGTCGCGCACAAATCCACCGATTACATAGGCTTCCAGCCCTTTTTCGGAGATGATCTGAGAAACAACCTTAAAAACAGGATGTTTGAGTTTGTGTGCGAAATTTTCTGTTTGCATGCGGGGGCAAAGTTACTGAATTTAGAATAATCAGCTTCGAATAACTTGAATGGAACTGTCTAATCCGATTTTAATGATTTGTGAAGGAGCAGAAAGTTGTTCGTTGGTTCTTAATTCCACAATAGCATCCACCCGTTCCTTAATTTTGGAATCGATACTGCTGTAATTAGTCGGAAAAGGCACCCCTGAAATATTTGCCGAAGTAGAAACAATGGGTTTGCGAATGCTTCGAATCAAAGCAAGACATAGCGGATCTTTTGTGAGCCGAATCCCCACAGAACCATCTTCAGCCAGGATACTTGGGGCCAAACCTTGTGCATTTGGGTAAATGATTGTCAATGGTTTATCAGACAAGTCGGCCAAGTCATAACAGACCTCCGGAAACTCCGGAATGTACTTTTCAATCATCTGAAAACTATCTGCCAAAACGATAAAACTTTTATTCTCCGGTCGTTCTTTGATCTCCAAAATTCGACGGCACGCTTCTTCATTCGTCGCATCGCAACCAATTCCCCAAATGGTATCGGAAGGGTATAGAATCGTTAAGCCTTTTTTGAGGGCGTCAATGATAGTTTGATCAAGAACCATGTTGTTTTTTTTGCAAAGTTACTCCAGATGACTTAAATGATAGGTTTTTTGGGTCTTAAAATTGAAGAGCGTTTCCAGTTTCCGATAATTTCGGATTTGTTCATCGGTAATTTCTATGCCAAGTGAATGAGGGAAATAACTAACATTAATTAATCCGGCATCCCATAATTTCTTCAGATGAACATGAACGGCTGATTTCGATAAATGCAACATTTCAGTCAATTCTCTATTTGTAAGGTTGGGATACTTAATGAGCAATTCGATCATTTTCACTCTGCATGGATGGGCAAGAGCTCGTCCTGTTAGTGAAATAGAGATTTGTTTCGGTGTGTAGTCAAGAGGCTTTGAAGTTGGCATAATGTATTGAATATTAGTTAAATAATTACTTCTTATATTTAAGATAGGAAAAATTACCCTATGCTTCCAAGCAGTTTGAAGAAACAAATTCTAAAATTTTAAAATTCGAGAATTTACTTCTTAGTAAAGATGTGAACAGAGTTTTAGGTTAAAAAATTGTTATTCAGTGAATTAGTGTTTTTTAAACGTGTCATTTTTATTCTCTAAGTTTTTCTTAATTTTATCATCCAATCAAATTTCCGTGAAAAAAATATTGATTATTGAGGATGACCCGCAAATTAGTTCATTGGTTCAGAAAGGACTAACAGAGGAAAATTTCGACACAAAAATTGCCAATAACGGATTAAAAGGTCTGGATGAATTTCATTTTTGGAATCCGGACCTGATAATTTTAGACATTATGCTTCCGGGGTTGAATGGGATCCAGGTCTGTTCAAAGATCAGGGAAACAAGCCAGATACCTATTTTAATGCTTACAGCCTTGGGAACTCCGGAGAATGTGGCTATTGGATTGGACTCGGGGGCAGATGATTATTTGCCGAAACCGTTTAAGTTTATTGAGTTAAATGCGCGAGTTCGTTCACTGCTCAGAAGGATTGAAAATCAAGCATCCAATAATAATACGCTTTTTCATTTTGATGATTTGGTCATAGATGATGATCGGAAAACCGTTACGCGAAATGGAAATTTACTCAGCCTTACCTCAACGGAATACCGCTTGTTGCTGCTTTTTATTATGAGCCCGCGAAAAGTATTTTCGCGAATGGATATCCTGGAAGAAGTTTGGGGTGTTGATTTTGAATCAGGTACAAACGTGGTGGATGTCTACGTTAATTATCTCCGGAAGAAATTGGTGCAGTTTGGTGGTTCAAAATTAATCCATACGGTGATTGGAATGGGATATGTAATGCGTGAGGAAGAATGAAAATTCGTGTACGGATCATTTGGCTTCTGAGTACTACCTTTACTTCACTGGTATTGCTTTTCAGTGCTTTTGTCTATGTGCTTTCTTCCAATTATGTATTCAACGATTTTTACGACAGACTTAAAACACGCACCAATACCACTATTCGGATTGAATTGGACCATCGGGGTGAGAAAGAATTCGTAAAAGAGTTCAAACAGGAATACCTGGAAAGGTTGCCTGAAGAGAGAAGTACGATTGTGGAACTGAATGAACAGAAGGTCCCGATTTTAAATACCAGGCGTGCGAGGGAGGATTCCAATTTCATTCACCGGGTTATTCAGCATAAAAGCAGCCAGGAAAGGCATGGGAATTTACTGAAATACGGGAGAATTTATGTCTCAAAACAGGGGAAGAGTTATGTGGTTTATACCTCTGCGCGAAACATGGATTACACGAAGTATAAAAGTTACCTCGGCGGATTATTGATCTCCATGTTCTTTTCTGCAGTATGTCTTATTATTGCGGTTTCATTGTGGCTTTCCAAGCGACTCATTAAACCGATTACCGACCTCAGTACGAGTGTACATACTATTGGAACTGAAAATCTGCATTTCAGAATTGAGAATAAACAGGAAAGTGATGAGTTGGGAGAGTTGATACGGACAATGAATAATATGCTGGACCGCCTGGAAACCAGTTTTGAAACCCAGAATAATTTTATCAGCAATGCTTCACATGAATTAAATACGCCATTGACCAGTATTATCGGGCAGGCAGATTTAATGCTGAGTAAAGACAGAGGGGTGGAAGATTACAAAACCGCATTGAGCCATATTCTGGAGCAGGCAGAAAAATTGAATAAGAAAACAAAAGCATTGTTGTTTTTGGCACAAACCGGTTTTGACGGTAAGAAAATGACCATTGAGAACCTGCGGGTCGATGAGTTGATCTTTGAAACAATAGAAACCGTAAACCGGATTATTCCCGGAAATAAGATCAAATTCGATTTTGGATCTCTTCCCGAAAACCTAGATGCATTGGAAATAAAGGGAAATTCACAACTGCTTCAATTAGCCTTGTCAAATGTACTGCTGAACGCGAGCAAATATTCGGAAAACCAGGAAGTCCGGATTTACCTCACCCATACCAAAGAGACGATTTCCATTCATGTTCAGGATAATGGAATCGGAATTCCACTTCCTGATTTAGGGCATATTTATGATCCGTTTTTTAGAGCTTCCAATACCACTTCTTTTGAAGGATATGGGATTGGGCTGCCACTCACAAGGAATATTATGCGTCAGCACAAAGGGAAGATCATTGTTCATTCGGAAGAAAATAAAGGAACACTCGTAAGTCTTGTAATTCCTTATAAATCCTAAAGAAAAGTTAAAACTAAAATTTTAATCCCGTTTTAATCTTCTTCTTATCCCGTCCTTATACCCATGCTCTAAATTTGTTCAAAACAAGTAGAGATGGCAACAACAATTCTTATCCCGACAGACTTTAAAGTTACTTCATTGGAACCGCTTAAAGCACTACTTCAATTTCAGTCAGATGATTCTTTGAATGTGCTTTTGGTACATGGAATCTATCTTTCCAATTCGATTTCAGACTTGCTGTTTTTTGATCAAAGTGATTTGAAAATTGAAATGGCAGGAAGAGAGTACCTAACCAAACTGGCTGATATGGAAAAAGAACTGGGTTCAAAGGTAGCCTCAATCCGGATTCTTTTTTTCAGTGGTTTCACTCAAAGTTCATTCGAGCAATTCACCGAAACCAATAAGGTTGACAGGATCGTGATTCCTTATGAACTAAATTTCGATTGGTCTCATAAGAAAAGTATGGATATCATCCCTTTCCTGCATAAGTCAAAAATCACAAAACAATTGATAGCATGGGATAATAACCAATATTCCAATAAGTCAAATCAAGCATATGTTACCGCATTAATATGAAACGAAAATTAGTCATATCAGCCTTTATTGCAGTGATCACATTGACTTCATTCGGATACTATGTTTTCAGTCATGCTGCTTATCCTGAGATTGCGATCCTGGGGGAGTGGAAAGAGGTTTCATGGGTGTATGACAGAAATAATGTGGATGAAAAAGTAAAGCAGGAAATCGGAGAGGATGAGCGGGAGGATATTGCCAATCATTTGGTGATCCATGAGTTTGAGAACTGGACTTTCAGAAAGAATTACAGCATTAAATTGCATGAACGTTCAGGAAACGAACACCTGGCAAAATGGCGATTGAAAGACAGAGGACGAATCCTAACTATACTCAATGAGGATGGAACGACTGAAGTTTATTCTGTTGAATCATTAAAGAAGAATGAATTGGTTCTTCATTTTGATACCGAAGTGCATGCACGCGGAATTGTGAAGATTACATTAAAAAAAATTAAGTAAGAGAAGTCAATAACGGCTGGATCGTGTGTGTTATCAGTTAAAACGGACGGATTTGGACATCATTTAAATAAAGAGCAACATGTTACGCAGATTTAGTAATAGCAGGACGTTTCAGGACAATTTGAGATTGGGAGTATTCACAGCACTTATTGCAGGAATGGTGAATGTTGCCTCATTGGTTTTGTTTTATTCCTTTACTTCGAATTTAACAGGTCACTTTGCGATTTTGGCACAGGAAATAGCAGATGGGAAATGGTTCCAGATGCTGGTTGTGTTTTTTTGGATTCTCCTGTTTTTCTCAGGTAGTTTCTTATCGAATAACCTGATTATCAACAGTACGAAGAAGAATGCCTTCATTTCGCACAGTATTCCGATGGTACTTGAAATTTTGTGCTTTGTTTTCGTAGGGATATATGGACAGCTATTTTATACCGAAACACTGACACAAACAGAGATACTGGTTTCCGTTCTGTTATTTTCCATGGGACTTCAAAACGGTTTAACTGCAAGTATTTCCAATTTCCAGGTAAAAACGACTCATTTAACCGGATTAACAACAGATTTGGCCCTTCATTTGTCTATGCTTACCAAGAAGAAATACCGAATGAATGCCCAGGTTGTTGAGAAAACAAAATTAATGGCGGCAATTATGGGTTCTTACCTGGTTGGAGGAATTGTCTCCGGATTGATTATTCATTACGTGCAATTCCAGGTGTTTTATTTCATTTCCGCAGCTATGTTAGGAGTCCTCACTTATGATTTCGCAAAAACATATATTCCGTTTTTCGTTAATAAGAAGAAACACGATCATGTTTTGAAGGACAGATTGGAGAAGATCCAAAGTTCGATGAAAGGCACAGCAAATAAAAACAGTGTCTTGGAAAGCAAATGATTATTCCTCTCCTGTAAACTTTTTAAAAAGATCAGGTCGGCGTGTTCTTGTGCGCTCGATCGCCTGTTCTTCTCTCCATTGCTCAATTTTTCCAAAGTCCCCGGATAAAAGGACGTCTGGCACTTTCCATCCGTTAAATTCCGGCGGACGTGTATAAACGGGAGGAGAAAGCAGATCGTCCTGGAAGCTGTCCGTTAATGCGGAAGTTTCATCATTCATAACCCCGGGAATCAATCTTCCGATGCTGTCAACAACAACTGCGGCAGCCAACTCACCACCTGTTAAAACATAAGACCCGATTGAGATTTCCTTGGTGATGTAATGTTCACGAATGCGTTCATCCACACCTTTGTAATGACCACAAAGGATCATAATATTCTCTTTTAAACTCCAGGAATTACTGTGTCGCTGTTCCAGTAATTCTCCGTCAGGAGTCATGTAAATGATTTCGTCATAATTGCGTTCTGCTTTCAATTTTTCGATCAGCGTAACGATCGGCTGGATAGCCATGACCATTCCCGCTCCGCCACCGTATTGGTAATCATCCACATTCTTATGCTTATCGGTCGAATAATCGCGGATATTGTGAATGTGAATCTCCAAAAGCCCGCGATCCTGCGCTCGTTTCATCATGGAAACATTGAACGGCCCCTCTAAAAGTTCCGGAAGAATGGTAAGAATATCAAATCGCATGCGACAAAGTTAGTGAAATTCGACTGATCACTTCCTTTTCCGAGTTTTGAAATAGGTGAAAATAGCAACAATCAGGGTGACTAATGTCAAGCCGAGTAAAAGGATGGAGTTATCGGATTTCTTTTTCGGTTTGCTCGCGGCTTCTTTTGGAGAATCTACTTTTTCAGACTTTATTTCCGATTCCGGACTTTCCATTTTGATTCCCAAATAAGCCAACTGTTTCTCTAAATATTGTTTGTTAAATGTCTGCTTGAATTTTCTCAGATTTATTTCAACCGGATGGACTCTTCCTTTTGCATCCAGGGCATAATACTCGTTGTAACAGGAAAAACTATTGGAATAGGAAAGAAGAAGTAGAAAAGTAAGGATGAAACGCATGGAATTTTTTGTTTGGGTTGCTGAAAAATACAAAAAAAAGCACTGGAAATAAGCAAATTGACTATATTGGCCCAACTATTTATTAAACGTATACCAACGAAAACCAAACTGTTCACATGAAATTCATTTTAGCCCTTGCTCTTGCGTGTTGTTTCTCCTCCGGCGACGGAACTGTGTATATCTGCGATTCCCCGAATTCTGTTGCTTTCCATTACAAACGGGATTGCCGCGGACTCAATAACTGCAAACACGAAGTGAAAAAAACGTCAGTTTCCGAAGCCGAAAAACTGGGCTTGAAATTGTGCGGCTGGGAAGACTGATTATATTTCCCTCAGAGGACGTAGAAGAGCGCAGAATATATTAAGTCAAAATTAGATTAGTTAATAACTTCTTTAATGTGATTTATACTTTTCAAAATCTTGTCTTTTTAAAGAAAATAATTGTTTGTTGAATAGATGGCGATCGGTAGACGCCATTAAAATCTGCGTATTTGTGGTAAACAAAAGGGGGTGTTATTGTTCTCTCTTCCTGCTGTTCATAAACACCACCGTCAGGATAATCAGCAGTACTCCAAACCATTGCATCAACGAGATTTGCTCGCCCAACACAAAATGCGCTGAAAGTATAGATATCGGAATTTCCAGGGCGATTAGGATTCCCGCTACTCCCAAACCGATCAAAGGAATACCTCTTGTAAACAAAATAGGAGGGATTACTGTTCCGAACAATCCCAGTACCAATCCGAATTTCAGGAAAATCATCCAATCGAGGTTAGGTGGGATTTGCACATTCCAAAATGCCATAACGGTGAGAAAACCACCCGTAACGAGGTAAAAACTGCGCGTAAGACTTGGAATTTGTTTTTCTACATGGTTGGAGGCATGCAGGCTGATAGTGTAGGACAAAGCCGCTGCCAGTCCGTAGAGCAATCCGATAAATGAAAGGGTTACTTCCTGCTGGATCAGGTTGGTGGCAAATACAGTTCCGATCAATACAACCAAACTTCCCACCAATTTACTCCAATGCGCCAGTTTTCGCTGCTGGATCATTTCCCAGACCACGCTCATCCAGATCGACTGCATCAGGAGAATGATTCCTATTGAAACAGAAACGTACTGAATGGAGATATAATACAAACAACTGGTCAAACCCATCGAAATCCCGAAAAGAAGCAGCTTTACTTTGGATCTCGCTTTGGGTTTCGGAAGTTCCGGCTGCTTGCGGTACTGAATGGTCATCAGGATAAAAAGAGAAACAACCCCGACTAAAGCCTGGTAGAATGTCAATGCGCTGGTGTGAGCACCTGAGTTATTTGCAAACTTCACGATTGTTGCCAGGATTCCATAGCTTGCTGCTCCAAATCCGACTAAAATTAACCCTTTCAGCTTGCTCATAATTCTCTTTGAAGCCTAAAATTACTCCTTTTTTCGACCCGGAAAACGCTTCCAAATTGCTAAAGCGTTGTAGTTAGTCAAATAATTCAAAAAACAAGCGTTGCCGGAATCTGAAGAATAGGAGCAGGGAGGGCAGGTTAAAACCGGATTCCCAAAACCAGGACATCGTCCACTTGTTCATTGCCATTCTGCCACTTGAAAAACTCCCGTTTCAAAAGTTCTTTTTGCTCATCTGTCGGAAGGTTAGAAATGGAAACTAAAAATTCGTAGAATGGGCGGTACTTGTATTTCTTATCCAATGGTCCGCCGAATTGATCCGGGAATCCATCGGTTATCAGGTACAACATATCTCCGGTTTGAATTTCAAAGGAATAGGTTTTAAACGCTTCTGATTTATAAGAGTTTCCAACAGGAATTTTATCGTAATCCAAAGTCATGTAATTCCCGTTTCGGATTAAAACAGGGGCATTGTTTGATGCTGCATAAGTTATGACCGGTGAGTTTGGATTGAAACGAATCAGAATTCCATCCATGCCATCTTGTCGTTCATACTGAAACACGCTTTTCAAGAGACCCCGCACCTTTTGAAAAACATCTCCCGGTTTTTCAGTTCTTTTGTGCATCAAAGCTTCATTCAGGAAAGAAACATTCAATAAACTCATAAAAGCTCCCGGAATTCCATGTCCCGTACTATCGCAAACTCCTAAGTACAATTCATCGTTTCTCTCTCTTGCCCAGTAAAAATCGCCGCTTACAACATCCCGTGGTTGAAAGAAAACAAAGGAATCGGGAATATACCTGTTGACCATTTCTTTCGAAGGGAAAATGTTTTTTTGAATTTGCCTCGCATATGCAATGGAATCAGATAAATCTTTTCCCTTTTCGGATAGACATCTGTTGCTTTCCGTCAAATTGTCTATTAAACTGGCAACCGTATTCTGCATGACCCGAAAACTGGTTGCGAGTTCTCCAATTTCATCTGTTCCTTTTACGAGAATGGTTGTATCAAAATTCCCGGAGCTTAATTCCTTCGCATGATAACTAAGCTGCCGGATAGGTTTGGCTATTTCCCTGGCAATAAAGAAGGCAATGAAGGAAGAAATAAGCAAAACCGTCAAGTAGGTAATGATGAGGAAGTAGCGTAAGTCATCCACTTCTGAAAAAGCTTCGCTTTGATCCATTTTAGAAACAATTCC
Source organism: uncultured Flavobacteriales bacterium (assembly GCA_946478775.1). The sequence continues at coordinate 14,140 of CAMLDR010000050.1, forward strand.
CCACTGGACATTATTGATTTTTAATGGAGAGAATGATCCGAGTATCGGCTCTCCCCGATAATCCAGTGCTTTGGAAGTTCCCGTTTTTCCTTTAATAGCTTTTCGTGAGCAATCCGAATCAATTGGAATACTTTTGATAGCAGATTTGGTATCATGCAATTGTTTCAGATCTGTCTTTGAAAGGTAATTGTTCCGGGTAAGGATTTTCAGCAGATTCTTCTGGTCTTCCAATAAAAAACGGCTTTGAGAGCGCATATACATATCCGGACCTACCAGGTAAACTTCCCCGGTTTTTCCCATTTTCTGATTATTCCACTCCCGGTTAAATGTAAGGATCCGGTCTAGTTTTTCAAGTGCTATTTCAGCAACGAACACACCAACATTATTACTGTCTTTGATCATCGGGCAGGCAATAAAAGCAACTTGTTCGTTATTTGCCGGGGGGTAGGCTTCAAAGTCAACAATAAATGTTTTCGGTTCCCTGTACTTTCGCACTTCATCAAATGCTTTTCTAATGCTGGTGTTTTTGAAAGGCGTTTCTAAAACATTCCCGCCAATTTCAGACTTCTTGTCATTGGTAAAAATAATAGCTCCTGTTTTGGAATCAATTAGTAAAACATCGTGGAAACCGATTTTATTGGCTATGCGTTTTGTTCTGTTACTCAATACGGCTTCTACAGACCGGAACCTTTTTGTGCAGTTTAATTGCGGTAAATGTCCATTCCACAAAGAATTTTGAATGATGAGGGCCTCTTTATTGTTTGGAAGAATTTTGGAAGCCAGATCAAGCGAAACACTTCGTTTCCCATAGTATAATTCTAGCCGTTCGCTGTAAATACTGTCTCGCTGACTTTTATAGAAGTGATAGGTTTCGGTGTCAAAGTGCGGGGCGTCAGCAATTTCCCGGAATCCGTTTTTGCATTCAATGAATTTATTCACGAATGATTTGGAAGAACTCATTAGTTCGGTCTGATTCCTCAATTGGTTGAAATAAGATTCGACCTGCTGTTTCTTCAGATTTCGAATAACTTCCAAACGGCTGTGTGTTTTTTGTGTCAGATTCCAGGATATGTGATCGTATACTACAAGGGAAACTGCTGCAAGAGCAAGAACCAGTGAAATAAGCATCCCGAATAGTAGTTTGTGCCAAATTTTTGTTGGACCCATTGAATAGAGGTAAGAGTTGGTCTAATGTAAAGAAATTACTCTAACAATGGTGAAAAAATAGCAGTCTAAAAAAATGAATCTTGAAAAGATCAGGATAGATTGGACTTGATTCCTTTTTTTTGAGTGAAGTCATGAATAGTTTTCATTTCCTCCGGACTCACATCCTTTACTGAGATCACATTGGCAACCAGTTTGTTCTGCCAGATCAGGACCAGTCCGGATTTTCTGCTGATGCGGATTATTTCATTCCATTTAACGGTAGAAGAAAAACCTTCTTTTGAGATAGCAACTCCTTTGTCCGAAAAATCGTAGGTGGTTTCCTGGCGAATGCGGGAATTAAGCTGATAATGTCTTTTCGCGTTGTTGAAAATACTGAATGCAAACAAGCCCAGGAATACGATAGCGACAAAAACGAGCATATAGGCATCTTTGTTGTGATAAACGAATATGGCGATCAGTGCCCCGATAATCAGGCCGATAACAGCCAGGAGTAAGAAAAGTACCTGAAGTCGTTTGAGCAATAAAATAAAGGTCAGTTTGGCGAATTCGGATTGTGTAAGTGTTGTTTTGATCTGCATGTGCCAAAATTACTAAGAATTGAGAATTGACAATGGATAATTGAAAAGCATAGAAAGTAAGTTCTTTCAGATGATTGGCGAAGATCTTCTCAATTATCCCTTTTACATTTTCAATTTAAGTGTCCAGCATTCCACAAATTCCTGATCGCGCCAAACGGCTTTTCGTTTTGTTTTGGAAGATGCCGCACCGGCCTTTTTGGTCTTTTTTTCTACTAAACTAAAGCGGTTTTGGCGTTTCAATTCCTGTTCAACCGGGTGAATAAAGTTGGGATCCATTAATCCCGCCAGGTTCGAAAAGAGGATGACCACCTGTCCTTCCGGGTTCAAATGTTTGCGAGCCTCTTCAAAGAAACGAGGGAACAAGTCTTTATCGTAATAAATGGCCAGGTCAATCCCCGAAACTTCTTTCGGAAGCGGGATCCATGGCGGATTGAAAACAATCACGTCTGATTTGATTCCCGAACCGGCAAACAAATCCCCGAAATAAAGGTTTATCTTTTCCTCATTCTCATTTAATCCAAAGCGATTGGAAATCTGCTTTGGATTCTCATTCTGATAAAGTATTCCGATCAAAGCATTCGGATTGATATCAGATGCATTAAGCTCTTTAAAATCAAATTGATGGAACAGCTTACTTAAAATGCCACTTCCGATTCCCACATCAAATGCCCGGTCTTTTTTACCCCGGTAATTCTTCAGGTAGTTCACAAACAATTCGATGTGCTCAAAACGGGTTGGGAAATACGTTCCGTAAAAAGGATGAAGCGTTTGTTTCAATCCCGGAATGCGGATTCCCTTTTCATACCATTGCCAAGAACTGTTCAATCCCTGTACATCCGTAAATGGAAGGAAGAAATCCGGAAGTTCCGGATACAGGATTTTGATCCAGCCGATCTCAGGAGCTTTCCGCACATGCAGTTTGTGATCGGAAATTTCGATGAGCAATAATTGGGTTGCTTTCCGGAAAGTGTCGCGGTAACTCCGCTGTGATTGAAAAGAATCGCTGTTCGTTTTTTTCGAAAGGGTCTTCTTAAGTGCTTCCAGAACAGCAGTCCCGCTGCTATATTGGTCTGCTATCAATACGTTATTTCCTTCCAGCAAGGCCTCAACGGCGTATTTCGGATCAATGTTTTTCGAATACTCGAGCACCGGAATATCCTCCGTTATCGGTTCCGGACGATTAATCGTCAGATCTTTTGAATGAAGAATGGGTTTTGCTTGTGCCATTACGAATTAAATGCCTCTACAGCAGCCCGAACCGAACCGTGCTTCAGAAGTAATTCATTGGCTTGAGACTCTTCTAGTCCTGTTGCTTCCATGACCATTTTAGTGCCGCGATCAACCAGCTTGTCATTGGATAACTGCATGTCGACCATTCTGTTTCCTTTCACTCTTCCCAAACGGATCATGATGGCTGTTGAAAGCATATTCAAAACCAGTTTCTGAGCGGTTCCGCTTTTCATGCGCGTACTTCCGGTAACGAATTCCGGGCCTACAACGGGAGTAATGGCAATATCCGCCAATTGGCTCAATGGTGAATGCGGATTACAGGAAATCCCTCCTGTTAAAATGCCTTTCTTCTTTGCCGTTTCCAAAGCTCCCAAAACATAAGGAGTGGTTCCCGAAGCGGCAATTCCAACAACGGTATCTTTTTCAGTAATATGAAATGCTTCCAGGTCTTTCCAGCCTTGTTCCCGGTCGTCCTCCGCAAACTCTACTGCTTTCCGTATAGCTACGTCGCCACCTGCAATAATACCAATCACCATTCCCTGCGGAACGCCGAAAGTAGGAGGGCATTCACTGGCGTCTACAATTCCTAAACGACCGCTTGTTCCTGCTCCCATGTAAAAAAGCCGTCCGCCATCCTGCATACGTTCCACACAGGCATCTACCAATTTTTCAATTTGCGGGATTTCTTTTTCAACAGCTAGCGGGACAGTATGGTCTTCTTCATTGATACCTATCAATAAATCCCGGGTAGATAGTTGGTCCAGATTGCGATGATTGCTTTCTGATTCTGTTATTCGCTTCATATTGAAAGTTCAAAAGTTCAAAAGTTCAAAAGTTCAAACTTCGGCTTCGTCCAGCTTTCAAGAAAAGGTGACTGAGCGGAGTCGAAGTCAACCTTTTTACACCAAAAATGCCTCAAGTGAACCATTTGAAGGCATGACCTCCACACGTTCACCCAAAGTGGTTGTTAAGGTCATTCCTACAAAATCACATTTGATAGGATATCTGCGGTGCATCCGGTCTACCAGGGCAACTGTTTTTACACTTCTGACGGGTTGTTCCAGGATCTTCATGACACCGTATTGCATCGTCGTTCCTGAATTGATTACATCATCCACCAGGATCACCTGTTTGCCATGGAACAAGGTCGGATCTATGGAACACTGAATAGTTGAATCAAGCGGATGATCTTTATCCAGTTCAATTTTAAAATAAGTCACCTCCTGTGAACTGTTTTTGCGGACAATTTCAGTGATCTGCTGCGCAAAAGTTTCCCCGTTCCCGATAATCCCACCGATAAATAATTCGGGGATCCCATAGGTGTTCTCTAAGATTTCATGCGCCAGACGCATGATCTTTTGCTCAATCTGATGCTGATTTAAAACCAATTTCATGGAAACAATAATTTGAGATAAAGGTACTGTATTCCCTTCAAAAAAACAGGTTGTTTCGGAAATAATGCAGTGAATAGGCGATGTTGGGTACTCAGGTTTCGAACTACCCGGACATTCTTTTCGTTGGAAAAATTATCTTTGATAGAAATAGCACTTAAAAATGGGGAAACTGCTTGAATTTTTTGATAAACGAAAATACGAAGTATTGCTGGTTGCATTGCTTCAACATTTGTTTATCGGGATTTTCATAAACGATCACGCCAATTACCGGGACATTATCTGGCCAATCAATATGTTTTTGCTCGGACTAGCCTGTACAGGTATTTTCATGGGCAAAAACAAATGGAAAGCCTGGATTAAAAACCTGCTCTTCATACTGGTGGTACTTTTTCCAATTGGTATTTCCTTTGTAAAGGACGTAACCTTCTATTTCGAACTACTGAATATTGTTTATGTCCTGTTCTTCATTTTTATTTTTTACGAAGTAGTGAAGTTCCTGGTAAAGCCTAGCTACATTGATTCGGATGTGATTTCAGCAGCAGCCTGCGGCTATTTTTTGTTAATCGAAATCAGTGTGTTTTTACTGCAGTTCTTCATTTACCACAACCCGCATTCGTTTCATGGGGTTGACATGAAGGATACGGCATCCATCTATATGGACCTGGTTTATTTCAGTTCGGTTTGCATGACCAGTATCGGTTTTGGGGATATTGTACCAACGGCTCACAGTACCAAATTGGTGACCTCTGTTTTGGGAATCCTGGGACATTTTTATACGGTGGTACTGGTTGGAATAATCATCAGTAAATTTACGTCTCGAAAATAACAATCCGGTATGAAGAGTTGGAAAATTCTATTTTTGGCAGACAGCGTTCTTCACTTTTCAATTATTCATTTTCAATTTTAAATTAATAAGATGCATTCAGGAAAATCATACCACTTAGGAGAATTTATTATCTGGACACGAAGGAATATCTTTTTACTGCTTCTGATCGGCGCCATTCCGATCCTTTTGTTTGATGTATTCAAAATTTACTGGATTGCCATTCCCTGGACAGTGGTTGCGCTTCTGGGAACTGCAACAGCATTTATCGTCGGGTTTAAAAATACCCAGGCCTACAACCGCACGTGGGAAGCGCGTCAGATTTGGGGTGGGATAGTAAACAGCAGCCGGTCGTGGGGCGCTATGAGCAAAAACATGGTTCCGGACGATGCAAAAAGCAAAGAGCTCATCTACCGTCATTTTGCCTGGCTCACAGCACTGCGTTACCAGATGCGGGATCCGCGTATGTGGGAAACTGCTTCCAAATCATACAACAGGGAGTACAGGAAATATTACAGTGTTCCGGAACAGGAAACTTCCCTGGAGTCGGAATTGATCAAATACCTGGGACAGGAAGAAATCGATGCGATACTGAAAAATAAGAACCGCGCAACCCAGCTGTTGGCAAAGCAGTCGAAATTGCTTCGGGAATTGCTGGATTCCGGGCAGCTGGATACCTTCCAGTACATTGAAATGCAAAAAGTACTGAACGAATTTTTTGATCACCAGGGAAAAAGCGAACGCATCAAAAATTTCCCTTATCCGCGTCAGTTTGCAACGATCAACACCTTTTTTATTCGCTTGTTTTGCTTCCTGCTTCCATTTGGAATGCTTTTTGAATTTTCGAAGCTGAACGATTATGTGGATGGATTCATGAAAGGGCACATGGTTTGGCTGGTATTGCCATTCAGCGTATTGATCTCCTGGGTTTTCACCTCTTTGGAACAAGTGGGGGAAAGTGCCGAGAATCCGTTTGAAGGAAGTGCCAATGATGTTCCGATCTCACAGATCAGCCGCACCATTGAAATTGACCTGCGCGAAATGCTGGGAGAAACAGAACTTCCGCCGGCGGTAACTCCGGTGAATAATATTGTTTTATAGGAATTTACAAATAACTGATTATAAAATGAGTATGATCGCCAACTTCCTTCGAGTATCTTCTGAAGAACTGGAAGCTTACAGAAAAGATAGTTCCCTTTTGGAAAATCGGATTTACAACGATGAAGAAGATCCAAACCTGGTTGATATCGATAAATCATGGGATGGAATTTTATTTTTACTCACCGGAGAATCAATAAATACATTTCAATCCCGTGGAGCAAATCAACTTTCATTGGCTGGAATTTTTTTTAGCGAACAATTTATCGATGAAGGTCAGGATTTAGGTTATGGTCCTGCACACTATTTGAATCCCGGTCAAGTCAAAGAATTGAACCTAAAACTGGCAGCAATTTCTGTCGAAGATCTGAAGAAAAACTATGATCCAGAACGAATGATTGAGTTGGAAGTTTATCCAACTATTTGGGAAAATGAGGATGAAATAAATTACTTGCTTGAGTATTTTGAAATCATTCAGCAGATGTATTCCGAAGCAGTTAAAAAAAATGAAGGTATTATCATGTTCTTAAATTGAATGCTTAAATAATCGGGTGGATTGAGTATGTTCTGCTGTTATTCGCGGGTGTCTTTAAGTTTTCACATCATCTGGATTTGAAACTAATTTTTTTCAGAGGAATTTTGAGCAGTAACTATTGGGCAATGAATTTTATTGTGGTCCAGTTCTATTTTATTAGCGGATTGGTAGTACTTTGGCTGAGCGTTAGGAAAAAAACACACTTTAAAAAGGGAATCCAACCATGACCGGAACTTACAGAAACAGGTTTTTACTATTCACTTTGATACTAGTATCCATGGGGGTTTTCTATTCCTGTAGTAAGAAATCAGAGCGTCATTTTTACTATTCGGATGGATCAGAGATCAAAGATTCTACCGTTATTCAATTTTTAAAGCAGCAACTACCTCTTCAGGTCCCGGAATACGACAGCACGCTAAGTTTGGGCATCAAAACGAATTTGGATCGGGGAATTGAACCGATCATGGAACGCTACTTTTCAGAAGATCCTTTAAGAAAAGTCAGCGGGATGGTCATCCTGGAAAATAAAACAGGAAACGTCGTTTATTGTAAAAACTCAGAGCGGTTGTCTATTTACGGACAACGGTTTCAAATGATGAAAATGTACGGAATACTCCTGTCTTTAGAAGAAGGAGTGAAATTAAACGATACCTTTTCATGGACTGGGAAATACAGCAAAAAGAAATACGATAGTACGGTTTCAAGATTATATCGGATGTCTGCTCCGTCGCTGGAGTACAAATACCCGTTCGATACGTATTCGTGCAGCCAATGGTCGGCTTTCCTCAAGAGATTGGATGTTTCCGAAAATGAGCGGGATTGTGCAGACGGCGAAATATACCCGCGGTATTACTTCAGGACTTCTTTGTTTGACCTGGTAAAAACAGGAATGTTGATTAATCGAAACGGGTTTGCAAGTGCAAATAACCTGTTTGGAGAAATAAAAAATTCCGATGGGAAAATCCTGCATACACCTGCTGTTGTGAAAGGAAAAATACTGAAAACGGAAACTTGTCTTGCAGCTAAAAAGATCCTGAAGCGTGATCCGTTCGATGTGATCGAATTTAGCTATCCGATTTTCCTCTACACCCATAAAGAGATCAGAAATGGAATGGTGCTTTCAACAAAAAAATACACCATCGGATTCTTAGCCGCTTCAAAATCAGGAAGTAATGGGTTTGTTACAAAAGAAATCTATTCATTGGTGTCACTTTTAGAGGAATCCCGACACTAACTTTCTAAATCAAAATATGAAAAAACTGCTCATACTCGCATCCGCCTGGTTATTGTTACAACCTGCATTTTCACAAAATACGATCGCCTTTCAATTTAAGGTTAGTAAACCGTATTGCATCGTGAATTTTTTGGAAACAGCAGCACATCGCCATGGTATATCTTCTACACTGGAACAATTCATCACCGAAAAAACAAAAGGCAATAACGAATTTGCCAAATTGATCAGCGATTACGATCAGGTGAAACTCGATTACAGTTTCAGAAGAGAAGAATTCCCTCAGAGCCGCCGACCGTCTCGCACCACTTTTGATTTCATTGCGATCTCACTGGTTAGTTCTTCCACCATTTCTGAATTCAGGAATAAAATGTTGGGCATTTTGCCAAATAGCGAATTGCAAAAGTTAACTGAGATCATGCAGCGCGCAGAAATCCATTATGACCGCATCATTTGGAAGGATTACGAAGCAAAATTGAACCAGCAAAAGATCGCTTTGGAAAAATATACTGCCCAATGCTCCGAATCATTTACAAAGATCAACCATTTCTATAATTCATTCTGGATTTCAGATATTCCTTTTACAGTAGCGCTTTATCCCATTCCGGGAGATAGTGGAAGCAGTGCGGCAAATCCTTATTCAAACAGTTTGTGTGTGGGAGTACTGACAGATGAAAAAGACTACATAGGACGTATTGGTGTGGTTTTGCACGAAATGTGTCACGTGTTGTATGATGAGCAGTCAAGCGGATTTCAGCATAAACTGGAAGGTTATTTCAATGAAAGTAAATCTCCTTATAAACAGTTCGCATACAATTTTATTGATGAAGGATTAGCTACCGCACTCGGAAATGGCTGGGCATACAACTATTTAAGCGGGAAACCGGACCCTGCAGACTGGTATAACAACGAATACATCAACGGATTTGGAAAAGCACTTTACCCATTAGTCTCGGAATACCTTGCTGCTAACAAGCAGATAGACCAGGAATTTGTGAACCGGGCAATCGACCTTTTTGGAACAACATTCCCGAATTCGATTACTGATTACGGTATTTTGCTCAATCGTGTTTCAATTTACGGGGATTCCGATACGGATGGCGGTATAGGAGAAATGATGGATTTGATCGGCCATTATTTCCATTTAACGCATATTGGTTTTTCATCTCCGCTTTTGGATTCTCATTCTTTAGAAAGTCTGGAAACAAATTCACAAACCCAATTGGTAATCATTGACCGGAATCAAGAAGCAGCGTTCCAAGCAATGAAGAAAATCTTTCCGGAACTATCCAAAGTGAAATTCGAATCCAATAAAATTTACGCCTTTTTCGACAAGAAGAAAAGACCGATTATTCTATTGAATGTAAGTGATCAGTTGAACCTGGATTTATTGCTCAAAGAAATGCAGGAGAAGAAATATTTCGACCGGACAAACATCATCCAAAACTAAAGCATTTGCAGACAAAACAGTAGGAGTGTAAAATTTTCCGCCCTACTGTTTTCTAAAAGGACCTCAGACTCAAATTTGGAATTCGGCATTGGTAATTCGTAATTCGGTGTTAATAACTCCGTAAAAAACAAAATCGGTTTTGTAAGATTCCGGATTAATTTCCCTAAATTTGCGCTCAATTTGTAGTATAGGTAGAGCCATTTACCGTGTTGCAAAGATTAATAACAATTAATTACAAATTGAACTCTTAAAAAGCGCATAATGCCGAAAAACAATTCCATTAAGTCCGTACTAATCATCGGTTCAGGTCCCATCGTTATTGGTCAAGCATGTGAATTCGATTACTCAGGTTCTCAAGCCGCCCGCTCGCTTCGCGAAGAAGGTATTGAAGTAACATTGATCAACTCGAATCCGGCTACGATCATGACAGACAAAGTTGTTGCTGATAACGTCTATCTTCAGCCGCTTGAACCGGAAAGCATCATCGAGATCCTGAAAAATCATAAAATCGATGCAGTACTACCTACGATGGGAGGTCAAACGGGTCTCAATCTCGCTATCAAATGCGATGAAATGGGAATCTGGGAAGATTACGGTGTGAAAATCATTGGGGTTGACATCGCTGCTATCGAAATTACAGAAAACAGGGAAGCTTTCCGTGAATTGATGGGCAAAATTGATGTGGGAATGGCTCCGCAAGCTACTGCTAAATCATTCCTTGAAGGAAAAGAAATTGCACAGGACTTCGGGTTCCCGCTTTGTATCCGTCCTTCCTATACCTTGGGAGGTTCCGGTGCATCCATCGTACACGATCCGAAAGAATTCGACG